>NZ_JBFTOF010000035.1:0-44582 GCF_056397845.1 Rhizobium sp. 05L419
GGTATTGCCGATCTCAAGGCTGCCAACGAAGGCGGCACGCTGTTCGGCTCGCTGGCACAGGGCTACGGCGCTCCCCCGGCAGTCGCCAACGCTTACAAGGACGTCGTGTCGAAGTTCGTTCATGGCCAGATCACGACCTCCGACCAGGCCGTCGAAGAACTCGTCAAGGCAATCGACGACGCCAAGTAGGCACAGTCGACCATGGTCTTCCCCGCGAAGCGGGGGAGACCTCGGCAACGGACGACCCCTTGGGAGGGGATGAATTCATGAGCACTTTCGCTACCACCAAACCCGATGTCACACCGCGGCGCGAGACGTCCATTTCAATGCGAACGCGTCTGCAGGATGCGTTGCCGAAGATCGTACTCGCGCCGAGCTTCGTCATCACACTCGTTTTCGTCTACGGCTTCATTGTCTGGACGGTCTATCTGTCCTTCACCAATTCCAAGACCTTCCCGTCCTATGCGCTGACCGGGCCACGCGCCTATCAACGGCTTTGGCGCTGGACGTTCGAGAACGATCCGCCGTCGAGCTGGTACACCTCGATCACCAACATGGGCATTTTCGGCTTCCACTATATTGGCATCTGCCTGGCGCTCGGTCTGTTTCTGGCGATCCTGCTTGATCAGAAGATTCGCGGCGAAGGCCTCCTGCGGCCAATCTTCCTGTATCCGATGGCGCTGTCCTTCATCGTCACCGGAGTCGCCTGGAAGTGGTTCCTCGATCCCGGTCTCGGTCTTGAGCAGACGCTGCATCATTTCGGCTGGACGAGCTTCCACTTCGACTGGATCAAGAACAAGGATTTCGTCATCTACACCGTCGTGATCGCCGGCGTCTGGCAGGCCTCTGGCTTTGTCATGGCAATGTTCCTTGCCGGGTTGCGCGGCATCGACGGCGAGATCATGAAGGCGGCGCAGATTGATGGTGCAACCACGCTCCAGCTCTACCGGCGTATCATTATTCCGCTTCTCAGACCGGTGTTCCTGTCAGCCTTCATCGTGCTCGCTCACATGGCGATCAAGTCCTACGACCTTGTTGTGGCGCTGACATCAGGCGGACCCGGCGGCTCTGCCTGGCTGCCGTCCAACTTCATGTACGAATACACATTCAAGCGCAACGAGATGGCGGTGGGCTCGGCGAGCGCGGTCATCATGCTGATGACCATCTCCGCGATCATCGTTCCCTACCTCTATTCCGAACTGCGGGAGAAATCGCGATGAGCGCCGTTACCTCGACTTCTTCCGGTGCCTCAATGGCACGTAGACGACTGTTCAACCGTGTCTTCATCTATGGCATGCTGACGGTCTTCGCGATCATTTACCTGATGCCGCTGTTCGTGATGCTGGTGACCTCGTTCAAGACCATGGACGAGATCCAGAACGGCAATATGCTGTCGCTGCCAAAGGCTCCGACGCTTGATCCCTGGTTCAAGGCATGGGGTGAGACCTGTGTCGGCCTGACCTGCGCCGGCATCAAGGGTTACTTCTGGAATTCCATCAAGATGGTGGTTCCAGCGGTTGCGATCTCGACGCTGCTCGGTGCTCTCAATGGCTACGTGCTGACCAAATGGCGGTTTCCCGGTCATACGCTGGTCTTCGGCTTGATGCTGTTTGCCTGCTTCATCCCGTTCCAGTCGGTGCTGCTGCCGATGGCGACCATTCTTGGATCTCTCGGCCGCTTCGGCAACACGCTGCGCAACGACATCGGCATGTCACTCGGCTTCGGCAATCCGACGGTCAATCTTGTCATCGTTCACGTCGTCTACGGTCTCGGTTTCACGACGCTGTTTTTCCGCAACTACTACGAGGCCTTCCCGACCGAACTGGTCAAGGCCGCCCAGGTCGACGGCGCGGGCTTCTTCCAGATCTTCCGGCGGATCATGCTGCCGAACTCGCTGCCGATCATTGTCGTGACCGTGATCTACCAATTTACCAACATCTGGAACGACTTCCTGTTTGCCTCCGCCTATGCGGGCACCGGCGAGTCCATGCCGATGACGGTCGCGCTCAACAACGTCGTCAACACCTCGACCGGTGTCGTCGAATACAACGTCAACATGGCCGCGGCGATGATCGCCGCCATGCCTACGCTCCTCGTCTACATTCTCGCCGGCCGCTACTTCGTTCGCGGACTGATGGCGGGCGCCGTCAAAGGATAATCCAATGGCTTTTCTCGAAATATCCGGTCTTAGAAAGCGCTTCGGCGCATTGGATATCCTCAAGGGCATCGACCTCCAACTGGAAAAGGGCGGCTTCTTGGTACTGGTCGGACCGTCCGGCTGCGGCAAGTCTACGCTGCTCAACACGATTGCCGGGCTGGAGTCCATCACAGAAGGTGACATCCAGGTCGATGGCCGTACCATCTCCGATCTGCATCCCTCAAAGCGCGACATTGCCATGGTGTTTCAGAGCTATGCGCTCTATCCCAACATGACGGTCGCCGGGAATATATCCTTCGGCATGGAGATGCGCGGCGTACCGGCAGAGGAGCGCAAGAAGGCCATCGACAAGGTGGCCAAGGTGCTGCAGATCGGCCATCTGCTGGATCGCAAGCCGAGCCAGTTGTCGGGCGGCCAGCGTCAGCGCGTTGCCATGGGGCGGGCACTGGTGCGCGATCCGAAGCTCTTCCTGTTTGACGAGCCCCTGTCGAACCTCGACGCAAAGCTTCGCGTCGACATGCGCATCGAGATCAAGCGTCTCCACCAGGCAACCGGCAAGACGATCGTGTACGTCACGCACGACCAGATCGAGGCCATGACGCTTGCCACCAAGATTGCGGTCATGAAGGACGGCATCGTCCAGCAGTTCGGAACGCCTGCGGAAATCTACAACAATCCGGCCAACATGTTCGTCGCCGATTTCATGGGCTCACCCGCAATGAACCTTCTGTCGGGAACGATCGAGAAGGATTCGAGCGGCCTCTCAGTTTGCCTGGCACGAGCCAGCGGTGATCTGGTCAAGCTTCCTGTGGCGCCTGGAAAGGATGCTCTGGCTGCTCACGCCGGTAGACAGGTTGTATTCGGTATCCGGCCGGAGGCGCTGACTGATCCAGAGGGCGCGGATAGGAACGCCCGCACGATCGCGGAAAGCGACTGCCTGATCGAGGTTGTGGAGCCGGCTGGTTCAGACACCTTCGCCGTCACCAAGCTAGGCGGAAAAGAAGTTGTTGCCCGTCTGCGCGCGGACGCGCGTATTAACGCCGGCCAGACGGCACGCCTGGCGTTCAATCTCGACAAGGCAGTCTTCTTCGATCCGCAAACGCAGATCCGGATCGCGTGACGTCGAGGAACAAGATGAGCGGTACACCAGACATCGTCATAATCGGTTCCGGCGTGGGTGGCTCCACGGTCGCAGTTGGCCTGGCAACGACCGGCGCCCAGATCCTGATCCTCGAGGCCGGCGATTATATCGCCGATCTTCCGGTAAACCGCGACCAACGCGCGATCTTCCAGCGCGGACATTTTCGACCGAAGGAAACCTGGTACGAGGCAAACGGCAAGGGGTTCAATCCCGGCAACTACTACAATGTCGGAGGAAACTCGAAGTTCTACGGCGCCGTGCTGTCCCGCTACCGGCGGGAGGATTTCGAAGTGATCCAGCACCGGGAAGGTGTCTCGCCTGCCTGGCCGTTTCCGTATGAAGCGCTGGAGCCCTGGTATAGCAAGGCCGAGCGCCTGTATCATGTTCGCGGCACCTTGGGTGAGGACCCAACGGAGCCCCACCACTCGCTTGCCTACGAATTCCCCCCGGTTCCGGACGAGTCACCGATCGCCGACGTTCGCGCCCGGCTGAAGAGCAGGGGATTGCATCCGTCCTCGCTGCCGTTGGGAGTGGACATTGAGGCATGGCTATCGAAGGCGCGCACGCCGTGGGATGCCCATCCGAATTCGCGCGACGGGAAGATGGATGCCGAGACGGCGGCGCTCGAAGTCGCGCTTCAGCATGCAAACGTCCGGCTTGAGACCAATGCACGCGTAACGAAGCTCGAAACCGCGCATGGCGGTCGTATCGGGCGCGTAACCTACATCAAGGACGGGCACGAGGTCACCGTCACCCCCAATATGGTCATTCTCTCGGCTGGCGCGGTTCAGTCTTCGGCGCTGCTACTGCGCTCGGCGAACGAGCGCTACAAGAACGGTCTGGCGAACTCGTCCGACCAGGTCGGCCGCAACTTCATGAACCACAACGCGTCCGCGGTCATTGGCGTGTCGCCAAGTTTCCAGAACACGTCGGTCTATCAGAAGACATTTGCGTTCAACGATTTCTATCTGTCGGACGGGAATGGCGGGCCGCCGCTGGGCAATGTTCAACTCCTTGGACGGATATCGGGACGGGTCCTCAAGGGCTCGTTACCGCATGTTCCAGAGTGGGTGCTGGATATCATCGCGGGCCACGCCATCGATTTCTACGCAATGAGTGAAGACATTCCCAATCCAGACAGCCGCGTCATGGTCGACGGTGACCGCATCGTCCTCCAATGGCAGCGGAGCAACTGGTCCTCACATCTAGAACTTGTTGCGAAGCTGAAGGGAATCCTGAAATCGATTGGCTTCCCGATCGTGCTGTCAAGGCCGTTCGACAAACGCACGCCGTCTCATCAGTGCGGAACGATCCGGATCGGCAACGATCCAACGACGGCGCCCCTTGATCCCTACTGCCGTTCTTACGACCACGAAAACCTTTTCGTCGTCGACGCCAGTTGCTTGCCGACCTCTGCGGCGGTGAATCCGGCTCTGACCGTCGCCAGCCAGGCGTTGCGTGTTGCCGATCACATCGCATCCAGGGATTTGCAGTCGTGAAGTTCGGTTGCCCCGGCTGTGGTGGCCGTCTGTCAATCATTCGCTTTCAATAGGATAGCAAAATGCGTTTCGACTATATCATCACGGGAGCCGGTCCGGCAGGATGCGTGCTTGCCAGCCGGTTGAGCGAAGACCCAACCGTCAACGTGCTGCTGCTCGAGGCAGGCGGCGGTGACTGGAACCCTCTCTTCCACATGCCGGCGGGCTTTGCGAAAATGACCAAGGGCGTCGCGAGCTGGGGTTGGGAAACCGTCCCGCAGAAGCACATGAAGGGCCGGGTTCTGCGCTATACCCAGGCGAAGGTGATCGGCGGCGGCTCCTCGATCAACGCCCAGCTCTACACACGCGGAAACGCAGCGGATTACGATCTCTGGGCAAGCGAAGACGGCTGCGACGGTTGGGACTACCGCGCGATATTGCCCTATTTCAAGCGCGCCGAGGATAACCAGCGCTTCGCGGACGACTACCATTCCTATGGCGGGCCGCTTGGTGTCTCGATGCCGGTCTCCCCTTTGCCGATCTGCGACGCCTACATCCGTGCGGGCCAGGAGCTCGGCATACCGTACAACCACGATTTCAACGGCCGGCAGCAGGCTGGAGTTGGCTTCTATCAGCTTACGCAGCGCAACCGCCGGCGATCCTCGGCCTCCCTGGCATACCTCATGCCAATAAAGGACCGCAAGAACCTGACGATCCGCACTGGTGCGCGCGTTTCCCGCATTGTTCTGGAACGCTCGCGCGCGACAGGCGTCGAGATTGTGACGCAGAGCGGCTCTGAGATTGTCCTTGCCGAACGCGAGGTACTCGTGTCCTCCGGTGCGATCGGATCGCCAAAACTCCTCCTTCAGTCGGGGATAGGGCCGGCTGACCATCTTCGATCAGCAGGCGTCAAGGTGCTTCACGATCTTCCCGGTGTTGGGGAGAATCTTCAGGACCACCTCGATCTGTTCGTCATCTCCGAGTGCACGGGGGACCATACCTACGATGGGGTTGCAAAGCTACATCGGACCATTTGGGCTGGTATCCAGTATGTTCTGTTCCGCACCGGCCCGGTCGCATCGTCGCTCTTTGAAACGGGCGGATTCTGGTACGCAGACCCCGATGCACGTTCTCCCGATATCCAGTTCCACCTTGGCCTGGGTTCGGGAATCGAGGCGGGTGTCGAACGTTTGAAGAATGCTGGCGTGACGCTCAACTCCGCCTATCTTCACCCGAGGTCGCGAGGCACCGTGCGGCTGTCCTCGGCCGACCCTAGCGCGGCTCCTCTGATCGATCCCAACTACTGGTCCGATCCCCACGACAAGAGGATGTCGTTGGAGGGATTGAAGATCGCTCGCGAGATCATGCAGCAGGCGGCACTCAAGCCATATGTCATGGCTGAGCGTCTGCCTGGGCCGAAAGTGATGACCGACGAGCAACTGTTCGACTACGGCTGCGCGAACGCGAAAACCGATCACCATCCCGTCGGCACCTGCAAGATGGGAACGGGACCCGAGGCTGTTGTCGGTCTCGATCTCAAGGTCCACGGCCTCGAGGGCCTTCGCGTCTGCGATTCGTCCGTCATTCCGCGCGTTCCATCCTGCAACACCAATGCGCCTACGATCATGGTCGGGGAGAAGGGATCGGATTTGATCCGGGGGTTGCCCCCGCTTCCGTCCGCGATCTTCGCCTACGAGCGCAACGATACCCGGCCGAGAGCACGCACGAACATCCGCTAGGCTCGGCGCGGGGCTGGCCCGCTTGACACGCAACGTCCGCTTGGACGGCGGATCGGATTTCAGAGGAGTGGCAGTAATGAGAGAAATCAAGGTCGCGGTGCTCGGGGCGTCGGGCTGGATGGGCAAAGTTCACACGATGGCCTACCAGACGTTTCCCCATTTCTTCGGCGTCTCTGGCGGAATCGCGCGGGTCGTCGTCCTGGTCGAAGCCAACCCGCAGGCAGCGCAGGATCTTGCCCAGCGGGCGCCTGGTGCCAAAATTATTCAGGACTGGAAGGTCGCCGTCGCCGATCCCGAGATTGACCTGATCGACATCTGCCTGCCGGACAACCTTCACCACGAGGTGGCGAAGGCCGCGCTCCTGGCTGGAAAGCATGTCTACTGCGAGAAGCCACTGGCGAACACGGCGCAGGAAGCGCGGGAGCTGGCAGATATCGCAAAGGAGAAAAGCGTCATCACCCGAGTGGGGCACGCGTTTCCTCGCAACCCAGTCCACGACCTGGCCAAGGAAATCATCCAGGCGGGCGAGATCGGCGAGATCAAGATGTTCCGCGGCTGCCAGCACGTGGATATGTATGGGGATCCGAATGCGCCCTTCATGTGGCGCGCCGACGGGAAGCTTGCGCCGACCGGGATCGTGGGCGACACCGGTTCGCATGTCTTCAGCTTCATGGACTTCCTGGTCGGCCGCGTAAGCTCCCTGATTGCGGACAATCTGATCCTGACGCCACGTCGCCCGATCGTGCGAGGATTGGCCTACGGCGAGCAGGTGAAGCTCAACGGCACGGAAGAATGGGCGGACGTCACCAACCCAGATGCGACGAATCTTCTCTGCCGGTTCGAAAACGGCGCCAGCGGAATCGTCGACTTCAGCCGGGTCGCCACAGGTCGGAAATTCAAGCAGACTTACGAAGTGTACGGAACGAAAGGTAGTCTCGCCTACACATATGACGAGGTAAACCGCCTCCGCTTCTATTCGAACGACGATCGGACAGGCCGTTGCGGCTTCCGGGAGATCGATGTAGGTCCGGAAAACCCCACGTTCAGGGCCTTCCTTCCACTTCCGAACTTCGCGTTGGGTTACAACGAAAGCAAGATCATCGAAGTTGCCGAGGTGGTGCGCTCGATCGCGACCGGCACGCCCATGTGGCCCACGTTCGAGACCGGCCACCACATCTGCCAGATCGTCGACGCCTGCATGGAGTCCTCGCGTCTGAAGCGCTGGGTCGACATCCCTCTCGTGTGAGCCCTAACCCATGGCATCTACGATGCTGGCCGACGCATCTTTGAGATCGACGGTCGGCGACAACTTCTGGGAATCCGTTCCGCAAGGATTTTGACAGCCAATGAAGATCGACGTTCCGCAATCCATTCTCGACGCCCTGACGGACGTGGACATGCCGCGCCTGCCTCCGGAAACGCCTTCATCGGAAACGGCCAACCTGGCCGGCATTGCAACTCCAGTCTATCGTGCCGGCTGCGTCATCGTAGGATCCGGCGCTGCGGGGCTGCGTGCGGCTGTGGAAATGAAGCGGCGAGGCGACGACGTGGCTATCCTGAGCCAGAGCGCGTGGGGCGGCACGTCGGCCTGTTCGGGGTCCGACAAGCAGACGCTCCACACGGCGAACACCGCCGACCAGGGAGATAATTACAAGGCGATGGCCCGAGCGGTACGCGGCGGTGGCGCGATGGACGAGGACACCGCCTACGTCGAGGCCGTCGGTTCGTCGAGGATGATGGCGTCGCTTCAGTTTCTAGGACTGCCATTGCCGCAAGATCCACTGGGCGGGACGCTAAGGTATCAAACCGATCACGACGAAGTGGGCCGGGCCACCAGTTGCGGTCCGCGAACCTCGCGTCTGATGGTCAAGGTTCTCGCAGAAGAGGCCCTCCGGCTGGGCGTGCCGTTCTACAACCAGACCACGGTGGTTAAGATACTGACGGACGTCGATGGCGTGGAACGCCGCGTCGTGGGCGTCCTTGCAATGCGTGCCAGCGATCGAACGGAGGACAATCCCTTTGGCCTTGCATTGTACGTATGCGCGGTCGTCGTTCTCGCGGCCGGAGGACCCGGCGAACTATACCGCGACAGCGTCTATCCGAACGGCTGCTTCGGCTCGCTGGGGCTTGCCCTTGAGGCTGGCGTGGAACTGGTCAATCTCACGGAAAGCCAGTTCGGCATTGGAACCAGACGCGAAGGCTTTCCCTGGAACCTTTCCGGCACATACGTCCAGGCAATCCCGCACATCTACTCTGTGGACGCCGACGGTACGGAACAACACTTCCTGGCTGCTTACTACCGGAGCACGCAGGAACTGGCGTCGAACGTCTTTCGCAAGGGCTATCAATGGCCCTTCCACGCGACGCGAATGCTTGATTTCGGGTCCAGCCTGGTCGACCTGGCGATCCATCGCGAGAGCGCTGCGGGACGACGCGTCTTTATGGATTTCAACCGAAATCCGCTTCCGGTTCCTGGAGATCTTC
Source organism: Rhizobium sp. 05L419 (assembly GCF_056397845.1). Classification (NCBI taxonomy): domain Bacteria; kingdom Pseudomonadati; phylum Pseudomonadota; class Alphaproteobacteria; order Hyphomicrobiales; family Rhizobiaceae; genus Rhizobium; species Rhizobium sp. 05L419. Next base: position 9,001 of record NZ_JBFTOF010000035.1, read on the forward strand.
CGTTCAGCCTCGATCGGCTCGACGTCGACGTAAGCCGTTATCTCGCCAAGGCCGGGGCCGATCAGCATTTGCCGATCGACCGTCTCAAGCAGATGAACCCTCTCTCTATCGAGCTTTATCGACGCTACAAGGTCGACATCGCCCAGGCGCCTCTGGAGTTTGCCGTCAACAATCAGCACATGAATGGCGGCGTCATGGTGGACACCTGGGGACGGAGCAATCTGGCGGGATGCTACGCCATTGGCGAAGCGGCAGGAACACACGGTGTCACCCGTCCGGGCGGCGCGGCGTTGAATGCCGGCCAGGTCTTCGGAACGCGGGCGGCGGAGCACATTGGAGCGAGCGGACGGGCGAAGGTGGCCTCGACCAAGGACGTGCGTGCTGCTGCGGATGTGGGCGTTGCCCAGCTTCTCATGGTGCTCCAGCCTGACAGCGCGCTCAGCGTGAAATCGGTCCGGTCCGAGGTTCAAGCTCGAATGAGCGACCGGGCAGGCATGATATGTGGCAGTGAAAGCGTTGGCGATGCGCTGATCGAGGCCCGTCGCCTCAATGACGAAATCCGCAGGAAGGGAATTGCATACGCCCGCGGCGGAGAAGCCGCCCGTTCGTTGCAATGGCAGCAGATGGCGCTGGCGTCCGAGGCGGTGCTCAGCGCCTTGGACTTCTTCATCAACAATGGCGGCGGCAGCCGTGGCGCCCGAGCGATATGCGATCCCGATGGGGAGTCTCTTCCGCTTGTCAGCTCCGGGCCGCTACGGGAGTATTGCTTCAGGAAGGAACGGCCGGAGCATCGCGACGAGCAGATTGTCGTTCGCCTCGACGGCGACGCTATGGCCATTTCGACACGCCCCAACCGGACGTTCGACGAGGATTCGAAGTCGTTCTTCGAACGTGACTGGCCGGCCTGGCTGACGGGCCGCATCTACGACGTGGGCACCGGTTGAGAGAAGGAATGGCTTCCAACGACGCTTCCACTGCCGGCGGCCGGATTCGACGGCCGGCGCTATTGGCCGTCCGGCACACGGGAACAGTCTCCCCGAAATTTGCGTAAATGTTACTGTTACGTACTTCCGCAGTCGTAGAGCGGCTCTAAGGTGCACCGACACCTGCGAAACTGGAGGGCCTTCTATGACCGACAAGCTGTTTATCGCTATCGCCGCGTTGTCCATCGCTGCGTTGCAAAGCGTCGTGGTCTTGGCGGCAGACACGGTTGCGGTGACCGCCGAAACCTTCCCACGCGCCGAAAGCGATCTGTATTTCAGCAGCATTGTCAAAGACGGAGGCTTCGGAAAGTTCTTTCATCGTCGCGAGCCAGCGACTATCGAGAAACAGACGGTCATCCGGCTGAACCGCGATACGCTCTACTCTGCGGGGGTCTTTGACCTCGATCAAGGCCCGGTCACGGTCACCTTACCCGATGCCCACGAGCGTTTCATGTCGATGCAGGTCATCAACGAGGACCAGTACACACAGGACGTGACCTACGAGCCGGGCGTGCATGTTCTTTCGAAGGACAATGTCGGCACCCGCTACGTTCTGTTGGGCGTGCGCACTCTTGTCGATCCCAAGGACCCAAAAGACGTTGCCGCCGTTCATGCGCTGCAGGACGCCATAAAAGTTGAGCAACCGGCCGGAAGCGGCACGTTCGAGGTACCTCATTGGGATCCGCTCAGTCAGGCAAAGGTGCGAAAGGCACTCCTCGTCTTGGCCGACACGCTTCCCGATACCAAGGGCATGTTCGGCAGAAAGGAAGACGTCGACCCAGTCCGCCGGCTCATCGGCTCGGCGTCCGCGTGGGGAGGCAACCCGGAAAAGGATGCTCTCTACCTCAACGTCGTGCCGCCAAAGAACGATGGCAAGACCGTTTACAAACTCACGGCCAGGGACGTCCCCGTCGATGGCTTCTGGTCTATCAGCCTCTACAATGCCAAGGGCTACTACGAAAAGAACGCCCTCGGCGTTTACAACATCAATAACATCACCGCCAAGAAGGCGCCTGATGGAGCTGTGACCGTTCAGTTCGGCGGATGCAGCCGCAACATCGACAATTGTCTGCCGATCAAGAGCGGCTGGAACTACATGGTGCGCCTCTATCGACCGAAAACAGACGTCCTGGACGGGACGTGGACCTTCCCTGAGGCCCAGCCCGCTCCCTGATTGCAGCTTCACAATGGAAGTGGATTTGGGGTTCGGCAACAACAAGAGGCCGTCGGTTATGTCAGCCACATGACCGACCGTTCCGTGCCTAGAGGATCATATCATGCAACTGGTCGACTTCTTCGCCTGGATCGTCCTCATAGTGCTGGTCTTGAGCACGACATTCGTGATTGTTTTTCTCGCCATGTTGCCGGGAATGATTGCGAAACGCCGCAACCACCCCTGGACCCAGGCGGTAACTGTCGGGGGCTGGGTGACATTGCTGCTTGGGTTTGCGCTATGGCCCATCGTATTGATCTGGGCCTACGTTGACGTTCCCCGTGTTCGGAAGGCGGAGACCCACCAATGATCGTCGTCCTCCTGAACGTCTACCTGGTAATCCTCTTCTGCCTCGTCAAATTCCGGATCATACCGTTCAACCTTTTCTGGAAGGTTTCGCCGGTTCTGGTACTTCTCCTGCTGCTCGTTGGATTGTTTATCCCTATGAACTGGGGTGCGCCTCAAGGAACAGCGCTTGTCGTCCGCAACTCCGTCGCCGTCGTTCCGGATGTTGCTGGCGAAGTCGTCGAGGTTCCCGTTAAACCAAATACACCGCTGAAGGCAGGTGACGTTCTCTTCACGATCGACGCTGTGCCCCTCAAGGCAAAGGTGGATGCGCTGCAGGCACAACTGGACCTGCAGCAGCTCCGTCTTTCTTAAACCACACGACTGCAGACAAGTGGCGCGGGTCGAGCCTTCGACGTCGAGCAACGCCAGGCAGAGGTCGAACAGCTGCAGGCAGAGCTTGTGGCCGCGAAGTGGGACCTGGAAAAAACTGTCGTTCGTGCTCCGGCTGACGGATACGTGACCAATCTAGCTCTACGAACCGGAGCGCGTGTCACCAATCTGCCGCTTTCGCCGGCAATGGCGTTCATCGATACGTCGGACACGATCATCGGCATGGAGGTGCCGCAGATCAATGCCCGTTACATCGAGCCCGGTCAGCCGGTCGAAGCGACGTTCAAGTTCATGCCAGGCAAGGTCTATTCCGGCAAGGTTGAGAGCGTCTTGCAAGCGGTGGCCACCGGACAGACGAAAGTTTCAGGCGCCGCTGTCTCTTCCGAGTTGATCCAGACCGTGCCGTTCGTGGTCAGGATCAGGCTCGACGACGCGGCGTTCGCAGCCAAACTGCCCGCAGGAAGCACTGGTACTGCGGCCATCTTCACGGATCATGTCAAGGCTGCGCAGGTGATCCGCAAAGTACTCTTGCGCCAGATCGCCATCACCAATTACGTCAATCCGTTCTGATTGAGAGGTGACATCCACCTGCGATACGCCAATGGAGCAACCATCCTGAACTGGTCGTTCGTTCGCGATGATCTTCCTCGCAGCGCCGTATGCCGCCAGATCGCTCTTGCAATCCGTGACGAGGTTGCCGACCTGGAGGAAGCCGGTACTGCGATGATCCAGATCGACGAGGCAGCGCTTCGAGAGGACCTGCCCCTTCGGAAAGGCGATCGGGGCACCTATCTCGATTGGGCGGTTGAGGCGTTTCGCATATGCTCGAGCGGCGTTTCCGACAAGACGCAGATCCACACGCACATGTGCTATTCGGAGTTCAACGATATCATGGCTTCCATCGAGACCATGGACGCCGATGTCATCTCGATCGAGACCTCGCGTTCGAAAATGGAGCTTCTCGACGTCTTCCAGCACCAGGACTACCGAACGAGAACGGTCCGTGCGTCTACGACATCCACTCGCCGCGGATTCCAGATGTCGCTCAAATGACGGAACTGCTCGACCTGGCGAGGCGGCGTCTCAATGATACGCAGTTGTGGATCAATCCCGATTGCGGCCTGAAGACCCGCAAATGGGAAGAGGTCAAGCCTGCCCTAGTCAACATGGTCGAAGCGGCGAGGCTGCTCCGCTTGACCAGCCACGGAACGTTGTCGGCCGCCGGCGTCTGACGATCTTTCCACCGGATGAGACGCCGGGGAAATCCCGGCGTCTTCCCGCCGCCCCGTACCGCTTATCCCACCGATCTTGTCGACCGTTGATCATAGTCGTTGACGGGAATCTAACCTTGTCTACTATATATAGTGTTCGAGGTTCCTTCGATTCGCAAGGATTGGAGGCTAAGACGGGAATACGGTGCGCGGTAGCCCATGATGGACTCCGCAATGCCGGAGCTGCCCCCGCAACTGTAAGCGGCGAGCATCCATCTGGGAAAGCCACTGGAGCCGGAAGGTTTCGGGAAGGCGAGGATGGACGCGACGACCCGTAAGCCAGGAGACCTGCCTCGATCAGAAACGTCCACGGGCGGGGTGTCCGGAAGGTCGCGTTGTGCTGCGGAATGAATCCGCGTGTGCCCGCTGCCCCCGAGATCTCGCGATCAGCCAACTTCGGGGTGAAGTCCATGTCTTGAGTTCCAATCCGTATCAGGACGAGTGATGGCCGCTTAGCGTCTGACCGCAGGCGACACCTGTTTTTTCCGTCTCATCGCACGAGCATCGGCGGATGCCCGAACGACCTTTCATGCCATCGAAACACGAGGATACCAATGAACATCACCGTTTACAGCAAGCCTGCCTGCGTTCAGTGCACCGCGACCACGCGCGCGCTCGATAGGCACGGCATCGAATACCTGATCGTCGACGTTTCAACCGATACCCTGGCCTATGAACTCGTCCAGGGTCTTGGCTATCGCCAGGTCCCCGTGGTCGTCGCAGGCGAACAGCATTGGGCCGGCTTCCGTCCCGACATGATCAGCGCGCTTGCCTGACCGGGGAACCGCCGATGGGGCAGATCGTCTACTTCTCCAGCCGATCCGAAAACACCCATCGCTTCATCGGCAAGCTGGGGATGGACGCGGTCCGTATTCCGGTTCTGCCCGATGAAGCCTTTTTCGTGCGCCGGCCTTTCGTCCTCGTGGTGCCGACATACAGCGGCGATGGCGGCAAGGGAGCCGTGCCCAAGCAGGTGATCCGCTTCCTCAACCAGGCGGAGAACCGCTCCAACCTCTGCGGCGTGATCGCCGCGGGCAACAGCAATTTCGGCAAGACCTATGGGCTCGCCGGCGACGTCATCTCCAGAAAATGCCAGGTGCCTTACCTCAACAGGTTCGAGCTCCTGGGTACGGACGAGGACGTCACCAACGTCAAAAACGGATTGGAACGATTTTGGACACGGTTACGCTCGAACGCCCTGTGAAGGTCGAACCCGCGCTGGACTACCATGCGCTCAACGCCATGCTGAATCTCTATGACGACGATGGAAGGATCCAGCTCGACAAGGATCGGCTTGCGGCACGGCAGTATTTCCTGCAGCACGTCAACCAGAATACCGTCTTCTTCCATAACCTTAGGGAAAAACTCGACTACCTCGTGAGCGAAGGCTATTACGAGCGCGAAGTGCTCGACCAGTATTCGTTCAATTTCGTGCGCGACCTGTGCGACCACGCATACGCGAGGAAATTCCGCTTCCCGACCTTCCTCGGAGCGTTCAAGTACTACACCAGCTACACGCTCAAGACCTTTGACGGAAAGCGCTACCTGGAGCGCTATGAAGACCGCGTCTGCATGGTCGCGCTCGCGCTCGCGCGCGGCAACGAGCAACTCGCTCGCGACGTGGTCGACGAGATCATTTCTGGCCGGTTCCAGCCTGCGACGCCGACCTTTCTGAATGCTGGCAAGAAGCAGCGCGGCGAGCTCGTCTCGTGCTTCCTGATGCGCATCGAAGACAATATGGAATCGATCGGGCGCTCCATCAATTCGGCGCTTCAACTTTCCAAACGAGGCGGTGGCGTTGCGCTTTCGCTCACCAATATTCGTGAGGCCGGGGCGCCGATCAAGCACATCGAGAACCAGTCGTCAGGCATCATCCCCGTGATGAAGCTCCTGGAAGACAGCTTCTCCTATGCCAACCAGCTTGGCGCGCGCCAGGGCGCGGGTGCCGTCTATCTCAACGCCCACCATCCGGACATCATGCGTTTCCTCGACACCAAGCGCGAGAACGCGGATGAGAAGATCAGGATCAAGACGCTGTCGCTCGGTGTCGTCATACCCGATATCACCTTCGAACTCGCCAGGAACAACGACGATATGTACCTCTTCTCACCCTATGACGTCGAACGCGTCTACGGGGTGCCGTTCACCGAAATCTCGGTGACGGAGAAGTACCGCGAAATGGTCGCCGACAGCCGCATCCGCAAGAAGAAGATGAAGGCGCGAGACTTCTTCCAGGCGCTCGCCGAGATCCAGTTCGAGAGCGGCTATCCCTACATCATGTTCGAGGACACGGTGAACCGGGAAAACCCGATCGCCGGGCGCATCACTATGAGCAATCTCTGCTCGGAAATCCTCCAGGTCAGCGAGGCGAGCGAATACAATGACGACCTGTCCTACAAGCATATGGGCAAGGATATTTCCTGCAATCTCGGCTCGCTCAACATCGCCGCGGCAATGGATTCGGCCGATTTCGGAAAGACGATCGAGACATCGATCCGGGCGCTGACGGCCGTATCCGACATGAGCCATATCTCGTCGGTGCCATCAATCGAGAGGGGCAACAACGACAGCCACGCGATCGGCCTCGGGCAGATGAACCTGCACGGCTATCTTGCCCGCGAGCGCATCTACTATGGCTCCGAGGAAGGCGTCGATTTCACCAATATCTACTTCTACACCGTGACGTACCATGCCATCCGCGCGTCCAACCGGATCGCGGCTGAACGTGGCGCGAGCTTCAAGGGCTTCGAGAGATCGAAATACGCCTCCGGCGAATATTTCGATAAGTATACAGAGCAGCTTTGGGAGCCGGCGACAGAGAAGGTGCAGGCATTGTTCGACACTGCCGGCGTCCACATCCCGACCCAGGAGGACTGGCTGAAGCTCAAGGACGCTGTGACGACCTCCGGTCTCTATAACCAGAACCTACAGGCCGTGCCGCCGACGGGATCGATCTCCTACATCAACCACTCGACGTCGTCGATCCATCCAATCGTGTCGAAGATCGAAATCCGGAAAGAGGGAAAGATCGGCCGCGTCTACTACCCCGCGGCCTTCATGACCAACGAAAACCTCGACTACTACGAGGATGCCTACGAGATCGGCCCTGAGAAGATCATCGATACCTATGCGGCAGCCACCCAGCACGTCGACCAGGGTCTCTCGCTGACACTCTTCTTCCGCGACACGGCGACGACCCGCGACATCAACAGGGGTCAGATCCACGCCTGGAAGAAGGGCATCAAGACCATTTATTACATTCGCCTCCGCCAGATGGCGCTGTTGGGCACCGAGGTGCAGGGCTGCGTTTCCTGCGCGCTTTGACACCGGTTTCAAAGGATCTCTCTATGAACATGCAATTCAAGCCGGCGAGCCGCATCCGCGCCATCAATTGGAACCGGATCGAGGACGCGAAGGATCTGGAGGTATGGAACCGCCTGACGGGTAACTTCTGGCTTCCAGAGAAGGTGCCGCTGTCGAACGATATTGCCTCCTGGGCCGCCCTGAAGCCCGCCGAGCAGCAGCTTACGATCCGTGTGTTCACAGGGCTCACCCTGCTCGACACCATCCAAAACGGCATCGGGTCGGTGAGGTTGATGGAGGATGCCGCCACGCCGCACGAGGAAGCCGTTCTTTCTAACATCTCATTCATGGAAGCGGTGCATGCGCGCTCCTATTCCTCGATCTTCTCGACACTCTGCTCGACGCCTGATGTAGACGACGCCTATCGCTGGTCGGATGAGAACGAGTTCCTGCAGCGCAAATCTTTGCTGATCATGGAGCAGTATGATTCTGGCGATCCCATGAAGAAGAAAGTTGCCAGCGTGTTCCTCGAGAGCTTTCTATTCTATTCGGGTTTCTATCTGCCCATGTTCTGGTCGAGCCGCGCACGGCTTACCAACACCGCGGACATGATCCGTCTCATCATCCGCGATGAGGCGGTTCATGGCTACTACATCGGGTACAAATTCCAGCGAGGATTGGAGCGCCTGGGCAAGGACAAGCAACAGCAGGTCAAGGATTTCGCATTCGACCTGCTGTTGGAGCTCTACGACAACGAGGCAAAATACACCGAAGCGCTATACGACGGCGTCGGGTTGACGGAAGACGTCAAGAAATTCCTCCACTACAACGCCAACAAGGCCCTGATGAACCTGGGCTATGAGGCGCTGTTTCCGGCAGAGGCTTGGTCAACCCAGCGATCCTGTCTGCCTTGTCGCCAAACGCCGACGAAAATCACGACTTCTTTTCGGGTTCCGGCTCATCCTACGTGATCGGCAAGGCGGTTGCGACGGAAGATGAGGATTGGGATTTCTGAAGACGCGTTCCGCGAGCACAGCTGAAAGTCGGCGACAGTGGCACTTGCTGCGGCCACGTCGTCACGCCGGCTTCCGCCCAGACGTTGCCCGAGCAATGAGTTCACATTAGTGTTTCTACACGTAACGGATATTGATAAGGCACATGTTCACGCGCATAGTGATCGCATCGTCGGCTATGTGATGGGCGGCCGATGACGATCCGGTGTCAGCCCTCGGTGGACATAAGGCGCGATGCTTAGATCCCCGATTTTCCCTCGCGACCTGCCGCTCTTTTCAGAGGACTTGGACCTTTTGTCCGATGTTCTTGACGATGTCTGTGAAAAACGAGGTTTCGCGCGAAACGCGCCTCAGGCCGAGCAAATAGCCGCGCTACTCATCCAGTTGTATCGGCAGGGCGTCAAGGATCAAACGAAGCTTGCCGCCCTTGCCAAGGCCTATCTCTAAGCCTCACTTCTCCTCGATCGAGACACCATTTTTACCGATGCTCATCTCGATTCCGTCCGGTTTGCTTTCCTCATGGAGAATATACGGGCCTAGCCCGCCGACTATGAAATACAGGCCGTTTGTGCGGTTCATGCAATACCCCCAACATTTTGATAATACGGGGATAAACGCAGAAGCTCAGCTTTGGTTCCCGATCAGTCGTCGTTGGCGGAGTTGAGGTTTTCGGGTCGAATGCCCTCATCGACGTTTATACGCGCCCTCAGTCTGACGCCAGGCCCGCCCTCGTCGTGGTTGCCGCTGCCGATGAAGATGATGCCCGCAGCCTCGAGCGCCTGCCTTACGGCGAGAAGCGCGTATGGCTCTCCGCTCGCCTCATCGTGCTCCAGTGTTTGGATGGTTGCTGCCGGCAGTCCGGAGGCGGCTGCCAGTTGCTCGATTGTCATTCCGGTCATGGCGCGTGCGCCACGCATTTGCGGTGCTGTGATCATGAACGGAAGTCTAGCGCGGCGGCTGCAGTTCGCAAGTGGCTTGGCGGCGCAAGCCGGGCATCTGGTTGCGAATATGCCGTTGCTCAAGCGCAGCACAGCCCCAGACGACGCCGAAGAGCAGGTAGACGTGGCGCCAGTGGTCGATATCGATAACGTTGCCGATGGTCGCATGGCCGAGAACAGCAATCGATGCGATCATGATGTAGGGCTGCCATGGCCGGTCTTTGAGAAGGTTCCTGAAGCCGAGATAGAGAGTCCAGCAAAGCATGCTGATATAGATGACGAAGCCGAGCCAGCCGTAGGTTGTCAGCGTTTTCAGCCAGATGTTATGTTCGTCCTCCGTGAAGATCGACCCGAAGACCAGAGGTCCGATGCCGAGCGGCCGCTCCATCATCATCGTAAACCCGATACGGTGGCGGTCGAAGCGACCAAGATGTTCACCGTCGTACTGCTGCACCAGCTGCGCGCGCGTCGAGAAGAGGTCGCTCACTTTGGGGAACTGCAGGGCAATCAGAAGCGATGCCACCATCATGATGATCGCTGCCAGGGACAGAACGAGAATTCGCAGGCGAAATGCGCCGCTTCGTTCCTTGAGCAACATGACAAAGATAAGCAGCACGATTGCGAGCAGGAACAACCCCCAGGCGGCACGGGAAAAGGAGAGAAAGACGCCAAGCGCGAGGATCAGCAGTGCGGCTGCTTTGATCGGGGCCGCTTTCAGCTTGCCCGTCAGGATGCCGTGCACGAGGTAGAGGGAAGGGGGTACCAGGAAAGGGCCGAAGACGTTCGGATCCTGGAATGCGCCCTTCGCCCTGTCATAGAGGGTGAAGACCTCGGATCCCGGAAACGCATGGAAATATCCTAGAATGCCAAGCAAGGAGGTGATGACGGCGGCGAATGCCCAGGCGTTGAAGATCAGCGGCAGACGGCGATGGCTGTCTTCGATGATCGCCGCATAGAAGATCGAGGTCAGTGCCAGAAAAGTCGATACCGCGACATACATCGGACCGGAGGCCAGATCCTTCATCTGCGTAAGAGACAGCATGCCACCAACGTTGAAGGTAAGCAGCAGTGCCAGAAGTGGGGCGGTATAGCGCGAAATCCTCAATCCCAGGATGAACCAGATACCGATCAGACCGGCCATCCAGAGCTCGTAGGGTGCCGGCTCATCGATGACGAAGCCGGAAAGGAATACGCCGAAGGCGACGGCCGCCGAACCGATGAGGCGCAGGGTCGCCCGCTGCGGATGGGCGACACGCGAATTTGTCCCCTCGATCGCGCTCAATAGGCATTTTCCGTATTGAACAGACGGAACGGCGTCAGGAACAGGATTTTCAGGTCAAACCACAGCGACCAGTTCTCGATATAGTAGAGGTCATAGGCCGTGCGGAACTTGATCTTGTCGTCATTGTCGACCTCTCCGCGCCATCCATTGATCTGCGCCCAGCCGGTAACGCCGGGCTTGACGCGGTGACGGGCGAAATAGCCCTCGACGACATCGCCGAAAGCACGGTCGCGGGCTTGCGCGAGGACGGCGTGCGGGCGCGGCCCGACGAGCGACAGATCGCCTCTGAGGACGTTGAACAGCTGCGGCAATTCATCGATCGACGATTTGCGGATGAAGCGGCCGACGGGCGTGACGCGCGGGTCCGCCTTGGTGACGGCTGCGCGGCCGGTCGGGTCGCCCATATGACTGTACATCGACCGGAACTTGAAGATGTTGATGATCTCGTTGTTGAAGCCATGGCGCTTCTGCATGAAGAAAACCGGGCCCTTCGATGTCACCTTGATCGCGACGGCAGTCGCCAGCATGACCGGCCAGAGAAGGACAAGCGCCACGAGAGCGAAGAAGATATCGAAGCATCGCTTGGCAACCGAATCCCAGTCGCGGATAGGCTTGTTGAAAATATCGAGCATCGGCACCGAACCGACATGCGAATAGGCGCGCGGACGAAAACGCAAACGGTTCGCGTGTGCCGCAAGACGGATGTCGACGGGCAGCACCCACAGTTTCTTCAAGAGCTGGAGAATACGCGCTTCGGCGCTGAGCGGCAGGGCGATGATCAGCATGTCGATCCGCGTTATGCGGGTGAATTCCACAAGTTCGGCCACGGTGCCGAGCTTCGGATAGCCGGCGACCATCACCGGCGAACGCTTTTCGCCACGATCATCGAAGATGCCGCAGATGCGGATGTCGTTATCGGCCTGCTGCTCGAGGAGACGGATCAGGTCCTTGGCGGCCTGACCGCCGCCCACGAGGACAGCCCGGCGCTCCATGATGCCGTTGCGAGCCCAGTTGCGGATGCCGTAGGCGACAAGGAAGCGGGAGCTCAGGAGGACGATGGCGCCGAGGGCAAACCACGCGATATAGGCCTGCATCTGCAGCCAGCCGACATGGCTGAGCAGTGCGATCATTGCCGTCGTCAACAGAAAGACGAGCGCCCATGCGGCAAACGCACGCGGCAGCAAGTGCATTCGTGCCCGTAGCGCCGGTATGGAATAGCTGTCGGCGGTTTGCAGGGCGACGACGAGCAACGCAGCTGCTACGGCTGCAACCAGTGCACGCCCCGAAAATGTCTCGCTGCCGTCACCCGGCCAGACGAAGAAGGCGGCAAGTCCGATCGCAAATTGTGAGAGAAACTCGAACAGGCGGAACTGGCCGATGATGATCGCGGGGGAGCGCGTGCCATCGCTGAATTGCTCGGCAATTTGGCGTGCATACGAGTTTAGCGGCTCCTGGGGAACCGGTTCTCGGGTGCTGCCATCGGTTATATTGACGTCGGAAACCTGCTTCCGCAACGTTTCCAGATCGAATTGACCGCTTTTTTCTGCCTTGTCCATGAGGCTACCGCCGCTGTTTCACCGCAGGCAATAGCAGAAAGGCCCTAAGAAACTTTTACGAAGTGGTTAAACTTCCATGCGGCCCTTGGCGCTCCAGGAGTTCCTGGTACAATTTCAGAACCTCGTTCGCCATGACGGAAGCGGAAAAGACAGCTTTCACCTTTTCCATCGGAGGCATTGCGGCGTCATGCCAGCCGGGTACGCGAATGGCGTCGGCCATGACGCGCGCAAGATCGTCCGAGTCTTCAGGTGCGACCAATGCGAAGCTATCCTTGCCCAGTGCTTCAGGTATGCCGCCGACACGGGTCGCGATGATCGTCTTGCCGGCGGCCAGCCCTTCGAGCACGATATAGGGCATCGCCTCTGCCCGCGATGGCACGACGAGGTTCTGCGACATCGCAAACGCCTGCTGGACACGCATGGCAGGCAGCATTCCGATACGTTTGCCAAGGCCGCGCTCGACCATCATGTCGCGATACCGGTCACGATCCGGTCCGTCGCCGACCATGAGGGCTGAGAGCGGCCGTCCGACGATGCGCTCTGCTTTTGCAAAGGCATCCACAAAAAGGTCGGGACCTTTAAGGTCCCGCAGCATGCCGACGTAAATGTAGTGTACCGCGTCCGACCGGGTGGGGATGAGCTCGAAGTCCCGTTCGCCGATGCCGTTGTAGATCAGCCGGGTTTCCGTGTGAGGGCGCCCGACCCTTTTGGCATAGGTGTCACGCTCGTATTCGCAGATGAAGACGAGTGCGTCGGTGAAATATTCCTGCAGGCGCTCCATCCGGAGCACGAACTGCCCCAGTAGCGACGACCGAGAATAGTGCAGGCTTCCGCCATGCGCTGTGTAGAGGCGGGCTACGCGATACTTGTTTACCCGCAGGGCTGAGCCGGCCAACCGCGCGAGCACGCCGCCTTTGGCGCCATGCCCATGCAACACATCCGGCCGCAAACCTTTGATCTTCTTGTAGGTGTCCCAGATTACGCCAAGGTCCGAGAAGCTGACGGCGCGTCGGATCGGAACGCGAGTCAGGCCGAGTGCGAGATACGGGCGGATTTCGTCGAACAGGCTGTCCTCGTGTTCTCCTCCGGTGGAGCTGTCACAGAGAATGCCAACCTCATGCCCGGCCTTGCTGTGCTCCACCACCAGGTCACGTACATGGCGGAAGATCCCGCCGACCGGTGACCTGAAGCAGTGAAGAATGCGAAGAGGGCGTTTCGTGCTCATCAACGATCAGAACAGCCGTTCGCGCACATAGATGGTGTCGCCCGCAACAATGGCCGAGGAAATGTTCACGCGCCCAGTGATGACCTGGCCATTGATCTTTCTTGTTACATCCACGCCACCCTGGTTTGCACGGGCACTAAAGCCGCCGGCGATCGCCACCGCGTTCTGGACCGTCATGCCTGGCACATAGGCATACTGTCCCGGCTGGCCGACTTCGCCGAGGATGAAAATCGACCGGTAGCGATCGACGTCGATTGTGACGTCGGGGTCCCGCAAGTAGCCCTGCTTGAGCTTCTGGGCGATCTGGCCTGATAGCTGCTGGAGCGTCCGACCGCGTGACGGAACCTGCCCAATCAACGGGAAGGCAATATAGCCTGCCTGGTCGATCGTATAGGTGTTGGTCATGCTCGGCTGATCGAACACGGTGATACGCAGCCGGTCGCCGCTGTCCAGAGAGTAGGGCTGGATCGTTGCTTCGTTGAACGCTCTGGGAGCAGGCTGATAGCTGTTGCAGCCGCCCAGGACCGCAGTCATGGCGGCAAGGCTCAAAGCCATCAGAAACTTGGGCTGTGCGACAGGCATCCGCGGTTGCTCACAGGAAATGGACTTCTTCGCAGTCGTTATCGATCCGTTAGGGTTAATGGCCGGTAAAGATCGTCCATTTTTTCGCTGTTGCCCTCGCGTCGGTCGTTCAGGTCCTCGAAGTAAGCATTAACCGTTGAGTTACTATAGTCATTTACCCTGACGGCACCTTTGTTCTTGGAGTACAGGCATGTCCGGCGTAATGGGTCATCAGGATGTGGACATAGATCTTGGGCAGTTGGTCCGTGCCGTCTGGGCACGCCGGCTGAAGGTCGTGGCGATTACAGTACTCGGGGCAGGGGTCGCATTCACCGGCGCCAAGATTATGTCGCCGAAGTACCGCAGCGAGACGCGTATTCTTATCGAACCCCGGGCGCCCGCGTTTGCCAATGCGCAAACGAACGATGCGGGCACCAGTCCGCTGCTCGATGAACTCAACATCGCGAGCCAGGTACAGCTCCTTCAATCGGCTGACCTGATCAAGCAGGTCATCAACACCCAGAGGCTCTACGAGCTGCCGGAGTTCGATGTCACCTCCAACCGGTCGGCGCTCGGCGATATCCTTGTGGCGCTTCATCTCAAGAAGAGTCCGCTTGAGAACCCGCCTGAAGAGCGCGTCATCGACGCGTTCACCGAGCGGCTGCAGGTCTATCAGGTGCCCGGCTCGCGGGTGATCGGCATCACCTTTACGTCAAAGGATCCAAAACTTGCCGCAACCATCCCGAATGCGATGGCGGCTGCCTACCTCGTCAAGCAGAGCGGCGCGAAACTGGATTCGAATTCGGAAGCGACGCGCTGGCTGGAACCGGAAATCGAAAGCCTGCGCCGAAAGGTCAATGACGCCGAGCAGAAGGCGGCGGAGTATCGCGCCGCGCACGGATTGCTGCCGACGAATGGCGGCACCAATTTTCCGACGCAGCAGCTGAACGACGTTTCCGCAGAATTGACGCGCGTCCGCGCAGAGAGGGCGAATGCCGAGGCACGCGCCCAGTCGGTCCGCAACGCCCTGTCATCAGGCGAACCGTCCGATACGCTCCAGGATATCATGTCTTCTCAGTCGATCCAGCGCCTGAAGGGAACGGAATCGGCGCTGCAATCGCAGATTTCCGATTTGCAGACCTCGCTTCTCAACAATCATCCCCGGCTGAAGAGCCTGCGCGCTCAGCTCGCCGACATCAAGACGCAGATTCGCCAGGAGACACAGAAAATTCTGGCGAGCATCGAAAACGAGGCGAATGTTGCGTCTCTTCGGGCTAAGGAGCTTGAGCAGCAATCGGACAAGGTCAAGGCCAACAGTGCCCAGGCCGGCGAGGACGAGGTCGGCCTGAACGCTCTGGAGCGCGAGGCCACCGCGCAGCGCCAGCTTCTCGAAACCTATCTGTCGCGATATCGCGAGGCAGCTTCACGCGCCGACAAGAATTCCAGCCCGGCCGATGCGCGCGTCGTGTCGAACGCCATCCAGCCGGTCGATCCCTATTTTCCCAAGGTTGTTCCGATCGTGACGGTCGTTGCCCTGGCGACGTTCATCGTGAGCGCGATCGCGATCATGCTGGCCGAGTTGTTCAGCGGCCGTGCGCTTCGCCCGGTTTCCATTCTGGAAGAAAGCGAACGCACGGAGGAAGAGAGGATCGCAGTGTCGGAGCCGCCGAAACGCGTCGCCGCACCGAGTATGCTGGCTGTGATCGCCGAAGCGGATGAGCCGGTGGAGGAGACTGCCGGGCTGGAGGCCCCCGCCGATGAGAACGAATTCTCTGTGGCCTCGGTAGCGGACTACCTGATTGGCAGTCGTGCACCTCTTGCGATCGCGATCTCGCCCACCGGCGATGGCGGCTCTGCTGCAACGGTCTCGCTGGCGCGCAAATTGGCCGCTGCCGGATCGCGCGTCGTTCTCGTCGATATGACGGGCTCCGGTCATCCTACCGACTTGATGGCGGAGCGTCGCTCCGAACTCGGCGTGACCGACCTGCTCTGCGGTAAGGCGGCGTTCGGCGAGACCATCCATGGTGATCGCTCGTCTGATGCCCACATCATTCCGCAGGGCACCAGTGATATGCGCCGGGCCATGCGCGGTGCCGACCGCCTGTCTCTGCTGCTCGACGCGCTGGCTTCGGCTTACGATCTTGTGCTGGTCGAGTGCGGGGCGGCCAACGTCGCCGGCGTTTCCCGCTTGACGCACAGCAAGGATGTCGAGATCATTCTCTCGATGCCAGAGATTGTCGAAAGCGAGTTCGTGGCCGCGATGACCGACTTCGAGGAGGCTGGCTATCAGCGCGTCGTGTTGATGTCCGGCGGCGATAATACCGCTGATGCGGCGGCGTCCCGCCAGGCCGCCTGATCAGACACGGGTCAACCTACGCACTCGCTGAGCGAATCGGTAGAGCCCGCGACGCGATTTGACGTAGGCCTTGCAATGGGTGATGGCCCGATGCGCAAAGCCGCTTACGCCGCCACGTGCCGTAATCGGTAGAACCACGTCGTAGTGCTCGGTTTCAACAGGCGCCCATGAGCGCTTGTAGCCTTGGTCACCCAGGCCGAAATCGAAGAGGCTGACGCCCTTGCCGTGCAGTCCGGCGATCATCTGCCAAAACAGGAACTCACCAGGGCTCACGTCGGGCGCGACGCGCTCGTCGATGGCACTGAACTGGCAGATCACATGATCGCCCTTTCTGGAGATGCCTGAAACCGCAGCAATATCGCCGTCGGACTCTCCGCGGAGCCGGATCGCATGCATCTCAAGCCCGAACGCGCGGGGGTCGGCGCCTCTGCTGTCGATGGCGCCATGCAGGAAAGCTCTCGTCGCGGGGTCGGCGAATACATCGGGCAATCCCATCGCCTTGAAGCGTTCGGTTTTCTGCTTGAAGAAATGATCGAGAAGGCGGTGCTGCTCCTCCGGTGCGCCGCCGGCGACGTAGTCGAACCCGCCCAGTGACTCCAGCCGCTTCAACTGGACGCGGAATTTCTTGCGTCGGTGCTTCGCGTTTACCTGCTTGAGCGTCGCCTCCAGAGTGTCGAGGAGGGGCAGTTGATAGGCATGGTTCTGATTTTGTACCATCGGCAGGACCGCGAGGGGATTGTCACGACCGCGCCAGTCCAGCGGGATGTTCTGCAGCAGGAGGAGATCGGCGCGCCCGCCAAGCGCCGCCCGCAACAGATCGCTGAAGCGATGCGGATCCATATCCCGGGACGCCTCGGCAAACTCGGGCGAAAATAGGCCGGTGTTGATGTTGCTGTGGTCGGCACCGATGAACTTGGCGATCCGCGCGCCGCGCGACCGAACGATCTCGACCGGAAGAATGAATCCGGTCTCGTCTCCCGATCGGCCTCGAACAAGGGCGAGGGGGTTACCATGTGCCTTGACCCAGGACGCACACCAGTCATAGCCCTGGTGCAGCGAATTCAGGTCATCTCGCTCAAGTGCGCGCCACTCGTGTTCGATAGCCTCCATGGCGTCGACGATATCGATATGAAACGCTTTGGCGACGAGTTTTGCTTCCAGCGCCCTCTGTCGAGGAATGTCGGTGTCGGCATGTCCGGCCTGGCCACGCGGCTCGCCATCGACATGAAGCTTTTGCGTCCGCATGTGTTTTCTCCGCTCAAAATGGCTGAGCGAAGAGGATAAAGAACGGAAGCATCCATTTGGTTTATAGAACGTGGGTCGACAACTATTCCGACAATCATCGTTATCTCGTGATTAACGGCCTATTGCTGTTTCGGGCCGGCCATCCACTTGATGATGATCATCGCCGGCAACACCCATAGCAGGCCGCTCAGCGCGAAATACAGCAACTGTCCCCACCAAGGCGCTTCGCCGAGCGTGGCAACCGCGATCGTGTTTGCCAGCACCGCATAGGCGAGCACGAGAACGATGATGAGGATCGTGCCGATGAATTTGCGAAGGCGGACGGGCATGGATTGTCTTCCGGGAGGAGATTGGAGAGCGCCGCGACGGCATGCCGCAAAGCTACGGGGCTTGTTTTGCCTCAGCCGCTAAGGCAAATCAACTGGTGGAATGAAGGAGTATCCATGGCCATCGCGAACACCACCACTGAACAGGACATCTTGCGCCAAGTGCGCAGGCAGGACGGCAACCGCCGGGCCGTTCGCATCTGGCTCGGGCTTGTCCTTCTTGCGCTCTTTTGTCTTGTCATCGTCGGGGGCGCGACGCGGTTGACCAACTCCGGTCTCTCGATAACCGAGTGGAAACCGATCCATGGTGTGATCCCTCCGCTCAACGCTGCCGAATGGGACGAGGAATTCAAGCTCTACCAGCGCATTCCTGAGTACCAGCAGCAGAACAGCGATATGACCGTTGAGCAGTTCAAGAGTATTTTCTGGTGGGAGTGGGCGCACCGGCTGATCGCCCGCGGAATCGGCGTCATCTTCGCGCTGCCGCTTTTCTATTTCTGGGTAGCGGGCAGGATCGAAAGGCGCCTGCGATGGCCCTTGGTCGGTATTTTTTCTCTCGGCGGTCTTCAGGGAGCAATCGGCTGGTGGATGGTTTCGTCGGGCCTGTCGGTGCGCACCGATGTCAGCCAATACCGGCTTGCCACCCATCTGATTATGGCCTGTTTGATCTTCGCATCGTGCATGTGGATCATGCGCGCGCTTTCGCCGCATTCGGACGATGCGCCGCCGACCAGAAATGCGCACATATGGGCTGGAATCATCGCTGGCTTCGCGCTGTTCCAGATCTATCTTGGTGCATTGGTTGCCGGTCTGGACGCAGGCTTCAGCTACAATACCTGGCCCTTGATGGATGGCGCCCTTGTCCCCTCCGATCTTCTGATACAGCAGCCCGCCTGGATCAATCTGTTCGAGAACCCTAAGACCGTGCAGTTCGTTCATCGTGTCGGCGCCTATACGCTGTTTGCTCTGACATTGATCAACATGATCGTCGCACTCGTTTCCGCGCCATCCACGACGCACGCGCGCCGTGCCGTCGTGCTCTTTTCCCTTGTCGCGATCCAGGCGGCGATCGGCGTCGCCACCTTGCTGTTTCAGGTGCCGCTTCACTGGGGATTGCTGCATCAGGCCGGAGCGCTGGTCGTCTTCGGCTTCGCCATTGCGAATTGGCGCGGCTTCTATGGAGAGTATCCCCGGGCAACTGCTATCGCAGAACGCAAATAAGCGTCCTGGAGGTCGATCGGCAGTCGCTGCCTCAATAAAATGCGAGCTCCTTGTCGGAACCGGTCTCTCGTCTGCGTCCTTGGCTGACGCAGGAGGAGGATCGGGAGACAAGCATGCGAAAACTCAGTGTGTTTCTTAGCATTTCCGTTGATGGCTACTTTGCCGACAGCGGCGGTGACATGAGCTGGGCTCATGATCGCGATCCGGAGTTCAACAGGTTCGTTGCCGACAATGCCAGTTCCGGAAACGAACTTGTCATGGGACGGCGGACCTACGACCTGATGACGGCCTATTGGCCGACGGACTTCGCCAGGAGGAACGATCCGGTCATGGCAGTTGCGATGAACAGCCTGCCGAAGATCGTATTCTCAAGGACGATGCGGAAGGCCGTCTGGAACAACACAAGGTTGATCGGGAGCGATCCTGTCGAGGCCATGCGTGCCCTGAAGCGCGAAGAGGGGCGGGATATGGTCGTGCTGGGAAGCGGCCGCATTGTCTGCCTGCTGGCGCAGGCGGGGCTCGTGGACAGCTTTCAGTTTGTGATCGTGCCGGTCGCGCTGGGGGCCGGACATTCCGTCTTCGCAGGTATCTCCGAGAACCTTCGGCTGCAGCCTATTGGTAGCCGAACATTCAAGAACGGAAACGTGGTGCTGACCTATGTTCCGGCTGTGGCGGCAGGCAGCAGAACGCCCGGCTGAAGCCGCGCAATAAAAAATCCGGCTGTTTGCCACAGCCGGATCTCTATCACTTACATCGCAAAATCACTCTCAGAAGAAACCGCGGCGCTGCCACCATCCGGCCTTCTTCGGCTTGCCGTCGCTCTCGGCAGCATCGCTGCGGGTCGATTTCACGGTCGGCTCCGAAGAGGAGATGTTAGATTCGCGGTTTGCGCGCGCAGGCTTTGCCTCTTCCTCGACGGGCGCAGCAAGGTCGGCAACAGCCTCTGCTGCTTCAGGCTCGGCTGCCGCGGCAACAACGTCTAAAACAGCCTCGCTCTCGACAACCGGCTCCTCGACCGGCGAGGCCTTTCGGCTGCGACGGGCGCGCTTCGGCTTCACATCTTCCGTGACAGAAGCAGCGGTTTCGACTGCAGCCATGGCTGGCAATGCGACGGCTTCCTCGGCGACAGCCTCGATGACCTCTACCGCGGTTGCACCAGCATCGCTCTCGTCAGTGTCAGCGGCATTGTTGTCTTCGGTCTCACCGGCAGCATCCTGCTCGGCGCCTTCCTCACGGCTGCGGCGACCGCCGCGCTTGCCGCGACGACGGCGCTTGCGGCGCTGGGCATCGTCGCCCTCTGCGCGGCCGTCGACTGCCTCCGCGGCGGCTGCGTTGTCGGCGTCATCACCGTCGTCGTCGCCGTCTTCGTCATCGCCTGCCTGTTCGGAGACAGCGTCATCCGAGGCCTGCTGTTCGGCATTGCCATTGCGGCCACGGCGGCGGCGGCGGCGCTTCCGCTTGCGGCCATCGCCTTCGCTTTCGGCACGGGCAGCGGGACGCTCGGAGGCAACCGGTTTATCTTCGAGCTCTTCGTCTTCTTCTTCATCCACCTCGATCACGACATCGTCGTCATCGTCTTCCGGAATGGCAGCGAAATTGAAGAGTGTCTCAATCTTGACCGGGTTCTCGACAGCCTCACCGCGGTCGATGGCGAAGTGCTGCGCACCGACAGAGCCATCGGCATCGATGATGATCGCAACGCCGAAACGTGCCTCATAGTCGATAATCGTCTGGCGCTTGTGGTTGAGCAGGTAGAGCGCGATGTCAGGCGTCGTGCGAACTGTGATGTCGTGCGTCGTGTTCTTGAGCAGATACTCTTCGATGCCGCGCAGGACATGCAGGGCAACGGAGGACTGAGAACGGACGTGACCGGTTCCGCCGCAATGCGAGCAGACTTGCGTGGTCGATTCAAGCACCGAGGCGCGGATGCGCTGGCGCGACATTTCGAGCAGGCCGAAATGCGAGATGCGGCCGACCTGGATGCGGGCGCGATCGTTCTTCAGGCATTCCTTCAGCTTCTTCTCGACAGCGCGATTGTTGCGCTTCTCTTCCATGTCGATGAAGTCGATGACGATCAGTCCGGCAAGGTCGCGCAGGCGGAGCTGGCGGGCAACTTCGTCGGCAGCCTCAAGGTTCGTCTGCAGCGCCGTGTCTTCGATCGAATGCTCGCGGGTCGAACGACCGGAGTTGACGTCGATCGAAACCAGCGCTTCCGTCTGGTTCATAATCAGGTAGCCGCCCGATTTCAGCGTAACCTGCGGCTGTAGCATGCGGTCGAGCTGCGCTTCGATGCCGGAGCGAGAGAAGATCGGGTGAATGTCTCGATAGGGCTGAACCACCTTGGCGTGGCTCGGCATCAGCATCTTCATGAAGTCCTTTGCTTCACGATAGCCGTCCTCCCCGGAAACGATGATCTCGCTGATGTCCTTGTTGTAGAGATCGCGGATCGAGCGCTTGATAAGGCTGCCTTCTTCGTAGACGAGGCAAGGAGCGGTCGAAGCGAGCGTCAGCGTGCGGACGTTTTCCCACAGGCGCATCAGGTATTCGAAGTCGCGCTTCACCTCAACCTTGGTGCGGTTGGCACCGGCTGTGCGCAGGATGACGCCCATGCCCTGCGGCACTTCGAGCATCCGGGCGATTTCCTTCAGACGCTTACGGTCCTGCGGATTGGTGATCTTGCGGGAAATACCGCCGCCGCGCGCCGTATTCGGCATCAGCACCGAGTAGCGGCCTGCGAGCGAGAGGTAGGTCGTGAGAGCCGCGCCCTTGTTGCCTCGTTCTTCCTTGGCGACCTGCACAAGCAGGATTTGGCGACGCTTGATGACTTCCTGGATGCGGTACTGCTTGCGCGGCTTGCGCTGCACGCGATCAGGAACTTCCTCCATAGCATCTTCTGCGCCGACGGATTCGATCACTTCTTCTTCGTGATCGTGATCGTCGTCATCATCGTCATCACCGCCGCGGCGGCGGGCATCGACGTCTTCCGAAATCGAGTCCGTCTCGACCATGGCAGCCATTTCGCCGCCGGAAGAGCCTTCGTCCTCGTTGTCGGCAACCGAAGCAGCCTCGCTGGGGACGGCATCTTCAGCAGCAGGCGCTACCTTCTTGCGGCTGCGGCGCGGTTTGGCCTTCTTGGCCGGCGCCTCCTCGGTCGGAGCACCCTCAGCCGTTTCGCCGGCAGGAGCGGCCTCTACGACCGGAGCAACTTCGGCCTCAGGCACGTCCGAGACGACAATACCGACATAGGGCTGGTCCTGAGTGGAGAGATCAAGGGGCGCCGTCTCGACGTGCTCGACGTCCTCGTCGCGGCGATGCTCTTCAGCTTCGGCGCGCAGCAGAGCCTGACGGTCGGCAAGCGGAATCTGATAGTAGTCGGGATGGATTTCGGCGAAGGCCAGAAAGCCGTGCCTGTTGCCGCCGTAATCCACGAACGCGGCCTGCAGCGAGGGTTCAACCCTCGTTACCTTTGCGAGATAGATGTTGCCGCGAATTTGCTTCTTATGCTGGGACTCGAAGTCAAATTCTTCTATGCGGTTCCCGCGAACGACAACGACGCGCGTCTCTTCCTCGTGAGACGCGTCGATAAGCATTTTGTCTGCCATGTAAGGTGTGCTCCTCGGCGCAGCCGAACGTCAGCATCTCCCCCTGTCGATGAAACAGAAGGGGTGCGGTCCGCCATTGCAGCGCCGGATAGTGAAAGTCGCGATTGGTGCGGTGTGGAAGGCAGCAGCCAGACAACAGCGGGGAAGCTTTTCGCCCGGGGCCTGTAGACTTCAGATAAAACCTGCTGCGACACCATCAAAGACCAAGCGAGATCGACAAAACAAAGACCTTATTCAGGTCCGATGAGTTTGCTCTCTCTTTAAAGAGCGGTTGGTGGCTATCCACCGATGAAGTTCCCGCGTACACCGGAAAATTCAGGATCCATTTTCGAGCAAAAACGCATGAGACGGCGGACGATTACCGGTTGTGGCGCCAGGTCCTCGCGGTTTGGCTGCCGTGTCGGCGACTCTATCCCATCAGCACTTCTACCCTGAAAATCCTTGTATGTTTTCTCCGTCACAATAGCAAGGGGAAAGCCAATTGTGCCATAATATTGATGGATTTGAAGGCGCATACAAAAAGGGGGATAAGCGATACCGATTCTGTGCTGAAGGAGGCGCCGAAAGTGGATCGTCATATTCGCGTCTGCCGCGAAGGATCAATCACGAATGACAGTTAGGGTGTGGCGGTCGAGTGTTTAAGAGGATGCGGCAGGCGACGGTGAGATCCGGTTTGCGACGAAAAAGGTTGGTGTGCCTGCTGCTTGCGGTGGCGAGTGCGTTGACGGGTGGCCTTCCGGCTTTGGTGTATGCCGGGGCCGAGCCACTGCTCGCCTATGGTGCCCGGATCATCGGCGACGACGCCCGCACGCGTATCGTGATCGATTTCGACCGTGCGCCTGCATTTTCGATCCACTACATTGCCAATCCCGAGCGTGTCGTTGTCGACCTTCCTGCGACGGCTTTCGGCTTCCCGGCGAAGGACTTGGAAGCGAGGGGGCTTTTCAGGGATATTCGCTACGGCGCGATGGACGAGGATAGCGCGCGCATCGTCCTGACTGCAACGAAACCGGTCAGGGTGGCGCTTGCCAAGGTTCAGGCCGATGAGGGTGGCAAAGGCCAGCGGCTGGTGCTTGAGGCGGAAATCACCGACAAGGCCAAGTTTGCCGACCTCGTCAAGGCGCAGTCCTGGAATGAGCCCGTCTCTCCCCAGACGACGAATGCCATCGCTCCGGTCGAGAAGCCCGCCGCCGGCAGCGACTTCATCGTTGCTGTAGACGCCGGTCATGGCGGCATCGATACGGGCGCGATCGGTGTTGACACCAAAACGCAGGAAAAGGATGTGACCCTTGCTTTTGCTAAGGCGCTCGCCGATCGCCTCAATCGTGAACCCGGCATCAAGGCATTCCTGACACGCAGCGACGACTCCTTCCTGTCCCTGTCGGAACGAGTGGTGATCGCCCGCCAGAATCATGCCGGCCTCTTCGTCTCCATGCACGCCGATACCTTGAAGCAGAAGGATATCCGCGGCGCGACTGTCTACACGATCTCCGACAGGGCGTCGGACAAGCTCGCCGCCGATCTTGCCGAGCGCGAGAACCTTTCCGACCAGATCGCCGGTAAAGCGACGGCGACCGAACCGCCAGAGGTCGCGGATATCCTTCTCGATCTGACGCGGCGGGAGACGCAGGCGTTTTCGATTTCGCTTGCGGAGAGCGTGCTGGCCTCCTTCAAGGATCAGGTCGGAACGATCAACAATCCGCATCGTCACGCGGGATTCCGCGTCCTGCAGGCGCCGGACGTTCCCTCGATCCTGCTGGAGCTGGGATTTCTGTCCAACAAGGACGACGAGAAGCTGCTGCTGGACGGCGAGTGGCGCAACAAGATGGCCGACCTTCTGACGAAGGCCGTGAAGCGCTATCACGCCTCAATGGTGGCAAACGGGGGCTGAGCGCCTGCGTGGCTCAGAAGTGACACTTTTGTGGGAAAGACCGTTGCTCCTGGGAATTAAAGGGGCAAGGCCCTAGTTTGCTCACATTGAGGCCATTACTCGCCGCTATGTTTTCATCCTCGAAACGGAATTGGCTTGTGGCAGCAACGCTCATGGAGTAATTCGCGCAGCGTGCAAAATGCCGCGATCCATGAGACTGTTGTGTTCGCGCCGATCGATAATTGAGATACCGGTAGCTTAGATATGATCAGACTTCTTGGATATTTCTTCGGAGCGGCTTGCGTCCTGTTCCTGGGCGCGGCGGCGGTTGTCGCCGTCTATCTATCCAATGTCGCGAAGGATCTCCCGGACTACGCCGTCCTGAGCACCTACGCGCCGCCGGTCACGACGCGCGTGCATGCAGGCAACGGCGCCCTCATGGCCGAGTATGCCAAGGAACGTCGGCTGTTTCTTCCGATCCAGGCTATTCCGGACCGCGTGAAGGCGGCTTTTCTCTCCGCCGAAGACAAGAATTTCTACAATCATCCGGGTGTTGACCTGACTGGTCTGGGTCGCGCCATTCTGGTCAACCTTCAGAATTTCGGCTCGGGCCGTCGCCCGGTCGGCGCATCGACGATCACCCAGCAGGTTGCAAAGAACTTCCTCCTCACATCAGACCAGACGATCGACCGAAAAATCAAGG
The DNA here is from genome assembly GCF_056397845.1 of Rhizobium sp. 05L419. Lineage (NCBI taxonomy): Bacteria > Pseudomonadati > Pseudomonadota > Alphaproteobacteria > Hyphomicrobiales > Rhizobiaceae > Rhizobium > Rhizobium sp. 05L419. The sequence continues at coordinate 34,347 of NZ_JBFTOF010000035.1, forward strand.
AAGCGATCCTCTCGTTTCGCATCGAGCAGGCCTACAGCAAGGACAAGATTCTCGAGCTTTATCTCAATGAGATCTTCTTCGGCTTGAATTCCTACGGTATTGCCAGCGCCGCGCTCACATATTTTGACAAATCCGTCACCGAACTGACTGTTGCCGAAGCAGCCTATCTCGCGTCGCTGCCGAAGGGCCCCGCCAACTATCATCCCTTCCGCCATCCCGAAGCCGCGCTCGAGCGCCGCAACTGGGTCATCGACCGCATGGTGGAAAACGGCTACGTCAGCCAGTCCGACGGCGCCGAAGCCAAGAAGCAGCCGCTTGGCGTAACGGGTCGCGCCAGCGGTCCGTCGCTCTTCGCATCCGGCTATTTCGCCGAAGCGGTCCGCCGCCAGCTGGTCGATCAGTATGGCGAGAAGATGCTTTATGAAGGTGGCCTCTCCGTTCGCACGTCCTTTGATCCGCAGCTTCAGGTCTTCGCCCGCAAGGCGCTGCAGGACGGCTTGATCACCTATGACGAGCGCCGCGGGTTTCATGGCGCGCTGAAGCAGATCGATACGACCGCCGACTGGGGCAAGGCGCTCGCCGACATCCCGGCGCTTTCCGACGTGCCCGAATGGCGCCTCGCCGTCGTGCTGGCCGCTTCCGACGACAGCGTAGACATCGGGCTGCAGCCCTCCAAGGACGGTGCGGGCAAGGTCCCCGCCGAGCGCGAACGCGGCGTCATCCAGGCCAAGAACATGCAATGGGCCTATCGCTCATCCACTGGTCGCAAGAGCGCGAAGTCTCCGGACGGCGTACTTTCAGCTGGCGATGTTGTCTATGTGGAGCGCCAGGGCGATGAGAGCTCGGCGTCCTATCGGCTCCGTCAGCCTCCTAAGGTTGAAGGTGGTCTGGTTGCGATGGATCCGAAGACCGGCCGCGTGCTTGCGATGGTCGGCGGCTTTTCCTACGCGCAGTCCGAATTCAACCGCGCGACCCAGGCGATGCGGCAGCCGGGCTCCTCCTTCAAGCCGTTCGTCTATGCTGCAGCGATGGACAACGGCTATACGCCGGCCTCCGTGGTTAGCGACGATCCGCTCCAGATCCAGACCGGAAATGGCCAGGTCTGGGCGCCGGACAATTACGAGGGCGAGGGTGGCGGCGCCAACACGCTGCGCTTCGCCATCGAGCACTCGCGCAACCGCATGACGGTGCGCCTGGCAAACGACCTCGGGATGAACGTCGTTGCCGAGTACGCGGAGCGTTTCGGCATCTACGATCACATGATGCCGGTTCTTGCCATGTCGCTCGGCTCCGGCGAGACGACGGTCTTGCGGATGGTCTCGGCCTATTCGGTCATCGCCAACGGCGGCAAGCAGATCAAGCCGACGCTGATCGACCGCATCCAGGATCGCTTTGGAAAGACGATCTTCAAGCATGAGGAACGCGTCTGCGAAGGATGCAATGCGAGCGAGTGGCAGAACCAGGACGAGCCAAATGTCGTCGACAATCGCGAGACGGTTCTTGACCCGATGACCTCCTACCAGATCACATCGATGCTGCAGGGCGTCATCCAGCGCGGCACCGCCGCCGGCAAAGTCGTGCTCGGCGACCGCGACGTCGCCGGCAAGACCGGCACCACGAACGACGAAAAGGACGCGTGGTTCGTTGGCTTCACGCCCGATCTGGTCGCGGGCCTCTATATCGGCTTCGACGCACCATCGACGCTTGGACGCGGCGGCACCGGCGGCTCGTTGTCAGCGCCCGTTTTCAACGAATTCATGCAGGCCGCTGTCAAGGACATGCCGGCATCCAAATTCGTCATTCCGGCGGGCATGAACCTCATTCCGATCGACCGCAAGACCGGCATGGCGGCCGCGCAGGGCGATCCAAGCACCATTATCGAGGCCTTCAAGCCGGGCACCGGCCCTGCGGACAGTTTCTCGGTCATTGGTATGGACAATACCATGGCGCCCGAGGAGATCCTGAAGACATCGCCGCAGGCAAACCAGGCGGTCCAGTCAGGCTCCGGCGGTCTCTACTAAGCTTTCCCGAAAATAGTTGTGGCGGTTGCGGCTCTTTACATCCGCAGCCGCCACAACTATTTGACGGGCCAACGCAAGACCAAATCAAAGAAGCAGGAAAATGCGAGCTGAAATCCAGAACGTAGTCGATGAAACCAAGCAGGCTATCACCCTGCTGAGGAGGCATCTTTGACTGGGACCAGGCGGTAAGACGACTGGACTGGTTGAACAACAAGGCAGAGGACCCGACCCTCTGGAACGATGCTTCCGAGGCTCAGAAGCTGATGCGCGAGCGCCAGCAGCTTGACGACGGCATCAATGGAGTGAAGCAGCTCGAACAGCAGCTGAACGACAATATCGAGCTCATCGAGATGGGCGAGGAAGAGGGCGACGAGGGCGTCGTCAAGGAAGCCGAAGAAGCTCTGAAGACGCTGAAGGCAGAAGCCGCGCGCCGCCAGGTGGAAGCGATGCTGTCAGGCGAAGCCGACAGCAACGACACGTACGTCGAAGTGCACTCCGGTGCCGGCGGCACCGAGAGCCAGGACTGGGCGAACATGCTGCTGCGCATGTACACCCGTTGGGCCGAGCGCCAGCGCTTCAAGGTCGAACTGCTGGAAGTCCATGACGGCGAAGAAGCCGGCATCAAGTCCGCAACGCTGCTCGTCAAGGGCCACAATGCATATGGCTGGATGAAGACTGAATCGGGCGTCCATCGCCTCGTGCGCATTTCGCCCTATGACAGCAACGCACGCCGCCACACATCGTTCTCGTCGATCTGGGTATACCCGGTCATCGACGATTCGATCCAGATTGACATCAACGAAGGCGACTGCCGCATCGATACATACCGTTCGTCGGGTGCCGGCGGCCAGCACGTCAACACGACCGATTCCGCAGTGCGTATCACGCATATACCGTCCGGCATCGTTGTGCAGTGCCAGCAGGAGCGCTCGCAACACAAGAACCGTGCCAAGGCGTGGGACATGCTTCGCGCCCGCATGTACGAAGCCGAGCTGAAGAAGCGCGAAGACGCGGCGAGCGCCGAAGCGGCCTCCAAGTCGGATATCGGCTGGGGCCACCAGATCCGCTCCTACGTGTTGCAACCCTACCAGCTGGTCAAGGATCTGCGCACCGGCGTCACAAGTACCGCGCCTGACGACGTGCTCGACGGTGAACTCAACGAGTTCATGGAAGCTGCTCTTGCCCACCGTATCAGCGGCAAAGCCGACGCGGTCGTCGACGATATCGACTGATCGATTTCGCAGTGTGTTTCTTGAAAAGGCCCGCGTGGGCCTTTTTGATTCGGGCTCGCTAAAATTTAGTGGCTTGATTTCTCGACCGTCACGTCGCCGAACTCATCGATAATCACGGTCCAGCTATCGGCGTCCGAATTGGGGTCCGTCTTCAGATAGACCATTGCGAAGAGGCCGGGCTCCTTCAGCATGCCGGTCGAGTTTTCCGGACGGATGTCGGTCACGTAGGGCTTGAGGTCATTCAGCTCCTGCAGTTCCACGGTCGACACGATGCTCGGTCCGTCGTCGCCCTGTGCGATCTGCTGGAGATAGATCTTTGCGGTCCGATCGGGCTGGCGGACGGCGAAAAGCTTGTAGTAACCGTGGCGAGCCTTCTGCTGCACGCCGGCCGTTGTCGTGGATTGTGCGGTGGTCGCCGGAGCGTGCTGAACTGCCGGAGCGCTGTCGTCGTCCTCCCAATAGCCTGTGCTTGTGGCAAAGGTGATGGCGGCAGGGAGGATCGCGTCTCGGGTCTCGCCCGCCAGCACAGCGATCGGCCATCCGGCCAGCAGTAGCCCCCAGAAAGCTATTCTTTTCACGTCCATCACCTCAATCCTCGAATTGTTCGGCAAGGATGCGATCCGACCAGGATCGGTCGGGGTCAGAGAGGATGCGGGCCGTCATATGCTCGGATTGCGCGATGCGGATGTGAAGCACCGACTTGACCTCCGAATTGTCAGCAACCGCGTTGACCGGCCGCTTCTCGGCTTCAAGAATATGGATGTCGACCGTCACCTTGTTCGGCAGCAGCGCGCCGCGCCAGCGCCGAGGGCGGAAAGCGCTGACCGGGGTCATCGCAAGCAGCGGTGCGTCGAGAGGCAGGATCGGTCCGTGCGCCGAAAGATTGTATGCGGTGGAGCCCGCGGGCGTCGCGACCATGAGGCCGTCGCAAATGAGCTCTTCGAGGCGTACCACGCCATCGACCTCCACCCGTAGCTTGGCGGCCTGGTAGGACTGTCGAAACAGCGAGACCTCGTTGATCGCAAGGGCCGTGGAATTCGTTCCGTCGGCATTGGCAGTCGTCATCTCCAGGGGGCGAAAGGCGTTTTCCACCGCTGCGTTTATCCGTTCCTGCAGGTTCTCCGTCCGATAGTCGTTCATCAGAAAGCCGATGGAGCCTCGGTTCATTCCATAGACGAGTTTGCCTGAATTCATTCGACCGTGCAGGGTCTGCAGCATAAAACCGTCGCCACCGAGCGCCACAATGACATCGGCTTCGTCGGCTGGAACGTTGCCATAAATGCGAATCAGCTCGTCCCGCGCTTCAAGCGCCTCAGTCGTCGGGGAAGCCTGGAAACTCAGCGTCTGAAAGGAGAGGCTCATGCAATGCCCTTTGTGATGTCCGCCTAGCTAAATGATAATAGGTTCACGCCACAAGGCATTTTAGGGCTCTAGCCGTTCGCCGATACCAGTCATGTCAGACCTATCGACGATTCCGAGCGCGCCAGGACAAGGCTCGTGTAGCCACCGCCAACGGGTGTTTTCGTCGGCTATGGCTGGAGTGGTATTGATATTTGCGCTGGCCTAATGGATTTCGGCGTCAGCCCAGTCGCATTGGAAGGCCAGCATCGGCTTTGAAAACCCCTTCAGCCGTCGGCGCGTGGCCTGAGCGAAGAGATCGGCGGCGCCGTACTCCCGGAATATGTTCTCCGACACGAGGATCTGGTCGGTGGACGCTGCCGCGCACAGTCGCGCCGCAAGTTGCACGGTGGAGCCGAACAGGTCGTTGCTGTCCTCAACAGGCTCGCCGCAATCCAGCCCGATGCGGACGTGGATCGGCTCGGGGTTCCCGCGGTTATAGCTCTGGAATTCCTGCTGGATCGCAATTGCACACTCGACGGCTGCGGCTGTCGAGGCGAAGGTCGCCATGATGCCGTCGCCCGTGTGCTTCACCTCGCGGCCGGTGTGATGGCCGAGGGATCTGCGCACCACAGAGTCATGCGCTCTCACCAGTTCGGTCGCCATGCGGTCGCCGAGGCGCGATGTCATTTCAGTTGAGCCGACGATATCGGTGAAGAGGATGGCGCGGTGGCCGGAATCCACTTCACCCAAGGATTGTCCTGTGGGCTCCGGATCGTTAATTCGTCCTAGAAACGCCTCGACCGCCGACAATGCGACCTCGACAACTTCGCCGGCAACGAAGCCGTGCGCCTCCCGATGCACGCACTGCGCCGTTTCCGCGTCGGGTGCGTCCATGAGGCAAAAGGCGTTTCCTCGCCGCTGGTCGAACCAGTAGGTGAGGAACTTGACGCCATAGCGATCCTGAATGTCGAGGTCCTTGAGGTGCGCCTCCGCAATTTCGGCGGCGGACGTTCCCGCGAGATCATGCCGGTCCATGAAGATGGCCATCTGCGCTCCTCCCTGGAAGCCCCGTTCGGAATTCCATTCTACGACCCGCAGAGTCCCCCGTCCACTTCGAGGGAGGTTGCGTCTGGCGAATCGAACCGGCAAGAGCGTTTCGGGAACCGAGGCGCGGAAACACGACCGGAATGTCGAGGTGCGTGCATCTGAGGTATAGCGATTTAGTGGTGCCCCCGCCAGGGTTCGAACCCGGGACCCCCTGATTACAAATCAGGTGCTCTACCAACTGAGCTACAAGGGCAATGCCTGCCAAGTACCAGATTCTGTCGTTCTGTAAAGAAAAAATCCGCGTTGCGTTGATTTCGTTCGTGGAAAAGGCGAGGCGGATTAAGCAAAGGGGCGCAAGACGCGGGGTCTAGTTCTGTGCCGTTTCGGGTACGCGTGCTTGCAGCAGGTCACCGGCTGTCTTTGCTCCGTCGCCGGGGGGAGACATGGCGGCGATGCTCAGGACCGAAACGACCATGAAGGCAATGACAGCTGTCATTATGCCCACGCGATTTCTCCTTTTCGCACGCCTATCAACGCGACAGGAGATCTTCGGTTCCAGGATGTCGCGCAGAAATGGTTATTGCGTGGGAGCCGGAATTGGCTGCGAGGGAATTGCCGACGGCGCGAGCGGATCCGGTTGGTGAAGGGGTTGTGTCTTGTCGATCCAGATGATGCTGAGAACGATGCCGACGAGCACGACGATGAAGGAGATGCCAATGAGAAGGGGGCGGACTGCCATATCGGGTTCTTCTCCTTGTTGTTCGGAGTATGAGGTGACATTAGCAGCAGGTGGCGTCAAAACCGAGGCGCCTCATTGTTTCCTGACCATCCGCAGGGGCTTCCCACCCTCTTCCGGGCTTTTTTCGAAGGAGCCGTCGGCGAGCATATCCAGGGATATGGATGCGCCGTCCTTGCTCATCAGGACGAGGCCGAAGCCCTCGACGTGGAAGACCGCAAGCTTCAGTTTGGCAACGACAGAGCTGCAGTCTCCGGATGGTGACAGCGGCGCATTGCCGTCTTCGTCTATTTCATCCTTGAGGCTCAGCGTGCAGAGCTTTTCGCCGGCGGGTCGCTCAAGCGTCCAGCTGCCGGCAAGGCTTTTGACTGTTGGTAGTCTATCGACGCCTTTCGGCGCTTCGATCAGAAGTAGCGGTTCATCGCCTTCCGTCTTCAGCGGCGATCCTTCGTTTTCAACGAATCGCGCAAGAACCTTTCGCGTCGCATCAATGATGACCACACCGCCGTTCTCGTCGAAGTTCCAGGAATAGGCTTCCGCAAAGGCTGGCAGCGCCTTGGAGCAATTTTCTTCACCGGAAAGCGAATATCCGCCGATCGCGTTGCCGGTCCCCAGCGTGATGCGGCAGCCCGGTGTACCACTTGCCGGTGCGATCAGGTAGGTACCCGCCTGCGCCTTCACGATGTCGGCATCGACGTCGTCGGCAAAGGCCGAGCCACAGGCAAGGAAACCGGCGGCGGCCAACGCCGCCGGTCGAAGCGCAAAACGGATCATGACAATTCCCCTCTTGTCGCGGCCCGTCTCCGAACCGTCCTAAGCCTTCAAATGCAATCTCGCCGCATACATGGCGATCGCCGCTGCATTCGACACGTTCAGTGACTTGATGGCGCCTGGCATGTCGAGCCTTGCGAGTGCGTTGACGGTGTCGCGCGTTTTCTGTCGCAACCCCTTGCCCTCCGAGCCGAGCACCAGTGCAACCTTCTCCCCCGAAAACGCGCCTTCGAGCGGCGCCGGACCGTCCGAATCAAGTCCGATGGTGAGGAAGCCGAGCTTGTGCAGCTCGCCGAGTGCATCTGCGAGATTGGTGACTTGTATATAAGGAATGAGCTCCAGCGCACCCGAGGCCGATTTGGCCATGACGCCTGATTCAGTCGGGCTATGACGCTGCGTCGTAATGACGGCGCCGGCATTGAAGGCGACGGCCGAACGCATGATGGCGCCGACATTGTGTGGGTCGGTAACCTGATCGAGCACGAGGAGAAGCGGGCTGTTCTTCAGTGCTTCCAGACGGCGTACGGGTAGGGGGCGCGTTTCCAGCATCACGCCCTGGTGGATTGCTTCGGGACCGAGCACCTTGTCGATATCCTGCGGCGACACGATCTCGACAGGAATGCCAAGCGCATCGGCATCGACCTCAAGCCGTGCGAGCGCGTTCAGTGTTGCCGACAGCTTGATCTTCTTCCGTTCTTCGTTCTCTATCGCGGCGCGAACTGTATGCAGGCCGTAGAGATAGACCTGGTCGGGAGCCAAAGCCGGTGGCTTCCAGTCGTCGCCACCACGCTTGCGCTTCTGCTGCAGCGGCGTCGGAATTTCGCCGCGTTCGCGCTTGCCGTCGCGGTGGGCCCGACGCAGGGTAGCATAATGCGTATCCTTGGCGGATTTCTCGTCAGCGGCCGTGCCGCCTGTTTTGTTATCTTTGCTCATACCGCTTTATAACGAGGGCGGTTCTTCCCGCATAGGATTTCTTTCGCKGCCGGGCTTTCAACAGCTAATGAATTTTTTCGTGTTTTTTCCATTGTCTTCGTGTTGACATGAGGAAATCGTCCGGTCATATACGCGGCGCAGACCGAGGGGCGGCAACGCTTCGTAGGTCTCGAGCTTGGTCTCACGATCCGGACGAAAAACTGGAGAGATGCCCGAGTGGTTAAAGGGGACGGACTGTAAATCCGTTGGCTCAGCCTACGTTGGTTCAAATCCAACTCTCTCCACCATTCGTCATTGGATCGGACCACCTGCGGGTATAGCTCAATGGTAGAGCAGCAGCCTTCCAAGCTGAATACGCGGGTTCGATTCCCGCTACCCGCTCCAAGCGTTTCAGTCAATTCTGCAGCGATTGAATAGACCGCGCCGATCCACAAGGATCGGCTTTGGCAACGATATCGCGATCCGCGTCAGCCCCACAAAAGAACGAAGGGTGATGCGAGGGCGATGATGCCGGCCACGGCCCATCTTGTGCGGCCGTACGTCCTGAGTTCTTCTCTTGAGAGCCACTTTCGGACGGCGAAGAAGCCGATCGCGATAATCGCGCTGTAGATCAGCGCGCGCACGAGGATGGACCAGCCTCCGCCGAAGAGCCCAATGGCGATGCCGAAGCCCGTCAGCGCCCCGAGAATGCCGTATCCAACGTCGAACATCAGTGTCGTCGTGGTCGACAGGGGCGTGAGCATTTTCGGGAAGGCGATCGCCGCCGCTGCCGTCAGCAGCCATATGGCGACTATGGCCTGCAGCGTCGACGAGCTGACGATGGATGTCGCCAGTGCCGGAAGGCGTTCAGGCGACGAAAGGCGCAGGAGTTGAGCAACCCAGTCGATCGTCGCTGCCAGTATCCATAGTATAAATGCGCAGGCGCCGAAGATCAGAAAGTTGCTGGCCGATCGCTTTGCGATTTCCGTCTGTTCCATTGCATTCTCCCAACTTGCGCTCCCCACGAGCGACCGAGACAAGTTGTATCATATAATCAGTCGGTTGTGCCCTGCCACAGGCAAGGTGCTCGCATTGCCTTCTGGAGCCGACGTTGTCGATTGGACGGTTCATTCCCATATGCGGCTGCAGCAAGGAATAGTGTCCGCAATTAGGTCTTGCGCAATCCCGCCGAAAGCCTTAAACGGCGGCACTAAACCGGTTCGCCGGGGTCACCCATTTCGTTCACAGGAAGCATTCAAATGGCAAAGAGTAAGTTTGAGCGCAACAAGCCGCACGTTAACATCGGCACGATCGGCCACGTTGACCACGGCAAGACGTCTCTGACGGCAGCGATCACGAAGTATTTCGGCGAGTACAAGGCGTACGACCAGATCGACGCTGCCCCGGACGCCGAGCTTCTCGAACTCGTCGAGCTCGAAGTGCGCGAACTGCTGTCGTCCTACGACTTCCCGGGCGACGACATTCCGGTCATCAAGGGTTCGGCTCTTGCTGCACTCGAAGACTCTGACAAGAAGATCGGCGAAGACTCGATCCGCGAGCTGATGGCGGCTGTTGACGCCTACATCCCGACGCCTGAGCGCCCGATTGACCAGCCGTTCCTGATGCCGATCGAAGACGTGTTTTCGATCTCCGGCCGCGGCACGGTCGTGACCGGCCGCGTCGAGCGTGGCATCGTCAAGGTTGGCGAAGAAGTCGAGATCGTCGGCATCCGCCCGACCTCGAAGACGACGGTTACCGGCGTTGAAATGTTCCGCAAGCTGCTCGATCAGGGCCAGGCTGGCGACAACATCGGCGCGCTGGTTCGCGGTGTGAACCGTGACGGCGTCGAGCGTGGCCAGATTCTTTGCAAGCCGGGTTCTGTCAAGCCGCACAAGAAGTTCATGGCAGAAGCCTACATCCTGACGAAGGAAGAAGGCGGCCGTCATACTCCGTTCTTCACGAACTACCGTCCGCAGTTCTACTTCCGTACGACTGACGTGACCGGTATCGTTTCGCTTCCGGAAGGCACGGAAATGGTTATGCCTGGCGACAACGTCACCGTTGCCGTCGAGCTGATCGTTCCGATCGCGATGGAAGAAAAGCTGCGCTTCGCGATCCGCGAAGGCGGCCGTACCGTCGGCGCCGGCATCGTTGCCTCGATCGTCGAGTAATCTTC
>NZ_JBFTOF010000036.1:0-41933 GCF_056397845.1 Rhizobium sp. 05L419
CTCTACCGAAAAGCCTTCTTCGACCAACTCGGGCTGCTTTCTTTACAACAGGAACTCCACCGCCTAAATCACGCTCGATGAACCGCCGTGTACGGAACCGTACGCACGGTGGTGTGGGGGGAGGGAGCCGAAAAACTTCCTCCTACCCGATCCCTTGAAGGAGATCATTGGTCGACCGAAGCACCTTGCCAACACTGATGTCCTTCACGGATACGGTCTTGGATGTCTTGACTTTGAAGACATGGCTTTCGCCCGGCAGCAGCGTTACCAGCATCGAATCCACAACGGCATCGGGATCGAGACGATCGGCCATCAGGCAGAGATCCTTCAGGAAGCTTTCGGCGGTGACGTGGACCTCGCAGCTATCGGCGGTGGCCGTCACCTTGATCGCTGCCCTTGGCTTCGGCAGCCGGAGATCGATGTCTTCGACGAAATAGTGAAACGCTCGTCGGTCAAGCATCTGCACGACGACGACTTCGTCATTTGCCGCGTTGGGCGTCGCGATGTCGGCTGGAAGCGGAAACGTCTTCGCCTCGAAGCGATCGCAGAGATGCCGCCAGAACTCGAACTCGGCAAGCACCGTGCCGTCGAGCTTCATCCGCCTGCCGCTGATCTTCGAACGCCAGAACAGTGTTCGCTCATTCACGGCGACCGCCGCCAACCCGTCCGCGCGCGGCTGGATCGTCAGAAGCCGTGGATCGAAGGCTTGTTGCATCGCATACCAAAGCGGCTTGCGCCGCGCAGCGGAATCGAGTGCCGCCCATGACGTCACCGGCCAGCAGTCGTTGAACTGCCAGACGATCGCGCCCTTGCATATGGCGCGGTGCGAGCGCATGTGCTCGACCGCAAAGCGGATTGCACGCGCTTGATTGAGCTGCATGGCAAAGTGCCAGTCGTCCATCGTCTGCGGTACCGGCAGATGGCCCGCAAGACCGCGGATCAGCTTGTCGTTGCCCTGCGTTGCCTTCTGATGATGGAATACGCCGTTCGAAACGGGCGTCAGCGGCGCGTCATGCACGCTCTCTTCCAGCGTCGCCCAGTTTGGCGGGGCCTGCCAGCCGAATTCGGAGCAGAAGCGCGGAATGTAGTTGCGATAGACCTCGTAACCGACGTCGTTCCAGACATCCCAAATGTGCTTGCATCCATGCTCATCGGCGTTCGGCTCGATCGCCATGCTGCCGGAATAGGGGCTGCCGGGATAATATGGCCTGTCCGGATCGAGTTCGGCGCAGAGTTTCGGCAGGATGTCGAGATAGTAGCCGAGCCCCCAGCTCTCACCCTCCTTGATAACGGGCCGCCAGCCCCATTCGTCAAAGCCCCAGATGTTCTCGTTGTTGCCGTTCCAGACGACCAGCGACGGATGCGGCATCAGTCGCACGACGTTGTCGCGGACCTCCGCCTCGACCTCGCCGCGAAGCGGCTCTTCTTCGGGATAGGAGGCGCACGCAAAGAGGAAGTCCTGCCAGACGAGCATGCCGGCGCGGTCGCAGGCCTCGTAGAATTCGTCGCGCTCGAAGATGCCGCCGCCCCAGACGCGCAGCATGTTGACGTTGGCAGCCTTCGCCTCGTCGATGCGGGAGGCGTAGCGTTCCGCCGTCACGCGCGACGGGAAGCAATCATCCGGAATCCAGTTGGCTCCGCATATGAACAGTGGGACGTCGTTGACGACGAAGGTGAAGGCCGAGCCGTGTTCATCCGCTGACGTATCGAGCCGCACGGACCGGAAGCCGATCTCCTTCGAATAGGTATCAAGTAAGTCAGTGCTTACGTTATCGCTGAGTTCGAGATGCAGTGGATAGAGTGGTTGAGCGCCGAGATGATGCGGCCACCAGATCTGCGGCGAGGGCACGCGGATCGCCAAGCTGATCTCGCCGACATCCGGCGGTATGGTGACCGCGATCTCTTCGCCGGCAATGGTTGCTGTGAGCGTGCAGGGCGATGGCTCGCCTTGCCGCGCGAGTGTCGCGTGGACCGCCACCAGCCCATCGCCGCCCACAAGCGTCGCCGAAACCCGCGTTTCCGCCAGCCTTGCCCGGCCCCAGCTTTCCAGCTGTACTGGTTTCCAGATGCCTGATGTCACCAGCGTCGGACCCCAGTCCCAACCGAAGTTGCAGGCCATCTTGCGCATCAGGTTGCCGGGTCCCGGATAATTGTTCGGCCGGTAGCCGTAGTGCGCCTCCATCTCCGCGCCATAGGCATATGCCGAGCGGAAGGTGATGCTCAGTTCGTTCGCGCCCGCCGTCAGGCGCTCCGACACATCGAAGCGGTAGGTACGGTGCATGTTGAAGGTCCGGCCGATCTCTTCGCCGTTGAGGGTGATGGTCGCGACTGTATCAAGCCCGCCAAACACCAGCTCGTGCACCCTGTCGCCATCCAGCGCTGCGTCGAAGCTGCAGCGATAGGTCCAGTCTTCCTGGCCGATCCAGTCGTTCGTGATCTCGTTGACGTCGATGTATGGGTCTGGGATCAGCCTTTTCGCCAAAAGGTCGAGGTGCACACAGCCGGGCACGGCCGCGGGAATGCTGGCGGGCAGGTCCGGCCTTCCTGCAACGTTGCAGGAAACAGTCCAGCCGCGGTTCAGTTCGGTCTTCTCGATCATTGGGTGCTCTTAGAGGTAGCGGCCGTGTCGCTGCATGATTTCGATCTTGTAGCCGTCCGGATCGGTGATGAAGAAGAAAAGCGCCAGGAGCCTGCCGTCGCGATTGAGCTCGACCAGCTTCGCCGGGTTGAAACCCGCATCTGTCAGGCGCTTGTGCTCGATGGCGACCTCGTCCACGGCAAGGGCCAAATGGCCATAGCCGTCCCCGAGGTTGTAGGGCTGGGTGCGGCCCTTGTTGACCGTCAGCTCCAGCTCGAAACCGGTTTCGTGGTTGCTGAGATAGATCAGCGTGAAGGTATCGAAATCGATGCGATCGGCGACCTCGAGGCCGAAAACCTTGCCGTAGAACTCGACCGAGCGCGCCTCGTCGAGAACACGGATCATGGAGTGAATCATCTTGGCCACGGCTGCCTCCGTCTTGCATGGTACGGCAGCTTTGGTAGCCGCTGCGTCACGTCGCGCGCAAGCCCATTCTTCGCGTAATCGCGGTTTCGGCGAGCCCCATCGCGTCATAGATCAGGACCGCCATCAGGCCGACGATCAAGCCGCCCTGCAGGATGAAGGCAGTATTGTCGGAAATCAGCCCGGCGATGATGACCTCACCGAGCCCCTTTGCCGCAACCGTCGAGCCGATCGTTGCCGTGCCGATGTTGATCACCGTCGCGACCTTGACGCCTTCGATGATCAGCGGCAGCGCCAGCGGAAGTTCGACGCGAAATAGCCGCTGCGTCGGGCTCATTCCCATTCCATCCGCCGCATCGAGCACCGAGGACGATACCTGATTGAGACCAGCGACCGTGTTCTCGAAAATCGGCAAGAGACCGTAAAGAAAGAGCGCGATCAGCGTTGGCCCGGCGCCGAAGCCGATGGCGGGCACGGCGAGCGCAAGTACCGCTACCGGCGGAAAGGTCTGGCCGGCATTGGCGATGGCACGCGACAGCGGCAGGAAGTCGGCGCCGCTTTTTCGGGTCACGAAGATTCCGCCGAGAATAGCAAGAACCGCACTTGCCACGATCGAGACGAGAACCAGTTCGAGATGTCCGGCGGCGAGCGACGGCAGGCTGTTTTGCGTATAGACGGCGGGCGCATTGTTGTTGGTCAGCGGCGACAGCAGGAACGACAGCCATTCCGTCCTGAACAGCAGGATCAGCAGCAGCACCAGCGCTGCGACGCGGAAGAGATTGGCGGTGACCAGTCTCATGCCTTGCGGCCCAGCGCCAGCAGCCGCGACATCGAGATTGAACCGACAGGGGCCTTCTTCGCGCCATCCTCAACGGCCGCTTCGTCGATGCCCTGCCAGATCATCTCCGCCAGCGCATCGCGCAGGCTAAGTGATTGCTCCAGGCTATGGGACAGGCCGGCCTTGGCGGGCGCCATGCTGGCTTTCAGCGGCAGCAGCGACATGCGTTTCAGCGCGCGGTCGGATGTGCCGGTCAACTGTTGCACGAAGGGGTCGGCAGGCTCCGTCAGGATCTCCTCCGGTGTCGAATATTGCAGCAGCCTGCCGCTTCTCATCACCGCGATCCGGTCGCCGAGATGGAAGGCTTCGTCCATATCGTGCGTGACGAGAATGACCGTCGTCCCGAACTGCTTCTGGATCGTCAGGAGATCGTCCTGCGCCTTGCCGCGAATGACAGGGTCGAGCGCCCCGAACGGCTCGTCCATGATCAGCACCTCAGGCTCGGCCGCAAGTGCGCGTGCCACCCCGACGCGCTGCTGCTCGCCGCCGGAGAGCTGATGCGGATACTTTCCGGCGAAGATCGCCGGATCGAGGTTGAAGAGCCTTAGTAGTTCCTTGACCCGATTGTCGGTCCGCGTGCTGTCCCAGCCAAGGAGCTGCGGCACGGTCGCGATATTCTGCCCCACCGATCGGTGCGGGAACAGGCCGTTGCCTTGAATGACGTAGCCGATGTTACGGCGCAGCTCGGTTGCCGGCACGTCGGCAACATTCCGGCCATCGATGAAGATCTCCCCTTCTGTGATCGGCACCAGGCGGTTGATCATGCGGATCAGGGTGGATTTTCCGGAGCCGGACGTGCCGACGATGACAGTGATCGCCCCCTTCTCGACTGACATCGAGACATTGTCGACCACAGCCGTGGCGCCGTAGCGCTTGGTGACGGTCCTCATTTCGATCATGCTCATGCGGTAGGTCCCCGGATGCTGTCGGCGACCGCATCGAGGATGACGGCCGAGGAGAAGGCGAAGAAGACGGTCGGCACGGCGCCAAGCAGAACGAGGTCCATGGCCGTCTGGCCAAGCCCCTGGAAAATGAAGACGCCGAAGCCGCCGCCGCCGATCAGCGCCGCCACGGTCACGAGCCCGATCGCCTGCACGAGCACGACGCGGATGCCGGTGAGAATGACGGGCAGGGCAAGCGGAAGGTCGATGCCTGTCAGGATCTGCGGACGGGTGAGACCCATGCCGGCTGCGGCGTCCCGCACGGCGGGATCGACGCCTTCCAGCCCGACGACGGTGTTGGCAACGATAGGCAGCAGCGAATAGAGGACGAGCGCGATCAGCGCCGGCGCGGTCCCGATGCCGCGAATGCCGAGCGCCGCAGCCAGCGGGACATGTGTTGCGAGATAGCCGAGCGGCAGCATCAGGATGCCGAAGAGCGCCAGACTCGGGATCGTCTGAATGAGGCTCAATCCCTGGAGCAGGGCCGCACGGAGCTTAGGCACCCAGAAACAGACAATGCCGAGCGGCAGGCCGATGACGACGGCAACCGCGAGCGACCCGAATGCCAGTTGCAGATGTGCCAGCGCCTGCGACCAGAACTGATCGGCGCGCGTCGCGAATTCCTTCATGATCGAAAGGCTGTCGAGCAGGCCGGACCAAAGGAAGATGCCGAGCAGGGAGGTATAGAGAGCGAGCGCGGCAATGCGCATCCAGGGCGTGAGGTGAATTTTCACCAGCGCATCCGAGATGACGAGGCCGATCACGGCAAGCAAAAGCCAGAACCCGCCTCCCGGCGTCATCCGTGCGACATTGCTGCTTTCAGGCGTAAACGCGGTTGCCACGAGGCCGACTGCAGCGATCAACGTCACAAGACAGAGCGTTGCAATCAAAAGCCTGACATGAACGTTTTGCAGGAGCAAGACCGCCAGCGCGGTCGACAGCAGGAGCAGGGTGAGAGCGATCGCGCAAGGCTGGTTCAGAAGCTGTGTGAGCAGCATTGGCTTGCCCGCCGCGATACGGTTCGCCTTGACATAGATGAAGGGCAGAAGCGTCGTGGCGGCGACACCGGCAACAACAAGAACCACGCCGAGCCGGTCCAGCCTGCGGACCGCTAAGGTTTCTTCCATCGATCCATCCCAGTATGGAAAGAAAGGTTGCCCCGCCTCGAAAGGCGGAGCGTCGGGTGGCTACTTCAGGAAGCCTTTTTCCTTCAGGTAGGCTTCGGCCACGGATTTGGCCGGCTCGCCGTCGACCTGGATTTTGCCGTTCAGCTTGCGCAACTCGTCGGCCGTGAGGCTCTTGAAGATGGGGGCGAGCACCTCCTCAATCTTCGGATTGGCTTTCAGTACCTCCTCGCGGATGATCGGCGTCGGTGCATAGACCTGCTGCACGCCCTTGTCGTCTTCAAGGACGGTCAGTTCTGCGGCTTCGATCGCGCCGTCCGTGCCATAGACCATGGCGGTGTTGACGCCGTTCGTCTGGTCGGCGGCCGCCTTGATGGTCGCAGACGTATCCCCGCCGGACAGAACGATTTCCTGGTCCGGCTTCAGTGTGAAGCCATAGGTCGTCTGGAAGGCCGGAAGCGCGCCGGCCGAATTCACGAATTCGGCCGATGCGACGAGCTTGGCCGCGCCGCCACCGGCAACCCATTTGCCGAAATCGGACATCGTCTTGAGCTTGTTCGGCGCGGCGACATCGTTGCGAACCGCGATTGCCCAGGTGTTGTTGGCGGGCGATGGCGTCAGCCAGACGATCTTGTTGGCGTCGTAGTCGAGCTTCTTCGCCATGTCGTAGCCTTGCTGGAGGTTCTTCCAGGCGGCATCCTCGGGCTTGTTGAAGAAGAAGCCGGCATTGCCGGTGTATTCCGGATAGATGTCGATTTCCCCGGCCGTGATCGCCTTGCGAACGACAGGCGTGGCGCCAAGCGCGATACGGTCCTGCGTCTTGATGCCGTTCGCATTGAGCGCCAGCGCGATGACGTTGCCAAGCAGCGTGCCTTCGGTATCGATCTTTGATGAAACGACGACGTCTGCTGCCTGAGCTGCGCCCGCTGCAAAGGCGGAGAGCGTTACGGCGAGTGCGAATTTAGTGAGCATGGACTATCCCCTTAATCGTTGACACGCGCGGAGACCTCCGGCTAAGGCCGCCGCGGATAAGATCGCTGGCGAAAAAAGCCATAGCCGCCATCTGCCGGCAAGGTATTGCGTACCAGAAATAGCGTGCGCGACAGAAAAATCGATGCGAACGCTAAAATAGTCCGCATTCTGCAGCAGGCGCTACCAAAACCCATGGCATGCAGGGGGCGCTATCTATTGTACCGGGCTGCGGAATTTGGCTCGAACCAACGTCATCGTAGCGCCAGTCTCTCCAGTCGAAAATTGGTCCACCATGGTGGGGGCACCCGTCGCAATTGGAAACAGCGAAGAACGGGACGCACAAGGTCGAATTCGACCCAGTTGAGCCTTTCCTGCAGGCTCGGTCTGGCCGGAACTGGCGACCTCCGAAGGAATTTGCCCGCGCTTGCCCTTCCGATTGACTCTTATCAAAGGGGCCGCTTACGTTGCATTTCTCCGACAGGCAGAGTGATTGGCAGCGCGGCAATCCTGCGAAAACGGGGCGGAGGGTTTTGCTGTGTGGGAATATGCCACGGGTCTATCTGGGGCTCTTTTGATCGCGCCGCGGCTTCTGGTTGCCGTCCTCCTGGGCTGTCTGGTTGGCATTGAACGCCAATGGCGTCAGCGGCACACGGGTTTGACGACGCATGCCCTGGTCTCGCTCGGGGCCGCCATCTATACCTCGCTTCCAGCACTCCTTCACGACGTCCCGGATGTGAGAATGGGAGGGCAGGTGGTAACCGGCATCGGCTTCCTTGGCGCTGGCCTCATCATGCGGGACGGAACGAATGTGCGCGGCCTCAGTACTGCAGCAACGGTATGGGCAACCGGCGCAATAGGTGTCCTTGCCGGGTACGCGATGTTGCTCGAAGCCGTCGAGGCAACGGTTCTGATCATAGCAATCAATGTCGGCCTTCCCCGCCTTGGGATCTACATCAGTGCGCTCGCACCTGAACATGAGGCCGTCGAGCGCTTTTACGTCATCGACCTGAAATGCGCTGCACGCGATGAAGCTACGGTGCGCAATGAGCTGCTCCAGGCGTTGAGCGCCAGCAAGCTCCGCATCCATTCCATGGAGAGCCACGCCGTCGACGATGCCAGCTCGGCGGAGGTAGGGGCTATCGTTTTCAGCACCCGCGAAGAGGACGAACTGATCGAGCAGGTTATCGGCAAACTCAGCCTCGCTCCCCACATCTTCTCCAGCAGTTGGACGTCAACGGCCCCGCCGGAATGAACGTCGCGTTGAACAACGCAAGCGTAGAGACGAATGCCGGTCGCCGCTGCAGCAGCGTTGGCGTAAGAACGAGCGGATAGACGAAGGAGATTCGGGCGTGACGATCATATTGGAAGTGTGCGTAGACAGTCCACGGGGGCTCGCAGCCGCCGTCGAAGGCGGGGCGGACCGCATCGAACTCTGCTCGGCGCTGGAAGTCGGCGGCCTCACCCCCGTCGCCGGTCTGATGAAGGCGGCGGCAGCGGCACCGATCCAGGTCTATGCGATGATCCGTCCGCATGCGGGGCCATTCGTCTTCGACGCCGCAGATGAAGCGGCGATGATGGCGGATATCGACGCCGCGCGGGCTTTCGGCCTTGCAGGCGTCGTCATCGGCGCTAACCGCGCGGACGGGACGCTTGACCTGCCGCTGCTGCATCGGCTGAAGGCCCACGCCGCCGGTATGGGCTCGACCCTCCACCGCGCCTTCGATCTGGTTCCAGATCCGGATGTGGCTCTGCAGCAGGCAATTGAACTCGGCTGCGAGCGCATCCTCACGTCGGGTTGCGTTCCGAAAGCGATCGACGGGCTCGAGACGCTCGCGCGCCTGTCGAAGACGGCGGCCGGGCAGATCTCCATCATGCCTGGCAGTGGCGTGCGCCCGAGCAACGTGTCGGAAATCCTGCGTGCGACAGGCGCGAGCGAGGTTCACGGCTCGTGCAGTTCTCCGGTCGCAAGTGTGGATCTGCGCGCCGTCGCCTTCGGCTTTGAGGCCGCGTCGGCCAACAGAACGGATGCGGCAGTCGTTCGGCTGATGCGGCAGACGATCGACGCAAGCAATTTCAGCAACAGTGCGTAGCGGTTTTGCGTCCGGAATTGCGCAGAGACAAAAAACAGAGCGTTTTCGCAATTCGAAGAAAAGCGGAAATGCTCTAGTTTGCGACCTTGATAACGGCCTTGATCAGCCCGCTTTTCTCATGCGCCCAGCGCGCGAGATCACGCGGCGCATCGGCCAGTGTCGTGCGATGGGTGATCAGTTTGTCGACGGGCACGAGGCCCTTGGCGATCGAGGCTGCGACATGCTCGAAATCGGGGCGCGTTGCATTGCGGCTGCCGATCAGCATCATTTCACGCTTGTGGAACTCCGGGTCCGAGAAGCGGATGTCATCCTTGACGACGCTGACCAGAACCAGCGCGCCGCCATGGGCAACGAAGCTGAAAGCCTTTTCCATCGATGGGCCGTAGCCCGTGGCATCGAAGACGACGTCGAAACCGTCGCCTTCCGTCTTCGCCCTGACCGCATCGGCAGCGTCGTCGTTTGCGACGACGCCTGATGCGAAGCCGAAGCGCTGCGCGGCCATGTCGAGGCGTTCGGCGCTGGTGTCGAGCAGGGTAACGTCGTGCCCGGCGATACGCGAAAAGATCGCGGCGCCAAGGCCGATCGGGCCAGCGCCGATGACGAGCGCGCGCGAGCCTGCGGGTGCCAGCGAGCGGCGCACGGCATGCGCTCCGATTGCCAGGAATTCGACGGTTGCCGCCGCCTCGAGGCTCAGTCCCTTCGCCGCATAGAGATTGCCGGCGGGCACGGTGATTTCCTCGCAAAAGGCGCCGTCGGTGTGGACGCCGAGCACCTTGATGTTGGTGCAGCAGTTGGGCTTGTCGTGCTTGCAGGCAACGCAGGTTCCGCAGGAGATATACGGGTTGACGATGACGGGTGTGCCCACGGCCAGCTCAACGCCATCCCCGGCTTCGACGACGGTCGCGGATATCTCATGGCCCATCACACGCGGATAGTCGAGAAACGGGTGTTTGCCTTCGAAGATGTGGTAGTCCGTGCCGCAAATGCCGACATGGCTCACCGAAAGCCGAGCCCAGCCTGGCGCCGGCGTCCCAGGGGAGGGGCGTTCGACGATTTCGAGAACGCCTGGTTGTTGGCAAAGCACGGCTTTCATGAGAGGTCTCGCATTTTTAAAGAGATAAAGCCGGTTTAGCGGACCGGCTTTGTTGTCGTTCGTTCCGCTTAGGAGCTGCGGCGGCGGCGCAGCTGGTCGAAGTATACGATCACGATGATCAGCAGACCAGTGATGATGCGCTGCCAGAACGAGTTGACGTTGAGCAGGTTCGCGCCGTTGTTGATGGTGGCGAGGATGAAGGCACCGATCAGCGGGCCGTGAACCGAACCGACCGCGCCGAAGAGGCTGGTGCCACCGATGACCGACGATGCGATCGCCTGCAACTCCCATCCGTCCGCCTGTGTCGCATTGCCGATCGCGATGCGCGAGGCAAGCAACACGCCGACAAAGGCCGCGAACGTCGCCGACAGGATATAGGCCATGTAGATGATGGCGCTGACCCGGACGCCTGAGAGGCGCGCCGCTTCGCTGTTGGAGCCGACCGCAAAGAGATAGCGGCCCCAGCGGCTGAGATGCAGCAGGACGTAGGAGGGTATGGCCACCAATATCACCATCCAGAACAAACTAGGCACCCCGAGGAAATCGGCCCTCGAGAAGTTGGAGAAGGCCTCGTTGGTGATGTTGATCGACGAGCCGTTGGTGATGAGGAGGCCGAAGCCGCGCAATGCCGTCAGTGTCGCGAGCGTGATGATGAATGGCGGAAGGCCCATATGGACGATGCCGAAGCCATGGAAGGAGCCAATCGCGACGCCGAAAGCGAGCGTCAGCAGGATCGCAGCCCACACCGGCACGCCGGCCTGCAGTAGCCAGGCGACGATGACGCCCGCGAAACCGACGATGGCGCCGACCGAGAGATCGATGCCGGCGGTGATGATGACGAACGTTTCGCCGAGGGCGAGGATCGCCGTCATCGAGCCCTGGCGCAGCAGGTTGCTGATGTTGAGCGGTGTCCAGAAGCTGTTGGTAGCAAGCCCGAGCGCCACCCAAAGCGCGACAAGCAGGCCGATCAGGGTCAGCCCGAAGAGAATGTTCATTTTCCGGCGTTGCGGCGGCGCGGGGATTTCGGTGGGGGTTACGGTCATTGTCTCTCTCCCTCTTATTCCTAACTCAGACGCCGATCGCTTCGCTGAGGACTTGTTCATGTGACGCCGCATGGAAGCCGTGGCTCGCCACGAGCCTGCCGGTTCGGAAGACGTGCAGTTCATCGGCCAGCTCGTAGACCTCGGGCAGGTAGGACGAAATCAGGATGATGCCCGCTCCCTGCTTCAGAAGTCTTGCAAACAGACGGTAGATTTCCGCCTTGGTGCCGACGTCGACGCCGACGGTCGGCTCGTCGAAGATGAAAAGACGCGCGCCGTGGCTCAGCCATTTGCCGATGACCACCTTCTGCTGGTTGCCGCCAGACATAGCCGACACCAGCACGCGCCGGCTCGGTGTTTTGATGCTGAGGTCGCGGATCTGCTTGTCGGCATTCTTTGCTTCGTCGGCGAGGCCGATGACCGGGCCCTTGCTCAACCGGTCGAACACCGGCAGGTTGATATTGAGGCCGATCGGCAGATTGAGGCATAGCCCCTGGTCGCGGCGGCTCTCAGGCGCAAGCGCAATGCCGAGCTCCATCGCCGTGCGTTCGTTCTTGATGTTGACCTTGCGCCCCATCCAGTGGATTTCGCCCGATGTGGTTTTCTCGCGGCCATAGAGACCCAAGGCGAATTCGCTGCGGCCAGCGCCGATGAGGCCATAGAGGCCGACGATCTGGCCGGCCTTGACCGAGAGCGATATGTCCTGGAAACCCGGTCCGGAAAGCCCCCGAACATCGACGATGGTCTCGCCGGTCGCTATGTCTTCCTTGTGATAAATCTGTTCGATCGAGCGGTTGATCATCAGCGCGATCAACTCGTTGTCGTTCGTCTCGCTAATCAGGCGGGTGCCGACATGGGTGCCGTCGCGCAGCACGGACACGCGGTCGGCAAGCTCGAAAACCTCTTCCATGCGATGGCTGATATAGACTATGGTGACGCCTTCGTTCTGCAGGCGCCGGATAAGTTTGAACAGCTGCGCCGATTCCTGACGCGTGAGGTAGGCCGTCGGCTCGTCGAAGATCAGAAACTGGGTGCCGCGCATCGCAGCGCGCGCGGTAGCGACAAGCTGTTGCTGCCCGATCGTGAGGTCGCTCAAGAGCACGGCCGCCGGCAGGCCGAAACCGAGATCGTCGAGGACAGCCTGAGCCATCTTCACCATCTGCTTCTTGCGCATCAGGCCGAACGTGTTGACTTCATCGCCGAGAAACAGATTGGCGGCAACCGTCAGATGCGGGCACAGCACGACTTCCTGGTGGACGGCATTGATGCCGCGCGCGATCGCCTCGTTGGGGGTCGCCAGCGCCACCGGATGGCCGCACCACAGAACCTCGCCGGCGGTTCTGTTGATGACGCCGGTCAATAGCTTGATGAGCGTCGACTTGCCGGCACCGTTCTCACCGACGATCGCATGGATCTCGCCAGCCAGAAACGTCATCGTCGCCGGCTTCAGCGCCTGGACGTAGCCGTAGTTCTTCTGCAATCCCTTGAGTTCGAGGATGGGCGCGCCCGCCGGAACGCGGGTTGCCTCTTTCAGCGTGGCGCTGTCATCGTGACGATGACTGATTTCTTCCAGGCTCATAGACGTCTCCTCCTCGCAAATTCCTGTCTCTCCACCAGGCATCCGCGCTCGACAGGCAGGCGATGTCACAGGTGAAGAAGGGCCGCGCGGGATTGCGCGCGCGCGGCCCTGTTGAAGATTACTTGATCTTCGGGTTCAGCAGAGCGTCGATCTTCGGTTCGCTCATGTTGGCCTTGGTAACGAGGTTCGCGCCGGTATCGACATTGGCCTCGACCTTTTCGCCCTTGGATACGGCAAGCGCGGTTTTCACGCCGTCGTAACCCATGCGGTAGGGATCCTGCACCACGAGGCCGGCAAGCGCGCCGTCCTTGAGGAAGCCGACCGTCTTGTCGTCGCTGTCGAAGCCGATGACCTTGACCTTGTCGCCGAGCTTGTTTTCAGCAATCGCCTGGCCGACGCCCTGTGCCATGATCAGGTTGGACGCGAAGACCCCAACGATGTTCGGGTTGGCAGTGATCAGGTCGGTCATGATGTTGAGACCGGTCGTTGCCTGGCCGTCAGCATACTTGTCGGCGACGACTTTCAGGCCCGGATACTTGGTCTTGACCTGGTCGAGGAAGCCTTCGCGGCGCTGCTCGAGCGAGCCGGCGCCTGGCGTGTTCGTGATGATCACGACGTCGCCTTCGTCCTTGCCCGTCATTGCCTTGATCGCGGCAGCGAGGCCGTCGGCAGCAATGCGGCCACCCTGCGTGTTGTCGGTCGTCAGGAACGACTTGAACGCCTTAGAGTCGGCGCCGGAATCGATGCCGACGATCGGAACGGACTTGGCGGCTTCATCGATCGGCTTGCCGAGCGCCTTGAATTCGGTCGGCGAGATGACGATTGCGGCCGGCTTGCCGGCTACGGCGTTTTCAAGAATGCTGATCTGGCCGTTGACGTCGGTTTCAGCCTGCGCGCCGAGTTCCGGCACGTTGACGCCGAGATCCTTGCCAGCTGCGCGAGCGCCGGCGAGAACGATCTGCCAGTAGAAGGATGTGGTGTCCTTGACGATGATCGGGATCGTGACGTCGGCCGCGAAAGACGGCATCGGCATCGCGGTTGCGATCACGGCAGCGCCCGCAAGAGCTGTAAAGGCTCGACGGGACAGAATGGATTTCATGCGCATGTAGGTTCTCCTCTCAGGTGCGTTCTCCTCCTGGAAATCTCTCGCGAACGCGAACGAGAGATTTTTATCGATAAAAAACATTTCCAATTTGGAAGCTAGCCGAGGCTGATTCCAATTGCAACCCCATGCCTTAAAGCCCTTTGACTCAGCGGTTCCGGGCGTTTCGACCGCCGACGCCAATGGCGACGGGGTCAGTTACTGCCGTCGCAAATGGCCCAGCCAGGAACCCGCAACCCGACCTCAGACCTTCATTATCCCTCGGCCGTCCTCCCCGATATCCGGCGACAAAAGCAATTGCCGTTGCGGTAATGAAACATTGGTTCCGTTCAAATGTCAATACGGAATGTTTGTTCTATTTCCAGCTAGCCGGTAAACACCTCATGTGGGTGCACCACGCCCTTCTTCAGGATCAGATTGCCATAGAGCCGGAACTCCGTGGTCGCCACGATGTAGGCCGCCTTCCGCGATCGCTCGTAAAAGGCGAAACGCTCCAGCGACGCAATCGTGAAGTCGCCCGCACGCGTCGATACGATGGCCTGGAACTCCGAGCATACGTCCGGCACCGCCTGCGGATCGCCGACGACCTCCATGCGCCAGGCAGTTTCCGGAACGAACGTGTCGAGCGGCATGTGGGCGAGGATTGCTTCAGCCATATCGGTCGCGCTTACGCCGTCGGCACGGATCGTCTCAGGACCCATTGTGCTCGAAGGGAAGTTGGCGTCGGCGATAACGATTTCGTCCCCATGACCCATGCGGGCGATGGCTCGCAGCAGATCGGGATTGAGAACGGGGTGGATTCCTTTGAGCATTCTCTGTTCCTCAGACGCGCACGGCTTCATTGCCGAGAGGCGGCGCCACAAGCGTGTAGTTGTCGAATTCGGGGTAGATTGTCTCCGGCAACGGTGGCATGAAAAGCTCAAGGTTGCGCTTCAGGCTCGATGTCTTCGCGGTACCGATCAGAACGGAAGCGACCATCGGCTCGCGTAGCGGAAATTGCAGGGCAGGCGCCGCCAGCGATACGTCGTATTTCCGAGCAATAGTCTCCATGCCGCCAACCCTGGCAAGCACGTCGTCCGTCGCCGGCATATAGTCGAAGTTCGATCCCGGCACCGCACCGGTCGCGAGAATGCCGGAGTTGAAGACGCCGCCGACCACAAGGGACGTGCCCTTCTGCCGGCAGAGCGGCAGCAGTTCGGCAACCGCAGTCCGATCGAGCAGAGTGTAGCGGCCGGCCATCAAAATGCAGTCGATATCGGCATTTCGCATGACGTCGAGACAAACAGGAACTTCGTTGACGCCGAGGCCAAAAGCCTTGATCGCGCCGGAGGATTTAAGCTCTTCGAGTGCCTTGATGCCGCCATCGAGAAACTGCTTCAGATAGACCGCATTCTTGGCTGCACCATGCGTATAGCCGCCGATGTCATGCACAAAGAGAATGTCGATGCGGTTCAGTCCAAGGCGTGCATAGCTGAACTCGACCGAGCGCATGATGCCGTCATAGGAATAGTCGTAGTCTGCATCGAAGCAGAGCGGGTCGACGTAGCTGTAGTCAGGCACCGTGCCGGTTGGCACCGGCCGCAGCAGCCGTCCGACCTTGGTGGACAGCACCCATTCGGCCTCGGGCTTGTCGCGCAGAAAATCGCCAACGCGGCGTTCGGCAAGGCCGAGCCCGTACCAAGGGGCGACGTCGAAATAACGGATGCCGCTGTCCCATGCCGCATCAAGCGTTTCTATCGCCTGCTCACGTGGGCAGGCACGGTATAGGCCGCCGAGCGCCGCTGCGCCGAAGCTCACTTCGGTCACAGCCAACTCTGTCTTGCCGATGGTCCTCGTCTTCATCATTCCTCCTCTGAAGACCTGATATTGCTATGATCTAGAGCGTTGCGCCGAGATGCCACGGCACGAATTCGTTATCGCCGTAGCCGAACTCCTCGCTCTTGGTCTTTTTGCCCGAGGCGGTATCGATGATGAGATCGAAGATCTCGCGGCCCTTGCCGCTGATCGTCACATCGCCGGTGGCGATCGTGCCGCAGTCGATGTCCATGTCCTCTTCCATCGAGGCATAGAGCGCCGAATTGCTGGAGAGCTTGATCGATGGTGCCGGGCGACAGCCGAAGCAGCTGCCGCGACCTGTGGTGAACGCGATCATGTTGGCACCGCCGGCGACCTGGCCGGTCGCCGAGACCGGGTCGTAGCCGGGCGTATCCATGAAAACGAGACCGGGAGCGGTGACCCGCTCGGCATAGCCGTAGACGGCGTTGAGCGGGGAGCGTCCGCCCTTGGCAACCGCGCCAAGAGACTTTTCAAGAATAGTCGTCAACCCGCCGCGCTTGTTGCCGGGCGAAGGGTTGTTGTCGAGCGAGGCGCCGTGCATCGCCACATATTTTTCCCACCAGGCGATCTTGTCGTCGAGCTTCCTCGCCACATCGTCGTTGATAGCGCGGCTGCGCAGCAGGTGTTCGGCGCCATAGATTTCGGAGGTTTCCGAGAGGATCGAGGTGCCGCCGGCCGCAGCCAGCAGGTCGGCCGCGACGCCGAGCGCCGGATTGGCGGTGATGCCCGAGAAGCCATCCGAGCCGCCGCATTGCAGGCCGATGATGATTTCGCCAATCGAGATCGGCATGCGCCGCTCGCGGCCGACGTCGTCGGCGATCTCGCGAAGCATGCCCATGGCACGTTCGACGGCACGGCGCGATCCGCCTGCGTCCTGGATGTTGAAATGGCGCTTCGAATTGCCCGCCCCGCTCTGGCCGTAAAGCGTCAGCTGGTTGACCTCGCAGCCAAGTCCGATCATCAGCACGCCGCCGAAATTGACATGCCTGGTGTAGCCGGCAAGCGTCCGGTGCAGCACGGCCATGCCGTCTCCCGTCGAACTCATGCCGCAGCCCTGGTCGTGGACGATCGGCACGAAGCCGTCGATGCCCTCGTAAAGCGGCAGGAGCGTGCGGTTTGCCGTGTCGGCAATCGCGCGACAGACCGTGGTGGAACAGTTCACGCTGGCAATGATACCGATATAGTTACGCGTCGCCGCACGCCCGTCAGCGCGGCGGTAGCCCATGAAGGTGCGCGCTCGGTCGGCGGCGCTTGCTTCTTCCGGAGCCGAATTCGCTGTCGCCGCAAGGCGGTCGTTTTCGAAATGCAGGTTGTGACTGTGGACGTGATCGCCGGCCTTGACGTCCGCTGTCGTGCGGCCGATCGCCTGGCCGTATTTGACGACCGGCTGACCGAGGGCGATATCGGTGAGGGCAATCTTGTGGCCGGCGTCGATCTTTTCGCGGGTCTGGATGCCTGCGACATCGGAGCCGGGCACGATCACCGCCGTTGCAACCGCAACATTGTCACCGGCCGACAGGATGATCCAGGGGTCTTTCGTCAATAGTCTTCTCCCTAAGGAAACACTCGCTGCATCGGCGAATGCGCATTGATTTTGTTTTTTATCTACAATAAACATTTCCAAGTCAACGGGATTGTTGATCCTGTGGACGAGGGAGGCAAAGAGCCGCACGCGATCAAAAATAATCTAAGGATTGCTGATAGATAAGCTTCTGACATGCTCCGAACCCGCAACTCGCGGATTACGGCCCATGCAGCAGGGCGAGAGGGCAGGGTGCGTATGGCAAGACAAAATACGGTCTTCAAGGAGGCCTACAACCGCTATGCCTCGGCATTGCGGGCCGATGAGGCACTGCCTTCGGAACCGGAAATCGCCGCGCAGCTCGGCATTAGCCGCAGCACCGCGCGGGCGATCCTGACCCGCCTCAGCGACGAAGGGATCATTCGCTGGAACAAGCGGCAGAAGATAGTCCTGCGCAAGCCGATAGAGGAGGATTTCTTCCCTCCGGAGGAAACGGATTCGCTCCACAACATCATCGAACGGAGCTTCATGCTGCGCATCCTGTCTGACGATGCGGCGCCCGGCATGCAGATAAACGAGTTGGAACTTGCCCGCGAAATCGGAACAGGCACCACGAGCGTACGTGAATTCCTCATTCGCTTCTCCCGCTTCGGTTTGATCGAAAAGCGGCCCAACAGCCATTGGATCCTGAAAGGGTTCACCCGCGAATTCGCGCTGGAGCTGGCCGACGTGCGCGAGATGTTCGAGCTTCACTCGGCGACCGAATTCGGAAAGCTGCCGCCCGGCAACGATGCCTGGCGCGCACTTGCCGAGATCAAGGCCGAGCACCAGGCCATGCTGCAGGATCTCGACAGGCGCTACAAGCAGTTCTCTGCCCTCGACGAGCGCTTCCACCTGCTCATCCACGGCGCGGCCAAGAACCGGTTCATCGCCGATTTCTATGATGCGATCGCCATCGTCTTTCACTATCACTATCAGTGGAACAAGGCGTTTGCCCGCCAGCGCAACGAGCGCGCCATTCACGAGCATCTCGATTACATCGCCGCCCTCGAATCCCGCGACCCGGCGGCGATCGAGTTCTCTTGCCGCATGCACCTTCGTTCGGCGCGCCAGACCCTGTTGCAGTCGCTGCCGCAGATTGCGACCGAAGCCGAAGGCGCTGGCAGTTGACGGAAAGATCGCAAGCCTGGGCGAGTGGCCGATACTATTCGATCGCCTGGGGCTTCGGCGCGCTCTTGATACTCTTTGCCTTTTCCCGGAGCCACTGGAAGACCACGTAGAGCACCGGGATCAGGAAGATGCCGACCAGAGCTGCCCCGAGCATGCCGCCGAAGACCGCGGTACCGACGCCGCGGCGGCTGAGCATGCCGGCTCCTTCTGCTATGACAAGCGGCACGAGGCCGGCGATGAAGGCGCAGCTCGTCATCATGGCAGCACGGAACCGTTCCTTGGCACCCTCTACCGCCGCCTCGGAGATGCCGAATCCATACTTGCGCCGCTCCATGGCGAACTCGACGATCAGAATGCCGTTCTTCGCGGCGAGCGCGATCAGCACGACAAGACCGATCTGGGCGTAGAGATTGTTGTCGAGGCCGGAGATCTTCAGCGCCAGCATCGCACCCGCGATGCCGGCGGTGACCGATAGCAACACCGCGATGGGGATGGTCCAGCTCTCGTAGAGCCCGACAAGGAACAGATAGGCGAAGAGGACGGCGAGGCCGAGGACAATAGTCGTCTTGCCGCTTGCCTCGATCTCCTGCCGCGCGGTTCCGGTCCATTCGTAGCTGTAGCCGGGCGGCAGCGTCTTCGCCGACACTTCCTCCATTGCGGCGATCGCCTCGCCGGAACTGCGACCGGGCGCCGGGCCGCCGTTGATCGTGGCGCTCGAGTAATTGTTGAACCGGACGATCTGCTGCGGCCCGAGGATCAGGCGCGCCTGCGCAAACGCCCTGACCGCAACCATCTCGCCGCTGCTGTTGCGGACGTTGATGTCGTAGATGTCGTCGATCCGCGCGCGGGCGGAAGCCTCGCCCTGAACGGTCACCTGCCACGTTCGGCCGAAAAGGTTGAAGTCGTTGACATACGTGCTGCCGAGAACCGCCTGGAGCGCACTGAACACGTCAGCGACCTGGATGCCGAGTGTCTGAACCTTCTCACGGTCGATATCGAGATAGAGCTGCGGCGTGTTGGCGCTGAAGGTGGTGTAGACCCGGCTCAGGGCCGGATTCTGGTTGGCCGCGAAGATAAGGCCGCGCGCCGCCTGGGCAATTTCCGTAGCGCTTCCGCCGCTCAGGCTGAGAAGCTGATACTCGAAGCCGCTGCCGGTCCCAAGCCCGATGATCGGCGGGAGGTTGTAGACGATGACGTTGGCATCGCGGATCGACTGGAGCTCATCGCTCAGCTTGTTGATCAGGCCGTTGGCCGGAGCGAAGACGCTCATCGCCAGCATGACGACACGGAGCACATCGACGAACGTTTTGACTGATCGGGCGCGAGCGGCCGAACTAAATTGAAAACGATCCGGAATCGGCCCGTTGCGCCACTTCCGTTGGAGCGATCTTGGAAATCTCGTCTCCGGCAAAAACGATGACGTACCCGCCAACCAGGGCAGAGTCATTCGCCCACCGGCGGAGCTGCAACAGATAGGGTTCTTGCCTCCAGGCGTGCGGATGGGCGGGGTCGACCAGAATGGTGATCTGCGGTCCCTGCGCGTAGATCATCATATGCGAGTGCGATGGATGCCATTCCTCGCCCAGTCCTTCGCTGATCATCCAGAGACAGAGAAAATCTCTGCAGAGCTGCGGCCGATCCTGATAGATTGCGCAGCCACTCCCCTCGATGCAGTGACTGCACGGCACGTTCGCCGGCTTCGAAAGCGCATCGATCTCCGGGAGCCGGCAACACAGCGTGCAGCTTCCGCAAGATCGGCCGGCAACAATGGCATAACGTGAGTCCATGGCCTGTCTATATCACCGGAACCTTCGGTGGCGCGAGTGGGGCTGTACCCTGCGGCAGCGCCAGAAAAACAACTAAAGAGAGAGAAAATCTTTCGATGCTGCTGCAGCCCCCTGCTTGCAGCCTCCGGAAGGCTCAAGGCACGTCGTCATGCGCAACGATCCCGCCTTCGCCTTCGAGGGTTGCAATCCGTCGTGTTTCAGACTGGTTGAATTTCAACCGCACTCCGATCCCACCGGCTTCTCCATCCGTAAGGAACACGGCCCCGGCATTTTCGAGCCCGGACCGGAGCGCATCAATGCTCGCGTCATCCGGATTGTCGAGTTTGCGTTCGAACATCTCGATAATCTCTGTGCTGATACCCGAGGACGTCGCAAGGTGATCTCTGCTGTACTCGACGAGCGCCCGCGCGGCGCGGCACTGAGAGCCTGTCATCATGTCAAACCTCCATTTTTCCGCAAGATGGTTCAATGACTTGGGACCGTCAATCCGTTTTCGCCCGCGGGCCATCGCTGGGCATTGCGTCATCGAGCTACCTTGCGATCACCTGCTAGCGCCGAGGGCTGCGTGGTACCAAAGGGCCATTCGGACAAGCCTGTTGCGCGTCGTGACTGCGATCTCAGCGAGCACATGATCCCACCAGCCCGCAACATGGCTTCGCGACGGACCGCACAGTCAAAAACCACCTTAAATTCTTGAAAAAATGGTGCCGCTTGCAGGACTCGAACCTGCGACCCCATCATTACGAATGATGTGCTCTACCACCTGAGCTAAAGCGGCTAATCCGGGGCCGAACGGTGCGGCCCGCGATTTGCATGGCGCTGATACAGGCATTGCCTGAAGATTTCAAGCGCCCTGTCGTGTCTTTGCTAAAAAAGAGCGGCGCTGTGGAAAATAGTGACAGGTCTGCCTAAACGGCCAGTCTCGCACGCGCCGCGTGGTACTCCGTTTCCAGCCGGTCGACGAGCTTGCCGACGGGCTCGACAGCCTTGATGGCGCCGATGCCCTGGCCGCTTCCCCATATGTCCTTCCAGGCCTTGGCGCCGCCGACGGCCTGCTCGAAATCCATTTTCGAAGGGTCGGCGACTGGCAGGTTGTCTGGATCGAGGCCGACGGCCTGGACCGAGGGTTTCAGGTAGTTGCCGTGCACGCCGGTGAAATAGTTGGAGTAGACGATGTCGTTTGCGCCGCCCTTGACGATTGCCTGCTTGTAGGCGTCCGATGCGCGGGCCTCCTCGGTCGCGATGAAGGGTGAGCCGATGTATGCCATGTCGGCGCCCATGGCCTGGGCGGCGAGGATGGCTCCGCCATGGGCGATCGCGCCGGCAAGCAGCAGCGGCCCGTCGAACCATTCGCGGATTTCCTGCACAAGGGCGAAGGGGGAGAGCGTGCCGGCATGTCCGCCGGCGCCGGCGGCAACGGCGATCAGCCCGTCGGCGCCCTTGCGGATGGCGGAATTGGCATGGCGGTTGTTGATGACGTCGTGCAGGACGATGCCGCCATAGGAATGCACCGCCGCGTTGACCTCGGGTACGGCACCGAGCGATGAGATCACGATCGGTACCTTGTATTCGACGCAGAGCCGGAGATCGTGCTCCAGGCGCTTGTTGGACATGTGGACGATCTGGTTGACTGCGAAGGGGGCGGCGGGCCGCTCCGGATGCGCCGCATTGTGGGCCGCCAGATCCTCGGTCATCATAGCGAGCCATTCATCGAGCTGGCTCTCAGGCCGAGCGTTGAGCGCCGGAAACGCGCCGACGACGCCGGCCTTGCATTGCGCAAGTGTCAGGGCAGGGTGCGAGATGATGAAAAGCGGCGAGGCGACCACCGGCAGTCTGAGGTTTTGCGTCAGGATGGGGGGCAGGGCCATGGGTCACCGTGAGAATTGACGTTTACGAAAACGTCAATTTGATATCAGAGACTCTTGCGGAGGAAAAGGCTGCTCTATCGGTTCGGCAAATATCGGTTATTGTTGTCTATAGTGAAGGGCAGATGCGGCGCGGCGCCGTTATCCCCTGCCGACGCAGCATTGAGCATTGCGCAAGGCTTGCGGTTTCCTGCGCCACCAGATACCGCATTTGCAAACTGTTAAGCATGATGCCCAGTTCCGAGACGAAGGACCGGGTCTAGAACGAAGGACCGGACGTGAGCGGATTAGAAACTGCCATCAGAACGGCGCTCAGCAATGCCGATCGCGACAATCCCGAAGTCCGAGCCAAGATCTACCAATCGGCGCGCCAGGCGCTGGAAGCCGGCTTGCGCAAGCAGGATATCACCGACGCGGACGCCGTCACGCATCATCGCCACCGGCTTGAGGCGACGATCCACATGATCGAGGCCGAGGAGCGCGAACGCCTGCATCCCCGCCAGGGGCCGCCGGAAGTCTCGGTGCCGCCCGTGGTCGAAATTCCGCCGCCCTCCGCGCACCGCGTTCGCGAGGATTCGAACAGCCCGGCCATCGGCGGCGAGACGCGCGCGCATGCCGGCCCCGATCCACGCTTCGACGATGAATCCAGCCTTGCAGCAGTGCATGCGGGCAGCGCCGACCATCTGGGTGCGCCAGACGCCACCGGGACCTTCGCGGCCGACAGAAGGCCGGCCAATATGGATTTCCGGCCTGAACGGGCCGCCGCTCGGCGCAAGCCGCGGAAGTTCTTCTCCCGGCTTCTCGTCTGGTGCGTGCTGCTTGCCTTCATCGGCATGGGTGCATGGTGGGCCCACACCTCCGGGCTGCTGATGACGGCCGCCGAACGCGATACAAGCGTTGCCAATCCGCCGGCGAGCACGGCCCCGGAAGATTTCGACGGCACCGACGAGAATGGCCAGGCGGAAGCTTCGGGCAACGGCCCCGCGCCGGTGACGATCGATCCTCAGAATTCGTTCTCGGCTGCCTGGATCGAGGTGTTCGCGCCCTCCGACGCGAATAAGATCGTGAAGGGTGCGCAATCACGAACGGAAAATGTCGCCGAAAGCGACGGCCCGGCGGTCCGCCTGATTTCGCAAACTGGCGACCGCGACGGCAATGTCGGCATCGGCGTTCCGGCCGATGTGCTACAGCAACTGGCCGGAAAGTCTTCCACTATCGCGATCACGCTGCAATCGACCTCGGACGAGCCGACGCAGATTGCCGTCGAATGCGACTTCCAGTCGCTCGGCGATTGCGCGCGCCATCGATTCACGGTGACGCGCGAGAAATCGGACGTGCTTCTCCAAGTGCGTTTCGACCGTTCGATGGCGCCGAATTCGGCGGGCACCCTGCTGATCAACAGCGACCTGGATGGCAAGGCGCGGGGCGTCAACCTCTACGCCGTGCGCATCCTGCCCGGGCAGTAGACTATTTCAGGAAGCCAGGTCCCGAGCTGATGATTTTGTCGTCCAGCTTGCCGATGGCGTCTTTTTCCTTGCCGTCGTAGTCTATTGTCTTCAGCATGTGACGGATGAGGTTCAGGCGGGCGCGGCGCTTGTCATTGGCATGGATGACCGTCCAGGGTGCGAATTCCGTATGCGTTTCCTTCAGCATTCGGTCGCGCTTTTCACTGTAGTCGCCCCATTTCGTCAGCGCCGCGATGTCCATCGATGACAGCTTCCAGACTTTCAGCGGGTCGTGCCGCCGGTCGTGGAAGCGCTTCAGCTGCATTTCCCGTCCGATATCGAGGTAGAACTTGTAGAAGAAGATGCCTTCGTGCGCGACTACCTTCTCCACCTGTGGGGCCTGCGTCAGGAAATCCTCGTATTGCTTCTGCGTGCAGAAGCCCATGACCGGCTCGACGCCGGCCCGGTTGTACCAGGAGCGGTCGAACAGGACGAACTCGCCCGCCGTTGGAAACTGGGCGACGTAGCGCTGGAAATACCATTGCCCGGCCTCGCGGTCGGTCGGTTTGGTGAGGGCGACGACGCGCGCGAGACGAGGGTTCATGTGGGCGGAGGAGGCGGAAATCGCGCCGCCCTTGCCGGCGGCATCGCGCCCCTCGAAGAGCGCCATCACCCGCTTGCCGGTGGCCTGCAGCCAGAATTGCACCTTGACCAATTCCACCTGCAGTTTTTCAAGGTCCTCGATGTATTCTTCTTCCTTCAGCTTCTTGTTGTAGGGAAAGCCGCCGGATTGCAACGCGTCTTCATCGACCCAATCAGGCAGGACTGGATCGTCGACATCGAAGACACGCCTCTTGCCACGGATATCCAGTTCAACTGCTCTGCTTTCGACATCGTCGGCCATGGGTATCCTCCCCGGATCGTATCCGCGAGCAAGCCACCACATTTTCCTTTGAAAATCAAACGTCTTGCCGTTGGGTAAAAATCCTGTGCTTATCGCCGCGATTTATTCGATCGCTGCAGCAGCCGAAAATTTCTGTCATGAATCGGGGCTATCAGGCAAAGTTTGAAGCCAAAGAAGAACGAATCGACGTCGCGAGGGGCACTTGGAAGAGGAAACGCCATGGACACGCAGCCTGATGGCACGCATCCGCCAGGAGAGCGTCGTTCTCCTCGCAGCATTGGCGATCGCACTGATCGCGATCAGTGCAGGCATGGCCGCGTGGGGCGCTCTGGGGCTGCTGCTGGTCATGGTTGCGGCCGTTTTGTGGTATTCCACGCCAGCCGCTGTAACGCCGACGCCGCCATCGGTCGCTGAAACCGATGCGCCCGTCAGCCGCAGTCTCCTGCCTGAGGTTTCCGCCACGCTATCGGCCCTCGACATCCCGGTCATGGTGCTTTCGGGTGACGCGTCGGTTCTGTTTCAGAACCGCGCGGCCGAAAAGGCGTTCGGTGAGGTTGTGCTCGGCGCGCATATTTCAGCGCGGCTGCGCTCGCCGGGTATTCTCGACATGGTCCGCGAAACCATCGCGACCAACGCACCGAACCAGATCGAACATTCGGAGCGCCTGCCGTCCGAGCGCGTCTATATCGTGCGCAGTTCTCCTGTCGATCTCGGGCACGATGACAGTGTGGGCGAACGCCTGTTCGTGCTTTCTTTCCGCGACATTTCCGAAGTCCGTCGGATCGACCGAATGCGCTCCGATTTCGTCGCCAATGCCAGCCACGAGTTGCGCACGCCGCTTGCCTCCCTGCGCGGCTTCATCGAGACCATCCAGGGACCGGCGAAGAACGATCTGAAGGCGCAGGAGCGCTTCCTCGGGATCATGTTCGACCAGACGACTCGTATGAGCCGACTGGTCGACGATCTCTTGTCCCTGTCGCGGCTGGAGTTGAAGTCGCACATCGCGCCGGACGAGAAGGTGGATCTCGTCCCGTTGATCGGCCATGTCAGGGATTCGCTGCTGCCGCTGGCCAGGGATGTCGGCGTCGAAATCGGGTTGCACCTGCCGGAAGGAAAAGCCGAGGTTCTTGGCGACCGCGATGAGCTCGTTCAGGTCTTTGAAAACCTGATGGAAAATGCCTGCAAATACGGTCAGGAAGGAAAGGCTGTCGACGTGTTCCTGAAAGCCGGTCAGGGGGAGCCGGTGGAGGTTACCGTCGTCGATCAGGGGCCGGGGATTCCTGCCGAGCACGTGCCTCGCCTGACCGAGCGATTCTATCGCGTGAACATCGAAGACAGCCGCTCGAGGAAGGGAACCGGTCTTGGCCTTGCCATCGTAAAGCACATCCTGACACGCCATCGCGCGCGACTGATTGTGAAGTCCGAAGTGGGCAAGGGAACGAGCTTTACCGTGCGGTTCTGACATAAAAGCGCAATACAGCGGTCGCGAGCAAATAATTTATATAATAAAATCAGTTATATAAGCTGTCACAAATGTTTCACCAAACTGACATAAAACCTCTAGGCATCGGGGGCTAAAGAGAGCAGGCCGCTGAAGAAGACGGCACCGCAAGGGGCCGCCCAAGGCCACACTCAGACCGCTATATGCCCGGGAGATTGATATGAACGCTTTTAAACTTACGGTCGCCGCACTTGCTGCTTCCGCCGCTTTCGCAGGCGCGGCTGTTGCTCGCGACCAGGTCCAGGTCAGTGGTTCTTCCACGGTTCTGCCTTACGCCAAGATCGTTGCTGAAACGTTCGGCGAAACCTTCAAGGACTTCAAAACACCGGTCGTCGAATCCGGTGGTACCGGTGCCGGCCTCAAGGAATTCTGCAAGGGCGTCGGCCCTGACACCATCGACGTTGCAAACGCTTCGCGCCCGATCAACGCCAAGGAACTGGACGCCTGCAAGGCAGCCGGCGTGACCGACATCCAGGAAGTGAAGATCGGTTATGACGGCATCGTCTTCGCAACCGACGCCTCCAACCCTGACGTCGCCTACGTTCCGGCTGACATCTACAAGGCCCTGGCCGCCCAGGTCGTCGTCGACGGCAAACTCGTGGCCAACCCTTACAAGAAGTGGTCGGAAGTCAATCCGAAGCTTCCCGCGGTTGATATCGCTGCTTATATCCCGGGCGAAAAGCATGGCACCCGCGAAGTCTTCGAAGTGAATGTTCTCGCAGCAGGCTGCAAGGCTTCAGGCGCGCTCGACGTCATCAAGGCTTCGATTGCCGACGCGGCTGCTCAAAACAAGGCTTGTGTTGCAGTCCGCAAGGACGGCGCTGCTGTCGACATCGACGGCGACTATCCGGAAACGCTGGCACGCATCGCAGCCAACAAGACGGGCGTCGGCGTATTCGGCCTATCCTTCTATGAAAACAATGCCGACAAGCTGAAGGTCGCCACCGTCAACGGCATTGTTCCGTCGACCGAAACGATTTCCGACGGCACCTACCCGGTTTCCCGCCCGTTGTTCTTCTACGTCAAGAAGGCACACCTCGGCGTCATCCCGGGCCTGAAGGAATACGTCAACTTCTTCGTATCCGAGCAGATGATCGGCCCTGACAGCCCGCTCGTCGAATACGGCCTGGTCGCAGCGCCGGATGCAGAGCGCGACGCGATCCGCAAGTCGGTCGAAGACGGCAAGACCATGTAATGAACGCTGCCGGCGCGCCCGAAAGGTGCGCCGGCATTGCCTTTGTCCGCGCCATTGAGGCGGCAAAGTTCGAATTCTCCATGATTGGAAGCCGGGAGCGGCCCGCTGCCGTCTCTGCTTTTTTGGGGCCAAAGGCCTGGGGACCTTAACGAATGAGTACATCCGTCATACTCTTGTGCCTCGTGGTACTCGGCGCCGTTGCCTTCCTGGCAGCACGCGGCCGCGCGACGGCGCTTGCCGGAGGCAAGTCTTC
Source organism: Rhizobium sp. 05L419 (assembly GCF_056397845.1). Taxonomy (NCBI): domain Bacteria; kingdom Pseudomonadati; phylum Pseudomonadota; class Alphaproteobacteria; order Hyphomicrobiales; family Rhizobiaceae; genus Rhizobium; species Rhizobium sp. 05L419. The sequence continues at coordinate 27,259 of NZ_JBFTOF010000036.1, forward strand.
GGCACTGCATTCCCGGCCGGGCTACTACGGTGCCTACGCCGCCATCTGGGCGACCCTGCCGGCACTGCTCGTGCTCTGCGCCTGGTTGGCAATCAGCCCCTCCATCATCGAATCCTCCGTCCGTGGCGGGTTCCCCGATGACGTCAAGGCGCAGTCCGCCGCCCAGCAGAACCTGAGCTTCGGCATGGTCAACGCGATTGCGCGCGGCCTGCCGTTGCTCACGCAGGAAGACGTTAGTACCGGTGTAAGCGATCCGGCCGGCCTTCAGGCGAAGCTGGCGGCAAAGGGTGTTCCGCTCGCGGGCGAACCCCAGCCTTATATGATTGAAGCCGCCCAGAACCTGAATGTAGAGAGCGGCGCGAGCCGTGCGGTCATGACGGCGGTCGTTCTCGTCCTGGCCGTTGCCGGCGGTTTCTATGCGCTCCGCGAGATCGCGCCACGCTTTCGGGCCCGCAATCGCGTGGAGCGCGTCATGCTCTGGGGTCTGCTGCTGGCTTCGTCGATTGCGATCCTGACGACCATCGGCATCGTTCTGTCGATGCTGACCGAGGCCACGCACTTCTTCGCCGCGGTCCCCGCCACCGACTTTTTCTTCGGCACCGTCTGGGATCCGCGCTTTGCCGGTGCAGGCAGTTCGTCCTTCGGTCAGTTCGGCCTGATACCGCTGCTTCTCGGCACGCTCTACATCGGCTTCGTGGCCATGCTGGTCGCAGTTCCGGTCGGCCTTTTCGCGGCGATCTACATGGCGGAGTATGCCGCTCCGAAGGTTCGCTCGGTTGCCAAGCCGCTTCTTGAGGTGCTGGCCGGTATCCCGACCATCGTTTACGGCTTCTTCGCACTGATCACGGTCGGTCCTTTCCTGCGCGACCTGTCGTCCCAGGTAAATGGCCTTCTGACCGGCGACTATACCAACTTCATTCAGGCGCAGAGCGTTCTGACTGCGGGCATCGTCATGGGCATCATGCTGATCCCATACGTCTCCTCTCTGTCGGACGACATCATTACCGCCGTGCCCGGCGCGCTTCGTGACGGTTCGCTCGGCCTCGGTGCCACGCGTTCAGAGACGATCAAGAAGGTCGTCCTGCCGGCAGCGCTTCCCGGCATCGTCGGCGCGCTGCTGATGACCGCGTCGCGCGCCATCGGCGAGACGATGATCGTCGTGCTCGCGGCCGGTGTCGCGGCGCGCATCCAGATCAACCCGTTCGAACCCATGACGACGGTGACGGTGAAGATCGTCAACCAGCTGACGGGTGACCTCGAGTTCACTTCGCCGCAGACGCTGGTGGCCTTCGCGCTAGGGATCACGCTGTTCTTCATCACGCTTTGCCTCAACATCTACGCGCTCTATATCGTGCGCAAATACCGGGAGCAGTACGAATGACGGATATTGTTTCTCCGGTTGAAGGCGTCGTCGTTTCCAAGGCGCCGGCCCGCCGTGACATCGGCATCAAGCGCCGCTACGCCGCCGAACGCCGATTCCAGGCCTATGGCATCGCTGCGATTTCCTTTGGCCTGATTTTCCTTGCGATCCTGCTGACCACCATCGTCAGCAAGGGCTATACGGCCTTCCAGCAGACGGCAATCACGCTGCCGATCGAGTTCAGCGAGAAGACGCTCGACCCGAACAACAAGCGCGCCGCCGATCCGTCGGTGCTGGTTGCCGCCAACTACCCGGTGCTGATCCGCGACGCGATGATCAAGATGCTTGGTGTCAACGCCGCCAGCCGCCCCGAAGTGCGCGACGCAACGGCGATGATCTCCAAGGGCGCTCCGATCGTGCTGCGTGACATGGTCCTCGCCGACCCGTCGCTGATCGGCAACACCATCAACGTCACCCTGCTCGCCGATGCGAACGTCGACTCTGCCAACAAGGGCCAGATCGATCTCAAGGTCGATGAGAAGAACCGCAAGGTCAACGACCGGCAGGTTGGCTGGATGAACCAGCTGGCGGCCAGCGGCGCCCTGCACAAGGAATTCAACACCGGTCTCTTCGTAAACGGCAACTCCAGCCGTCCCGAGGCCGCCGGCCTAGGCGTCGCGCTCATCGGCTCGCTCTATCTGATGCTGATCGTGCTCGTCCTCGCGCTGCCGATCGGCGTTGCCGCTTCGATCTATCTCGAAGAGTTCGCGCCGAAGAACAAGCTCACGGACCTGATCGAGGTCAACATCAACAACCTCGCTGCCGTTCCATCGATCGTCTACGGTCTGCTCGGGCTTGCAGTCTTCATCAACTTCGCGGGCCTGCCGCGTTCGGCATCGCTGGTCGGCGGCCTGGTGCTGACCCTGATGACGCTGCCGACGATTATCATCGCGACCCGCGCGGCGCTCCGCGCCGTACCGCCATCCATCCGGGCCGCGGCTCTCGGGCTCGGCGCCTCGAAGATGCAGATGGTGTTCCACCACGTCCTGCCGCTTGCCATGCCCGGTATCCTGACCGGCACCATCATCGGTCTGGCGCACGCGCTCGGTGAAACCGCGCCGCTGCTCCTGATCGGCATGGTCGCCTTCGTCGCCAATGCTCCGACCACCCCGCTCGACCCTTCCACGGCTCTGCCGGTGCAGGTCTACATGTGGGCCAACGAAGCCGAGCGCGCCTTCACCGAGCGCACCTCAGGCGCCATCATCGTCCTGCTCCTGTTCCTGATCGTCATGAACTTTGGAGCCATCCTCTTGCGTCGTCGCTTTGAGCGCCGCTGGTAAACGGAGTAAACATCATGAACATGTTGACGGAAGCAGCAGTTGAGAAGGCGCTTGATCAGAAGATGAATACCATTCCGTATAAGATGATCGGCCAGGACGTCTCGGTTTACTACGGCGACAAGCGTGCGCTTTTCGACGTCAAGCTGAACATTCGCGAAAACACAGTGACGGCCCTCATCGGCCCGTCCGGTTGTGGCAAGTCCACCTTCCTGCGCAGCCTGAACCGCATGAACGACACGATCGACAATTGCCGCGTCACCGGCAAGATCACGCTCGATGGCGATGATATCTACGATCCGGATATCGACGTCGTCGAACTGCGCGCCCGCGTCGGCATGGTATTCCAGAAGCCGAACCCGTTCCCGAAGACGATTTACGAAAACGTCGCCTACGGCCCGCGCATTCACGGTCTGGCCAAGGCAAAGTCCGACATGGACCAGATCGTCGAACAGAGCCTGCAGCGCGCCGGCCTCTGGAACGAAGTGAAGGACCGCGTGCATGAATCAGGGACCGGTCTCTCCGGTGGCCAGCAGCAGCGTCTGTGCATCGCCCGCGCTATCGCCGTCAGCCCGGAAGTCATTCTGATGGACGAGCCGTGCTCGGCGCTCGACCCAATCGCAACTGCAAAGGTCGAGGAACTCATCCACGAACTGCGCGAGAGCTACACCATCGTCATCGTCACGCACTCGATGCAGCAGGCAGCCCGCGTTTCTCAGCGCACCGCCATGTTCCACCTCGGCAACCTCGTCGAGGAAAACGATACCGACAAGATGTTCACCAACCCGGATGACCCGCGCACCCAGGATTACATCATGGGCCGCTTCGGTTGACCTCCGGCGTCGGAAACCCTCAAGGACATTCAAGGATAAGCCCTATGGCATCGACCCACATCTACTCCGCCTATGACGACGACCTGAAATTCCTTTCCCGCCGTATTTCGGAAATGGGCGGCCTCGCCGAGCAGATGGTGTCGGACGCCGTCCGCGCCCTGGTCAACGGCGATACGTCACTCGCCCAGAAGGTCATCTCCGACGACGTGATCCTCGATCACGCCGAGCGCGAGATCGGCGACAAGGCGATCATCACCATCGCCCGCCGCCAGCCGATGGCTGCCGACCTTCGCGAGATCATGGGATCGATCCGCATCGCCGCCGACCTCGAGCGTGTCGGTGACCTCGGCAAGAACACCGCCAAGCGCGTCATCGCCGTTCAGAGCAGCGGCGTTCCACGCAAGCTTGCCCGCGGTCTCGAACACCTATCCGAACTGGCGCTCGTCCAGCTCAAGGAAGTGCTCGACGTCTACACCAGCCGCGCCGCCGACAGGGCGAAGTCGATCCGCGAGCGCGACGAGGAAATCGACGCGATGTACACCTCGCTCTTCCGGGAGATGCTGACCTACATGATGGAAGACCCGCGCAACATCACCAGTTGCACGCATCTCCTCTTCTGCGCCAAGAACATCGAGCGCATCGGCGACCATGCCACCAACATTGCCGAAACCATCTACTACATGGCGACCGGCGCCCAGCCGGAAGGCGAACGTCCAAAGGACGACACCGCCAACACCGTTGGTGCTGTCACGGAATAACCGTTCCGGAACCGCGCCCCCAGGAGACCGAAACGAATGATCCCAAGAGTTGCAGTCGTTGAAGACGAAGAGGCACTCAGCGTGCTTCTTCGCTATAACCTCGAGGCCGAAGGCTTCGAGGTCGATACCATTCTACGCGGCGACGAGGCCGAGATCCGGCTTCAGGAGCGAACGCCCGATCTTCTCATCCTCGATTGGATGCTGCCCGGCGTCTCCGGCATCGAACTGTGCCGCCGGCTGCGTCAGCGACCGGAAACCGAGCGCCTGCCGATCATCATGCTGACGGCCCGCGGCGAGGAGAGCGAGCGCGTTCGCGGCCTCTCGACCGGTGCCGACGATTATGTCGTCAAGCCGTTCTCGACGCCGGAACTTGTTGCCCGCGTCAAGGCGATGCTACGCCGTGCAAAGCCGGAGGTTCTGTCGTCTCTGCTGAAATGCGGCGATATCGAACTCGACCGCGAAACGCACCGTGTCCATCGCAAGACCCGCGAGGTCCGCCTGGGGCCGACCGAGTTCCGCCTCCTGGAGTTCCTGATGGCGTCGCCCGGCCGCGTATTCTCGCGCTCGCAACTTCTGGATGGGGTCTGGGGCCACGACATCTACGTTGATGAACGGACGGTCGACGTCCATGTCGGCCGGCTGCGCAAGGCGCTGAACTTTTCCAATATGCAAGACGTCATTCGCACGGTTCGCGGCGCTGGGTATTCCATGGAAGCCTGAGCTGTTTCCGAGCCGTCACGAACGAAAAACGGGCCCGCGAGGGCCCGTTTTCTTGTTCCTTATCCGGCGTCCGGATCAGGCGACCCGATTGGCTGCCCTGCGGCGCTCGTTGACCGGCTGGTAGGCCATGCGCTGATGGTAGGTGCAGTATGGCGAAGAGTCCGGGGACTCGCAGCCACAGAAGTGGAAGTCATCCTTCAGCGGATCGCCGACCGGCCATTTGCAGGTGCGTTCGGTCAGTTCCGTCAGACCGAGGCGGCGCGAGATCGGCAAGACCACGTTTGAAGAAGGACGATACCTCACTTCTTCGGTCGCATCGATTTCCACCTCTTCCTTCAGCATCGTCGCGCCCTGCTGGCGGGTAACGGTGCGGGTGGCGATCCGGGATGCGTAGTTCGGAGCGCGCGGCGCCGTCGTGGTGCGCTTTGGCGTTCTGGCGGTCGCCGCAGTGCCGCCAGCCTTGGCGCGGCCCGGCAGGCACAGCCGGTGGACCTTGCCGATCACGGCGTTGCGGCTTACGCCGCCAAGTTGTGCTGCGATCTGGCTGGCGCTAAGGCCTTCGGCCCAAAGCTTTTTCAGTCTTTCAACGCGCTCGTCTGTCCAGTTCATGCCCCTGTCTCCGCCTTATTTGCGTTGGTGTAGGCAGAATCCTTCACCGCTGCCCCGGACGCATCCGAAGCAACAAACGCTTGCTCGATGTTGGTGACTAGTTCCGCCGCATGCAGTCTAGTAATTGAGTTTTAACCTAGTGTGAGGCCGACTCCGTGACAAGAGTCGGTTGAATCCCGGCGAATCGAATTTCAAGTTTTCCCCAACTTGCTGGGTGTGAGAGTCATTTCTGCAACAATAGCTGTTGATAGGTCCGCGTGACCTGAATGGCAGCTTGACGCATGCAGTAAAACCTCAGTTTTGTTGACATCGCAGTGCGAAAAGTAAATAGTGCTGCTCGCCGCCGAAAGGCGGCATTTTTAATTTTTCGGACCTGCTTCTTAGCCGGAGTCCGGTTGCTCGTTTACCAATGACAGGAGATCGCGCCATGGCTGAAGCCGCGCCGCTTTATGACACCTACTCTCGTGCCCCGTTGCGGTTCGAGCGAGGAGAGGGCGTGTGGCTGATGACCGAAACTGGCGAGCGATATCTCGATTTCGGCGCGGGCGTCGCCGTGACCTCCGTCGGCCATGGCCACCCGCACGTCGTCGGCGCCCTGAAGGAGCAGGCCGACAAGGTCTGGCACCTCTCCAACATCTACGAGATCCCAGGCCAGGAAGCGCTAGCCAGGCGTTTGACCGGCGCAACCTTCGCGGACAAGGTGTTCTTTACCAACTCCGGCGCCGAAGCGCTCGAATGCGCAATCAAGACCGCGCGCCGCTACCAGTATTCAAAGGGTCATCCCGAGCGGTTCCATATCATCACCTTCGAAGGCGCGTTCCATGGCCGCACGCTGGCGACGATCGCCGCCGGCGGCCAGGAAAAATACCTCGAAGGCTTCGGTCCCAAGGCGCCTGGCTTCGATCAGGTTCCATTCGGTGATGTCGACGCCCTTCGGGCGGCTATCACCCACGAAACGGCGGCGATTCTGATCGAGCCCGTGCAGGGCGAAGGCGGTATCCGTCCGGCGACTAACGAGTTCATGAGGGCGCTACGCCAGCTCTGCGACGAGAACGGGCTGCTGCTCATCCTCGATGAGGTCCAGACCGGCGTCGGTCGCACTGGAAAATTGTTCGCCTACGAGTGGTCCGGCATCGCGCCTGACATCATGGCGGTCGCCAAGGGTATCGGCGGTGGTTTCCCCCTCGGTGCCTGCCTTGCCACGGCCGAGGCAGCCTCGGGCATGAAGGCTGGCACCCACGGGTCGACGTATGGCGGCAACCCGCTGGCCATGGCTGTCGGCAACGCCGTGCTCGACGTCGTTCTCGAAGACGGCTTCCTCCAGCATGTCAACGACGTTTCCCTCATCTTTCGCCAGGGACTGGCATCGCTCAAGGACCGCTTCCCCGATGTCATCGAGGATGTCAGGGGCGAGGGGCTGTTGCTCGGCGTCAAGGCGGCGGTGCCGTCGGCAGAGTTGCTGCAGGCGATCCGTGCCGCTCATCTTCTGGCAATCCCGGCGGGCGACAATGTCATCCGCCTGCTTCCGCCTCTGGTCGTCACCGCGGACGAAGCCCGCGAAGGGCTCGTCCGACTTGAGCGCGCCGCTGAGAGCGTGCGCGCTTCTAAGATCAAGAAGACGGCTTGAAACGGATAAGGTGCCCAGCCGGACGGCGGGCTTGATAGGTAAAGACACATGGCTTCCCCCAAACACTTCCTCGATCTCTCTGCAGTGACGGCCAACGATCTCCGGGTCATCATGAACGACGCCCTTTCACGCAAGCAGGCATTCAAGGCCGGACAGGGCGACAAGCCGCTCGCCGGCAAGATGCTGGCGATGATCTTCGAAAAGCCGTCCACCCGCACGCGCGTTTCCTTCGATGTCGGCATGCGTCAGCTCGGCGGCGAGACGCTGTTCCTGTCTGGCACGGAAATGCAGCTTGGACGCGCCGAGACGATCGGCGACACTGCCAAGGTCCTCTCGCGCTATGTCGATGCGATCATGATCCGCACCACCGAGCATTCGCGGCTTTTGGAGCTCGCCGAGCATGCAACCGTTCCTGTGATCAATGCGCTGACGGACGACACCCATCCCTGCCAGATCATGGCCGATATCATGACCTTTGAAGAGCATCGGGGCCCGATCAAGGGCAAGACCGTCGCCTGGACGGGCGATGGCAACAACGTGCTGCATTCGCTGATCGAGGGGGCTGCCCGTTTCGGCTATCGCATGAACATGGCGGTGCCTCTTGGTTCCGAGCCAAAGGATCACTATCTGAACTGGGCCCGCAATGAGGGCGCCGAAATCATGCTTGGTCATGATGCCGACCGTGCGGTCGCTGGCGTCGATTGCGTGGTGACCGATACCTGGGTCTCCATGAATCAGGAACATCGGGCCCGGGGTCACAACGTCTTCCAGCCTTATCAAGTCAATTCGGCTTTGATGGCACAGGCCGGCAAGGATGCATTGTTCATGCACTGCCTGCCCGCCCATCGTGGTGAGGAAGTTACGGACGAGGTGATTGACGGCCCGCAATCCGTGGTCTTCGATGAAGCGGAAAACCGTCTTCATGCGCAGAAGTCGATTCTTGCTTGGTGCCTGGGCGCGATCTGAACCATAATGGACGGCGCATTTGGCCGGAAGGGCCTGTGGCCGCGCGAGCGGATGGGCACACCTGTCTGCCGCTCTGACGACTAGGAGAAGACCATGGCAGAAGCAGCAGCCGCCCTCGGCGAGTTCGATTTCGCCGGCGACGATCATGTCGTCCCCTTTCAGGTCGAAGGTCTGGATGTGCGCGGGCGCGCCGTCCAGCTCGGCCCGATGCTCGATGCAATCCTTGAGCGCCACAGCTATCCCGCGCCGGTCGCCCGGCTGCTGGCCGAAGTGATCGCCCTGACGGTACTGCTCGGCACGTCGCTGAAATTCGAAGGCAAGTTCACGGTCCAGACCAAGGGCGATGGCCCCGTCGATCTGCTCGTCGCCGATTTCGCGACGCCGGAGAATGTGCGCGCCTATGCCCGCTTCAATCAGACCTTGCTGGACAAGGCTGTCGCCGCCGGCGAGACCGAGCCGGAACAGCTGCTCGGCAAAGGCATGCTTGCTTTCACCATCGATCAGGGCAAGTACAGCCAACCGTATCAGGGCATCGTCGCGCTTGATGGCGCCACGCTCGAAGACATCGCCGGCACCTACTTCCGCCAGTCGGAACAGATCCCGACGCGCGTCCGACTAGCCGCTGCCGAGCTGTTTGACCGCGACGAAGCGGGCAAGCCGCGCCATCGTTGGCGGGCAGGCGGCCTTATTGCTCAGTTCCTGCCCGAGGCGCCCGAGCGCATGCGCCAGCCGGATCTTCACGGTGGAGATGGCGATACGAGTGCGAGCCATCACGCCGATGACGACGCCTGGGCCGAGGCGCGCTCGCTCGTCGAGACGATCGACGCCGACGAGCTGACGGATCCCCTGGTCGGCACCGAGCGGCTGCTCTTCAGGCTGTTCCATGAACGCGGCGTGCGCGTTTACGAGCCCCGCGCGGTGTTCGATCGCTGTTCTTGTTCGCGGGAGAAGATCAAAGGCGTCCTCAGAGGCTTTTCAGCAGAGGAAATCGACGTCAGCCAGGAAGAGGGGCAGGTCGCCGTCACCTGCGAATTCTGCTCCACCACCTATCGCTTCGAGGTCGAAGAACTGACGCAGGCGGCGGAATGATCAGTTCAGGACTCTGAGCAGTCCCGGCGAGTCCAGGGAGAAGGCGGGTATCTCGACATCGAAGAACTCGCCTTCGGCGGTCTCCATCTGGTAGTGGCCGAACATCAGGCCCGATGGCGTGTCGAGAGGGCAGCCGGAAGAGTATTCGTAGGTGTCGCCGGGTTCCAGCCGCGGCTGCTCGCCAACCACCCCGGCACCCGTCACCTCGTCGACCACGCCGTTCTGGTCGGTAATGTTCCAGTAGCGGTTCACAAGACGGACAGTCAGATCGGAATTGTTGCTGATAACGATCCGGTAGCCCCAGACATAGCGATCATCCTCCGGGTCGGATTGCTCCTCCAGATAAAAGGGCTCGACGATCACTTCGATGTCTCGTGTCAGGGCGCGGTACATGCCTACACCTTAGTCAGAATACGTTACTGGTATCTTATAAGAGGCTCGACACGTCAATAAACCCGCGGGTCATCGCCCTTTAAATGCCCGCAACGGCGACATTTTTCGCGCAATGAGGGCAACGCCTTGCCAGCCTGGCGCGAATGACGGCGTTCCTGCTGAATTTTCGAGGCTGGTCGGACCCAAATAGGACCCGACCAGCAGTCGCGCTATTACGCCTGCACCTTGGCAAGCGCCTGAGCAAAATCCTCGATCAGGTCGTCCGTGTCCTCGATGCCTGCGGAGAGGCGAACCGTGCCCGCCGAGATGCCGAGTTCCGCGCGGGCTTCATCCGTGAGGTTCTTATGCGTGGTCGTCGCCGGGTGCGTGATCAGGCTCTTGGCGTCGCCGAGATTGTTGGAAATCCTGACGATCTCAAGCGCATTCTGCAGCGCAAACGCCGCTTCCTTGCCGCCCTTCAGCTCGATCGCCACGAGCGTCGAGCCGCCCTTCATCTGCTTGGCGACGATATCGGCTTGCGGATGGTCCTTTCGACCGGGATAGATCACCTTGGCGACCTGCTTCTGGTCGGCCAGGAAATCTGCGATCTTGGCAGCGTTCTCGGTCTGCTGCTTGACGCGCAGCGGCAGCGTCTCCAGGCCTTTCAGCAGCGTCCATGCCGTGAACGGCGACATTGCCGGGCCGGTGTGACGGTAATAGTCCTGCAGATGCTCAGTCACCCATTCCCTGTCGGAAAGGATCACGCCGCCGAGGCTGCGTCCCTGGCCGTCGATATGCTTCGTAGCGGAGTAGACGACGATATGTGCGCCCAGTTCCAGGGGCTTCTGGAAGATCGGCGTCGCAAATACGTTGTCGACGACAACAGTGGCGCCGATCTGGTTGGCCAGCTTGGCGACGCCTGCGATATCGACGACTTCCAGCGTCGGGTTGGTCGGGCTTTCCAGGAAAAACACTTTGGTATTGGGGCGGATCGCCTTTTCCCAGTTTTCCAGAGAGCGTCCATCGACCAGCGTGCATTCGATGCCGTATTTCGGCGCCAGGGTCTCCACCACCCAGCGGCAAGAGCCAAACAGGGCACGGGCGGCCACGATATGGTCGCCGGCCTTCACCTGGCAAAGGATGGCGGCGGCGACGGCGGCCATGCCGGAGGCGGTGGCCCGGGCTTCTTCAGCGCCTTCCATCGCGCACATGCGCTTCTCGAACATGTCGTTGGTCGGGCTGCCGTAGCGGGCATAGATGTAGCCCTCGGTCTCGCCCTTGAAGCGCGCCTCGGCGGCTTCCGCCGTGTCGTAGACGAAACCCTGGGTTAGGTAGATTGCCTCGGAGGTTTCGCCGTATTGCGAGCGGATCGTTCCGCCGTGGACGAGTTGGGTTGCCGGGCGCCAGGTCTTGCTCATGCCATCACCACTTTCAAACACAAAAAAACCGGCCGCGAATGCAGACCGGTTTAACCCCGGTCTATTTAGCCACTTGTTTAACGTGGCTGCAAGCCGACCGGCCAAATCACCACGGGATAAAGCTGCAATACTGCCGTTCCGCGCTTGCGTCAATTCCTTGAGTTTGGTTTTGTCTGCGGCAAATATGGATGGGGCATGATGGCTCGCGAAACAGGAATTTTGGCAGACCGCGCGATCTCAGCGCTGTTTGAAACGGGGCGTCTCATCTCCGAGCGCGAGCTGGACCGCGACCAGATCCAGCCCGCGAGCCTTGATCTGCGGCTTGGCGCCAAGGCGTTCCGCGTTCGCGCGAGCTTCATGCCGGGGCCGTCTCACCTCGTTTCCGACAAGCTGGACCGCCTGAGCCTTCACGTCGTAGATCTCAGTGAAGGTGCGGTGTTGGAGACCGGCTGCGTCTACATCGTGCCGCTGATGGAGAAACTGGATCTGCCCGCCGACATGTCGGCCTCGGCAAACCCCAAGAGCTCGACCGGCCGCCTGGATATCTTCACCCGCGTGATCACCGACTATGCCCAGGAATTCGACAAGATTCCCGCCGGCTATTCCGGGCCACTCTATCTCGAGATCAGCCCGCGCACCTTCCCGATCGTCGTTCGCCGTGGTTCGCGCCTGTCTCAGATCCGCTTCCGCGTCGGTCATGCGCTGCTTGGCGAACCTGAATTGCTGGCGCTGCATGATGCCGAAACGCTGGTGGCGAGCAAACGGCCGAATGTGTCGGGTGGGGCGATTGCGCTGTCGATCGACCTGGCAGGCGACAAGGACGGGCTGATCGGTTACCGCGGCAAGCATCACACGGCCGTCGTCGACGTCGACAAGAAGGCGCAGCACGATATCTACGATTTCTGGGAGCCGCTCTTCAGCCGCGGGCGCAACGAACTTATCCTCGATCCGGATGAATTCTATATCCTCGTCTCGCGTGAGGCCGTGCACGTACCCCCGCACTACGCTGCCGAAATGACGCCTTTCGATCCGCTGGTCGGCGAGTTCCGCGTTCACTATGCCGGCTTCTTCGACCCGGGCTTCGGCCACGCGCCGGCCGGCGGACGCGGTAGCCGCGCCGTCCTCGAAGTGCGCAGCCACGAAGTGCCCTTCATCCTCGAGGACGGCCAGATCGTCGGACGTCTCGTCTACGAACACATGCAGGAGCATCCCTCGAGCCTTTACGGTTCCGGCGTCGGATCAAACTATCAGGCGCAGGGCTTGAAGCTCTCGAAACACTTCCGCATATGACAAAGAGCTAGCCGCTTGACACCGGCTGACTTCTGTTGGAAGTCTCCCACTGACGCGGGTGTAGCTCAATGGTAGAGCAGCAGCTTCCCAAGCTGAATACGAGGGTTCGATTCCCTTCACCCGCTCCAGCAACCTTTTCAGACACTTAGGTACCAATTTTAGCCACGGAACAAACCGTGGTTTTACAGGCAGTTTCACAGCGCCTGTTCGTCGTTCGTGCTTTTCGAGTCGGCGTTCTTCTGCTCGCGCGCCTCGTTCAGCTGACGGATTGCCTCTCGCGTAGCGGCCCCACGGCTCACGTAGCGGCGGATAATCTTTTCCACCTGATCTTCTTCCCAACCCATGATTTCGGCGATTACGCGGATCGACAGGCCGGCAGTGTAGAAGTTGGTTGCAGCGGTGCCGCGCAGGTCGTGGAAGTGAAGATCTCTCTCCTGCATTTGCGCCTCAACTTTCGTCGACCAGAACGAGCTCGCCAGTCCATCCTGTGTCCACGGGCGCTTGCGGCTGTTGGTCAGAATTACCGGCGAGTGCTTTGGGATGCGATTGAGCAATTCGTTTAGCGCGTCGTAGCGGGGAATGACGGCTTCTTTCCTGTGTTTGCTCTTGCCCGTTGTGATCACGATTGCGTCAGTCCCGACGTGCAACCAAGCCAGGTGCACGAGATCGCCAGCACGCAGCCCTGTATGAGCCGCAAGATCGACGGCGAAAGCGACTTCGGCAGATGCCTCCGTCTTCAGCTGTGTGATGTCGTCTGCTGTCCAGATGATTTCCGCGCGCGACTGACTGTACAGATGCTTGATTCCCTCGCAGGGGTTCGATGCAATCTTTCCCATTGGATCGACGGCGTGGGATAGCAGGCGCGAAAGAACCTGCAGCGCGAAGTCGGCCGTGCGTGGGGTCTCGGAAAATTCGAGTATCGGGCGTGAAGATTTCTAATCTTCACGATACGCGATGGCTTATCCACAGGCTGCGCCAAAACAGTGCGGCGGCTTGTGTCTGAGAGAGGGAACCTTTCGTCGCGCTGCGGCGCGGCATCGTCGTGGATATTGATGGAGACTCGGAGATCGAGTAAATGCACGTCCTGTTAAAATGTCTTCGCAACCTGGTATTCATTCTCTTCCCAGGATCGGAGCTCACCGGCTTCGCAAGTGTAGTTCTCGTCCGTCTCGTCCAGTCCGATGCCAATGCCGTCAATGTTCGGATCGTCGAAGGTGACGAGAATCCTCGACTTGGGGATTTTTCGTTCCTGAAAATCCTTCAGTATAAAGGCGAGACATTGAACGTTTTTCTTCGTGTTGCTGCGCTGAATGTGGTTCTCAATTTTGTGGTTGATCTTCGAAAGCGGAAGCGTGTCAGCCCGAGCTGCTTCTGATACGGGCAGCGCCAGCAAAACTAGAGTAACGATCCTTATCGATTTCATCATCTCAGTCACCAACTCATCGCCCACCAAAGAAGCGCACCTGCAACAATTACAATCGCAAAGACATTGAGAAACCGCGACAACATAAAATCTCCAAAAAGTTTAAGGATTAGATGGTGCAACTTTCAATTTGCTACTGTCAATGCCGCGAGTTTGATCGCGGTTAACTCCTGACCTTGTCATTGCCGAAACCAGGCTTTGCTTGGCTATTCTCGATTGGCTCCGCCGTGGATCTGCCTGTCGGGTCGGCGGTTGCTGGACAGGTTATCGAAGCTTCCCAAGCTGAATATTGACCGTCCCATGTGCAAGTAGCATCTGCTCGCAGAGAGTTGCGCCTAAGAACCCAGCGCCGCCGGTGACAAGAATGCGCTTCTTCATAGTAGGCATGCGCTCGTTTCACGTGGTATTTTAAATACTTATCGTATCCTTGAAACACCTTCAATCCAACTAAAGCCATGTAAAACTGACGATGTGGAATGTTGTTTTGCAGGTGAAGCCTCGGCTCTTTTGCCCGGGAGTGCCGCAATGCCGCGACGATGTCGCTTGATGTTGAGCGCGGCCGCCTCAGATTCGGTGAGCCGGCAAGCGGATGATCGTCGGCCCGGTCTGCAGAAAGGGAAATGCCATGCTGCGTCGATTGGTATTGATTGTTCGGGTAGTCGTAAGCCCGGTGTAGCTTGCCTTCGCAGACGCGGACAAGGCGTTGAAGAAGTCCGACGCCGAACTCGATCGTGTCCCGGCACGTGGTGTAGGTTTTGAGGAGTAAGGTGGCCATCAGTGTTTTCCGGTAGGGTCGGGTTGTTCAAGACCAACCTGACGGAAAGACCACCGATGACCAATGACATGATGAACGTGCGCTCGCTTGTTGAGAAG
>NZ_JBFTOF010000037.1:0-40424 GCF_056397845.1 Rhizobium sp. 05L419
AAATGTTTCAGAAATACAACCGTCTCGGTCTCGGCCAAAGCGCCGGCAGCGCACGCTAAATCGTTCATCCAGATCGCCCTTTAAAGAATCAGACGATCTCGACAGATTCAGCTCGCAAGCCAATTGTCACCCGTTAACTCACCCGATTGCCCTGGCCTGTATAGGAAGCCCTGTAGACTGGCGAACCGACAACGAGTACATCCGCCGCTTCAACAACATCGATGATTGCCCGTCCTTCGGCATCAAGCTGGTCAGCTCGCAACGCCTTGAACACAACGGGGGCGGCATCGACCAGTTCTATGGTTCGACCTTCCGCGCCAAGCCGTGATGCGACAGCTGACACAATCGCCTCCACTAGAGAAGCTGTCCGCGATGGTCGTTTCACGTTCCCCGATAAGCCCAGAATAATCATTTCGGCAACACCCTCATTGTCACTATAGTCTATGGACTTTATGTATTAATCCCAATGATGAATTGCTAATGTTGATCTCAGTTTCGAAATTCTGATCCGGGCTGGGGGGGGGGATCGCGTTAGAATATTAATCTGATCAAGATGCCTTGCGGAAGGATTGAGCCGTTCGAAGCAGCGTCGTGACGAGTCGAGGCCGTGCGAGGAATCCATAGACCGATGACGGCATCACCCCGCCGCATTCATTGTGCCGCCTAGTCTCGAAGGATGTCAGGCCGAAGGCCAGATCGTTCATCGAATCCATTTAAATTTGTACGGCGGCAATCAGTTCAACCCGGGAATGGGAAATGCCCGCTTCAGCCCTGTTGTGGATACCAGGAACACAGCCGTGCCAGCGTTATTACGGCGGCACGACATTTGACTGCGCGGCAATGGAAACAATCTTCCACGACCCTTCCTTTGCTGCCGGCCTGGAAACCCACGATAAACGCAAGCTCGCCGGGCAGGCTTATTCGCAGGTCACTTCACGACGTGATCTCTCGTTTGTGAACCTTAGCGCGACAGCATTGCTTGGCATTCAGCGCAATCAACTCATCGATACCGAGAAGGACCAGCATACAGGGACACGAGCATGGGCGGCGGCGATCAACGCTCAGTGCCCTAGCGCCCAGGGCGGAGTTGTCACGTTATCGACCGTTGAGCGGTCTTTGGTCGCAGGCAGTCTGCCTCGCGAGTCCCGCCCCTATGGGTCGAGGCAACCACTCCTGAACCACTATATTACCGGTTTGGTCAAGCTGCGTACAGATGAAATGGGACAGCTTGTCTAGTCGGATCACGGCGGCGCTCAGGCGACCGGTTCGATACGCCGCGGTATCGACGGCGATCCGGTTGTCATAGACTTCGGGAAGCAACGAATTTGTGATGGTGTGGCCGTGCACGACAATATGATCGAAAGCGTCGACGTGATCGAGAAAGCCCGCCCGGATCCACCGTAAGTCGTATTCAGTCTGCGCGGTGAGCGGAACTCCGGGACGGATGCCAGCGTGAACAAAACAGAAGCGACCGATCTCTTTATACGTCAGCGCGTTTTCCAACAGGTCGGTATGATGCGGAAAGGCGTCACGTATGTCTGCGGCAATACCCTTGAAATCAGGCACGGGGCGATCGGAGTAGGCGCTTACGGTTGCCACGCCGCCCCAATCCATCCAGTTGACCGCGTCTTCATGTGAGAGTTCCCCGCGAAGCAAAGCGCGCAGGTAAAAATCGTGGTTGCCTAGGACCAATTGCGAACCAGGATAAAGTTCAAGCGTCGAGGCCACGAGATCAAGCACCCGCGGGCTGCGGGGGCCCCTGTCGATCATATCGCCCAGAAATATCACGATCGGCTTTGATCGGCGTTGCCCTGAGGCGACAGCAATATGACTCAGCAAGACCTCAAGGAGGTCTGCGCGTCCATGGATGTCGGCAATCGCATAAATCTCTAAGGCCACACCCTCAGTCATAATTTCTCTCTCAAGCAGACATTAGGTCCGACGCCACGCTTTGACCCATTCAGCCTCTACGCTACCTTCTGGCAAATCCGCAAGATGTCGTCGAGATCTCACGCAAAAAGCTATGTAGCAGCTTGATCCACCGCGGTAGCGCCCAAGTCGCTTAGAAACCGGAAACGACATCTTCGCTTCAAGAATAGCTCGGCGCACGAACCCAACACCGCGAAGTAGAAGGAGAAAGCAGGAACTTGACCACGACTACCGACCCGAAACCTACCTAATAGGCGGGTCAAATCTCGGTGGAAAACGCCGGGTCAGCACTGGCGGAAATCAACACTGCAATTGCCACGCTGCTTGCGACCAAGCCTCGCTGAAGTCGACAAGCGATCGCGTGCCCGCTCCGGTGCTATGATGCGGTGTTGGAATTCCAACGAAACTCAACGGGCCTCATAGGAAATCCCGTGCGATTGTCTGATCCCAATGGCGGGTCGCAATAGAAATGCCATTCTCCTTCGTCTCTAGAACGCCAGAAATGTAAAAATTGACAGAATCACATTTCATCATCGTTCGCGTAGCAATGTCGATCATCCAGCCCTCGCGTCCCATCGCGTAGGTCTGAGTAAGCACATAGCGGGCCGACAGCGGGTCGTCGTCAAGGATCGTCAACTCGCGCTTCAGGCTGTGGCTGAGCTGGGTGCCAATGTCGTCGAAACGTAGGACGCCCTCTCCGAAGAGGCCGCCGATGCCTTCGGTGACATAGGTGGTTTCGCCAGTCACGTGATCCTGCATCGTCCAGCGTCGAACGCTGCCTGGATCGAGCTGGGTGATCGGGGTCAACGGTCCGTGGGCAGGAGTCTCGAACGTGATGGTTTTTTCCGCTTGGTCGAGAGGCCGGACGGGAAGTTCCAGCGCACTGTCTCCCGCCACAACGGACAGCGTGACGGCCGCCGGCGATGGCCAGACCATCGGCCAGTATCCCGTCGCGATCGACAGGCGGATACGGTGGCCTTTCTTGAAACGATAGCCGCAGTCGTTGAGCTTGATTGCGATCTCGTAGACCTGACCGGGAACAAGCACAGCCGGCACATCGTGGCCATTGCGATGGTTCAGATTGAATACCTGATAGCTGACGCGGGTCACGCGACCATCCGGCAGCACGTCCGAAAGGCGCAAATTGACCTGAGCTACCGGTTGATCGACTGAAAACTTCAGCCGGGCGACGGGTGCGCCGAGAATGTCGATTGCGAGGTCCAGTGGAACTGTGTCGAAGACGAGGGCGCCGCCGTCATCCAGACGCTGGTCAGTCGGATGTTCGCCCGGGCAGCCCGTGGCCATCCACTCGCCGCCCGCCTTGCCGTGGCTCTGCGGGGAGGAGATGGTGAGCGTGGAAGGCGATTTCGCCTGCACGCCGAGCGTATGGTCGGCGCCAAGCGTGAATGAACGGCTTTCGATCGTCTGCGAAGGCCAGCTCTCCTCGCCGACCCAGCGTCCGGCCGTGGTGTCGCGCGAGCCGGTCGGCTCGACCGTATCGTTGATATAGGCACGCAGCATCGGCTCGTTCATGACGCCGCTGTCCTTGCCCTTCAGCCAGTGATCCCACCAGCGTACCGCTTCCTGCAGGAAGCCGATGGCAGGGCCAGGTGCGCCGTCTTGCGGATAAACGTGGCCCCACGGGCCGATGATGCCGCGTCGTGGCACCTGGAGTTTCTCAAGCAGCCGCGGCACGGCGTTTGTATAGCTGTCCGCCCAGGCGCCGACCGCCAGCACGGGGCATTCGATTGCCGACCAGTCCTCGCAGACCGAGCCGTGCTTCCAGTAGTCGTCGTAGCGCTGGTGCTCGAGCCAAAGCGCGGGGAAGAAAGGCAGCTTTTCGAGACGTTCAATCCAGCGCGCGCGCCATTCCTCGCCGACGATCTCGGGGTCGAGCGGACGGCTCTGGTAGGCGAGCATGATGGTGCCCCACCAGAGATTGTCGTTGAGCAGCAGACCGCCCATGTAGTGAATGTCGTCGGTAAAGCGATTGTCCGTCGAGTAGGCGGTGATGATCGCCTTCAAGGCGGGCGGACGGAGAGCCGCGACCTGCAGGCCATTGAACCCGCCCCAGCTCTTGCCCATCATGCCGACGTTGCCATCGCACCATGGCTGTGCGGCGATCCATGCGATCACCTCCAGTGCGTCATCCTGCTCCTGCTTGAGATACTCGTCGGCCATGTGCCCGTCGGATTCGCCCGTGCCCCGCATGTCGACGCGGATTGCGGCATAGCCATTTTGGGCGAAATAGCCGTGCATTGGCTCATCGCGGCCGCGCGTGCCGTCGCGCTTGCGGTATGGGATGTATTCCAGAACGGCGGGCACTGGCGCGCTTTCGATGCCGTCCGGCAGCCAGAGGCGCGCGCCAAGGCGTGCGCCATCGCTCATCGTGATCCAGATGTGTTCTTGAATCGTTACAGTCATCGTTCTTTTCCCGGCTGAATGTGGCAGCGTGGTCAGGCGGCCGTCTGGCCGCGTGACTTCAGTACGTCATCGAGCCAATCGCGCCGCAACTCCGGAACGGAGCTGATCAACTGCTCGGTGTAAGGTGCGTAGGGCGGCTTGAAGATGTCGGAGGTCGTGCCTTCTTCGACGACTTTGCCGTGCTGCATCACCATGGTCCGGTCCGCAAGGCGCTTTACGACACCGAGATCGTGGGTGATGAACAGATAGGAGACCTTGAGTTCGTCCTGCAGCTTGCGCAGCAGCTTCAGGATTTCCTCGGCCACCAGCGGATCGAGCGCCGACGTCACTTCGTCGCAGATGATGAGGTCCGGCTTTGCAGCAAGCGCGCGCGCTATGCAGACGCGCTGCTTCTGGCCGCCCGAAAGCGCGCCCGGCAATCGCTGACCAAAATCGCCCGGCAAGCCGATAAGATCGAGCAGCCGCGCTACCTCGGTCGTGCGCTGCTCTTCGGTCATGCCGAAGTAGAAGGTCATCGGACGCCCGATGATCTCGGCAACGGTTTGCCTCGGATTGAGCGCGACATCCGGCAGCTGGTAGACGAGTTGGATCCGGCGAAGCTCTTCGCGCGAACGGCTGCGATAGCTCGCAGCAAGCCGATGACCGTCGAGACTGATCATTCCCGAAGAGTGAGGTGGGAGCCCGGCTATGACGCGGCCAAGCGTTGATTTTCCGGATCCGGATTCGCCGACCACCGCCAATGTCTCGCCTCGACGGATTTGGCAGGACACGTCAGCCAGCACCTGCTTCTTGCCGTAATAGGCAACGGCGTTCTTCACTTCGAGAAGGACGGAGCCGGCTTCGTGCGCCGACCGGTCTCCAACAATGCTTGCCTTGCGCTCTGCTACCAGCTTGCGGGTATAGTCTTCCTTCGGCGCTTCCAAGACCTCTTCGGCAGTACTCAGCTCGACCTTCTTGCCGTGACGCAGCACCATGATGCGATCGGCGATCTGCGCGACCACGGCCAGATCGTGCGTGATGTAGAGCGCGGCCGTGTTGTATCGCTGGATGAGATCGCGAAGGAGCGCAAGGACCTCAATCTGCGTCGTCACATCGAGTGCTGTCGTCGGCTCGTCCAGCACCAGAATGTCGGGGCGGCAGGACATTGCCATGGCAACCATGGCACGCTGGAGCTGACCACCTGAGACTTGATGCGGATAGCGGTTCGCGAAGGTTTCCGGTTCCGGCAGCTGCAGCGCGGTGAGGAGTTCCAGCATCCAGGCTAGCGCCTGGCCGCGATTCATCAGGCCGTGGTAGAGCGGCCCTTCCATGATCTGCTGGCCGATGCGCTTTGCCGGATTGAAGGAGGCGGCCGCGCTTTGCGCGACATAGGCGATACGAGCGCCGCGCGCGGCTTCCCGCGTTGCACGCGTGCCGTCCATCATCGACACCTCGCCGATGACGATACGCCCGTCTGCGATACGGCAACCACCGCGGCCATAACCCATCGCCGCAAGGCCGATCGTCGACTTGCCGGCGCCCGATTCACCGATCAACCCAAGGACCTCGCCGCAGGCAAGATCGAGGTCGATCCCGTCGACCAGCGTAGCACCGTTCGGCGCCTTGACGACCAGACCGCGAATGGAAAGGATCGTGTCATCGCTCATCTGTCGGCTCCCTGCATAGCGGTGCGGCTGGCCAGAAGCCAATCCACGACGAGGTTGACGCCTACGGTCAGGATCGCGATCGCGCCTGCCGGAAAGAGTGGTGCGTAGAGGCCGTACAAGATGGCCTGCTGGTTGTCCTTCACCATGCCGCCCCAGTCCGCAAATGGCGGCTGGATACCGAGGCCGAGGAACGACAGGCCCGCCACGAAGAGGAAGGTGAAGCAGAAGCGCAGTCCGAACTCGGCAATCAGCGGCGGCAGGGTGTTTGGCAGGATCTCCTTGCGGATGAGCCAGCCCAGCCCTTCGCCGCGCAAGCGGGCGGTTTCGGCATATTCGAGCACGTTGACGCCCTGCGCGACGATACGTGCCAAGCGGAACACGCGCGTGGAATCAAGCAACGCGATGGTGACGATCAATACGGGCAGCGACGAACCGAGCGCCTGCAGGACGACKAGCGCCGAGATCAGCACCGGGATGCACATCACCGTATCGACGATACGCGACACAACCGTATCGATCCAGCCGCCGAAGATTGCCGCAAGAAAGCCGAGCGGCACGCCGATTGCAAAGGAGAGCAGCGAGGCTGATAGCGAAACGCCAATCGACATCTGCGCTCCAAACAGCAGTCGAGACACCATGTCGCGGCCGTTCTGGTCGAGGCCAAACCAGAAATCGGCAGACGGCGGGTCAAACGGCGCGCCAACGATCTGCTCTTGGCCGTAGGGCGCAATCATGGGACCGAAGGCAAAGAAGATCAGGTTCGCGACGACGATCGCAAGGCCGATCCAGGCCGTTGCGGGAATGGACTTGCGGGTATTGCTCATCGGGGATGCCTCAGGCGCGGATTGAGCGCGATGGCAGCGACATCGGCGATGATGTTGAGAACCACATAGGCCGCGCCGAACACCATGGCGGCAGCCTGCACCAGCGGCAGGTCGCGCTTGGAGACAGCGTCGACCATGAAGCGACCCAATCCGTTGTAGTTAAAGACCGCTTCGACCAGCACGACGCCGGTGATGAGGTAGGCGATGTTGAAGGCGACCACGTTGACGATCGGGGCGGCGGCGTTCGGCAACGCGTGGCGCGTGATCACGCGTTTGGTGCGCAGACCCTTGAGATAGGCGGTCTCGATATAGGCCTGATCCATGACCGAGAGAACCGCTGTGCGGGTCATCCGCATCATCTGTGCGACGGTAACGAGCACCAGCGTGCAGGCGGGCAGAGCTGTTGCCTGGATCCACTCGAGGAAGCTCATGCCATCATACGTGTCGGCAAGACTTGGCAGGAGGTTGAAACGGATCGACAGGAACAGGATCAGCAGCAGACCAAGGAAGTATTCCGGCAGCGATACAAAGGCCAATGCCAGGATGTTGACGACGCGATCGAAGAGGCTGCCGCGCTTAACGGCACTGACCAGGCCAAGGATGATCGCGACCGGGACGCTGATCACTGCCGCGAAGGCGGCAAGCGCCATCGTATTATAGAAGCGTGGCCAGAGAAGATCGGCAACCGGCTGCTGATTGGCGAGCGAATTGCCGAGATCGCCGGTCACGAAACCCGTTAGCCAGGTGGCATAGCGTTGCAGGATCGGCTGATCGAGCCCGAGCTGTTCGCGCAGGACCGCAAGCGACTCCGGCGTCGCGTTCTGACCAAGGATCGCGGAGGCGATGTCACCGGGCAGCAACTGGGTACCGGCAAAAATCAATGCCGATACCAGAAGAAGGGTCAGGATCCCGAGGGCGATCCGCCTGAGGATAAGAGCAGCCATCAAGATTCCAGCCAAACCTTTTCTGCAAGACGTGCGCCCATGAAATTGAACATGGGGTGCGTCGTGACGCCCTTCAGTTTTTTCGACGTCGCATCGAGATAGTCGCCGAACATCGGGATCATCGCTCCGCCTTCATTGGAAATCAGCGCCTGCAGTTCGGCGTAGATTTCCTTGCGCTTGGCCTTGTCGAGCAGTGCGCGCGCTTCGAGCAGCTTGGCATCGAAGGCTTGGTTCTTCCAATGCGTATCGTTCTGGGCCGAGGTGGAGGAATATGCGATCGTCAGCATTTGGTCGGCCGTCGGGCGTCCGCCCCAGTAGGACATGCAAAACGGTGCCTTCATCCAGACGTTGTCCCAATAGCCATCAGCCGGTTCGCGCTTGATCGATACGTCGACGCCACTTGCGGCCGCGCTGGTGCGGAAGATCGCTGCCGCGTCGACCGCGCCGGAGAAGGCGGCATCCGAGGCCGAGAGAGAAAGCTTCAAATTATCGAGGCCGGCCTGCTTCAGATAATACTTCGCCTTTTCAGGATCGTACGGACGCTGTGGCAGATCGGCAGCGTAGAAGGGATCCGTGCTCGGGATCGGATGGTCGTTGCCAATGCGGCCATAGCCGCGCAGTGCCGTCTTCAACAGTTGTTCGCGATCGATCGCATGCTTGATGGCGAGGCGGATGTTGTTGTCGGTGAAGGGAGCCTGCGTGCAATCCATCAGGAAGGTGAAGTGCTGGCCACCTGCCGATTGCACGATGTTGAGATTCGGATTGCGCTTCAGGAGATCGACGGTCTTAAAGTCGAGCTGGTTGATGGCGTGAACCTGGCCAGACATCATCGCGTTGGTACGCGCAGAGATGTCGTTGATGACGATGACTTCGACCGCATCGACCCAAGCCGCGTTCGGCTTCCAGTAGCTCTCATTGCGCTTGAAGCGCGCGCGAACACCTGGCTGATAGCTGTCGTAGACAAACGGACCGGTGCCGACGGGCTTGTTGAAATCGGTCCAGCCGTCCGGCACGACCAAGAAGTGATAGTCGGAGAGAATATAAGGCAGGTCGGCATTGCCGCTCGCAAGGACGATTTTCACTTCGCTGTCCGACACCTTGACGACGTCCGCCAACTGGGCGGCAGCCGAACGTGCTGCCGACGTCGTTTCTCCGCGATGCAGGTTGAGGGAGTAGACGATGTCATCTGCAGTCAGCGTCTTGCCATTGTGGAACGTTACGCCTTGGCGAACCTTGAAAGTCCACTCCGTTGCGCCGGGCTTGGTTTCCCAGCTCTCGAAAAGTTCTGGAACGGCGCTGTTGTTGGCGTCGATTTCGACGAGGCCGTTCATGATCATATAGGCCTGGTTGACCGGAACCCAATCCTTGAGAATGCGGGGGTCGAAATTGTCCGTCGTACTGCCCCCGCCGATGCCGAGCTTGAGAACACCGCCCTTTTTCGGCTTGTCTTCGGCAGCGGCAAAAGCCGGCATGCCGAGCAGCCCACCGGCTGTCGCCATGCTGAGCCCTGCAGTCCCCGCCATGAAGCTGCGGCGCGTCAATTCAAAGGTGGTCTTGTTGTCGGACATTTCGTCGTTCCCTTCATTCACGGCATTTCCGCCGTCGAAATTTATGCGATTGGCCTAGCGCACATCATCGGGCATGACCAGACTGGCGAAACGCCTCTCCGGTATGACTTTTAGTCATGGGGGTATGCCATTTGCGAGCATTGGCTTTTCTTTCGGCCGGGATAAAGGAGCACTGGTCGAGCGGTCGAAAGATGATCCTTCCGTTCGTATAAGATCGTTCGTTTTGTGCATCATACCGATCCTGGAGGATCAAATGAGTCTGCCGGATATCGTCGGCCTTATCGGCGCTGTCTTCTATCTTACAGCCTATGCGCTGCTGCAACTTCGCATTCTGTCTGTCGAAGACAGCAGAACAACGCTGCTGAACGTTCTTGGCGGCATCTGCCTTATCTATTCACTATCCTGCAACTTCAACCTTGGATCACTGGTGACGCAAGTCGCCTGGCTGATCTTCACCATCATCGGATATGTGCGCTTCCGCGTCGGACGCGCAGGCCAGTAGGCTCTCTGGCAGCGGATGCTTATGATTCCAAGTCATCGTAGCTGCCGCCATTGCTTGCCACCAGCCACTCTGAGACTTCACGCACGATCTTGCGCTGGTGGCGATCAGCGGGACGCATCAGGTAGAAATAGGCGTCGGAACGCATCAGGTGGCTGTGAACCGGCACAAGCGTTCCGTTTTCAAGCTGCTCGCGGATCAGCCATGTCCAGCCGAGGGTGATGCCGAGGCCCTGTGCGGCTGCCGCCGCACACAGGCCATAGTCACCAAGACGCCACTCCAGTGCATTTGCAGGCGGCTTCAATTGAGCATCCTGCCACCAGTCGGACCAACCCTGCCATTCGCGCATCGAATCCTCGATGGAGATCAGCAGTGGCGCTTCAATATCCATGATGTTGGGCGTACCGACAGCCGATACAGGAACGATTTCTTCTCGCGCGAGCACCGTCAGATTGACGCCGATCGGCCGCTCTTTCCGATAAAAGAGCGCGAGATCAAACTCATCGAGGCGCAAATGAGCGACGTCGTCGGTGACCCGCAATCGTACTTCGATGCCAGGAATGTCGTCCTTCAATTGCGCCAGCCGCCAGAGAAACCATTGGTCCGCAATACCACGCGAACAGGCGATCGTGATCTGGCGCTGCCCGGACCAGGCTCGAAGCCCGTCAGTCACAGAGCTCAGTTCGCCAAGGAGGCGGCTCACATCTGCCGCATAACTTTCGCCGATCGCCGTAAGCTGCACGCCGGATGGCAGGCGGGCAAATAACTTGGAGCCGATAAAAGCCTCGAGCTTGCCGATCTGTCTGCTGACGGCACTCTGCGTCAGGCCCATCTCCTGGCCGGCGCGCGAGAAGCTCCCGAGACGAGCCGCACGATCGAAGACGACAAGTGCGTTCAATGGCGGCATTGAAGTCCGGCCGGCGACAGCCATGGTTGCCCTCTGCTATGATTGGTGGCAGCTAGCATGCAACTGCGGGCAAAGCAATCTGTCGATTGGCACATTCCGGCACCTCGAGAAAATGTGCGAAAATTGGTCTTCAACCGCAGTCCTGGCAACTTAGCCCGCCTTGAGTCACCTGCGCAGTATGAGCGTAGCCACCTGCAAACTTAAAGGATTTCAATTACTTAATTTCGGGTTGACTGGGTGCCGATCGATCAGGCCCTTTGTGTGATTTCCTGCTCTGCGAAGGGCGAGCCTGCCAGTTCGTATTCCTCACATGGCATGATTGCGAGTTGGTGACCTCACTTCCGACAGGTCGTGCTTATCGGCGGTGATAAGATCCACCGAAGTTCGCTTGCGATCTATCCTACCTGAAACCACTCTTCCTGAAGGCGCGCCATGGGCACCACCGTCATGGTTTCTGAAGCCAAAAGGCTCATCTGTCTGAACTGCTCGTCCGGGTCGAAGCCGGCGAAGATGTGATCATCTTGCGTGGCAACGATCCGACGCCAGGCTCTCGAGAGTCCGCAAGGAAACCGACCTGCTCCTGGTCAACGAGGTGCGGGCCGCCCATGGGAGGGCACAACCTTCCTCCGATGAGGAGAACCTCGTCCCGCCAGGAGAGACGAGGGGCGCCGGTAACGTCCTTTGTCATTGATGCCTCGCTGGCTGCGGCTTGGCTGTTGCCCGAGGAATACAGTGATGCGGCAGAGGCCGTCATCGCCTCTACTCGGCCTTCCTCCGTTGAACAGCGATTTCATGCATATCGCGTGGAAGGACTGTAGACGGTTTGCGAATATGGAGCCTATCGCTCTTGTGAACGAGGAATGGAGAGCCGCGCGACGACACCTCCGCCGCTGCTCTGGGCGATGGACGCCTGCCCGCCATGAGCCTCGGCAATTGCTTTCACAACTGACAAACCGAGACCCGAGCCTCCTCTTGCCCTCGTGCGGGCGTCGTCGGCGCGCCAGTCTACGGCGCCCACCCGCAAGCACTGTTTCATTCGCAAATTGCAGGCTCGGTGGCGTGGCTCTGGGCAGTGATGCACTTTCGCGTCTCCACTCAACCCTGAATGTGTCGCTCAGGCGGCTGGCAAATGCGCGCTCTTGACGAGTTCCGCCTTGAGCCGGGCCGTTTCCAAGCCGAGCTCGATGAACTGACGCGCGTGTTTTGCAAGCGCGACGTTGTCATCCCAGAGGTTTCTCCAGATCGCGGTTTTCAACGAAAGGTCCTTGTCGACGATCGTCGTGGAGAAAGATTCGAACGTCACGTAGTCGTTCCATCTGATCGCGACGAGAGCGTCGAAGATTGTCGCGAAATCGATATTGCCTGTCCCGAGATATCCACGATGGCTTTCACCAATGTGAACGTACCCGATCTTGTCTGCGGCATTTCGGATTGCCAAGCCGACGTCAGCCTCCTCAACATTCATGTGGAAGGTGTCGAGGTGAAGGAACACGTTGGACGCACCAGTGTCGGCGATATAGGCCATACCTTGGGCGGCAGTATTTAGCATGTTGCTTTCGAACCGGTTGACGATCTCGAGGTTCAAAGAGACTCCAGCGGCTTTGGCACGCTCGGCAACCTTTGAAAGCGTTCCGACACTCGTGTCCCATGCTCTCCTGGTGAGCGCCTGCTCCTGTTTGCCGTGGGCAGAACTCAGAATTCCAGCGAGCTTCGAGCCTCCAAGGTCTCTGACGAGCGCCACAGCACGGTCAAGGATCGCTTCGCCGTTGACGTTGATGGACTTGTCGTCGCTGGTGATATCGCCTTCGGGGGGCAAACCCATGCTAACGGCGACTTCAAGACCGAGCCCGCTTAGGCGCGAAGAAAGCCAATTGACGTCGACCTGTTGCGGATCCAGATACGAGAATTCCACTAGGTTGAAGCCAAGTTCACGTGAACGGACGAGGGTCCGTTCGAGCTCGTCCTTGGAAGAGCCAGCACTCCAGACAAACGAGTGAACGCCGATTTTAGACATGGCAGCAGATTCCTGATTGGGCATTGAAGAAGTGATCCGCCGAGCACGAGAGCATCGGCGGATCCTCCGGGAGGAGACCTTTAGCGAGCTGCAGTCCAGCCCTTGTAGTCCTTGATGTTGTCAGCGGTGATCAGCTGTGGATCGAGGAGTACGGTGTCCTGAGAGGGCTTCTTTCCATTCAGGACATCGACAGCCATCTTGAGCGAGTCGCCAGCCATCGTGTACGGATCCTGCGATGCGGACGCCTTGATCATCGATTTGCCGCTGGACAGCGACTTCTCGATATCCGGGGCGCCATCCACTGCCGTGAAGAAGAAATCGTTGCGGTTCAGCTGCTTGGCAGCCAGCTCTGCGCCAATAGCGGTCGGATCGTTGATCGCAAACACCGCGTCGATCTTGTCGAAGCGTGTCAGCAGGCCTTGCATAACGGCGAGGCCACCGTCACGGGAACCCTGGGCGTTCTGATCGTCGGACAGAATGTTGATGTCCGGGCTCTTGCTCAGGACGTTTTTGCAACCCTGAACGCGGTCAATGATCGAAGACGACGCAGGTCCGTTGATGATGACAACATCGCCTTTGCCCTTGAGCTGATCAACGATGTACTGGCAGGCTTCTTCCCCAGCCTTGATATTGTTCGTCATGACGGTGACGTCGGCCCCCGGTGCGGAAACGTCGAACGCGGCGACGATGACGCCAGCTGCCTGCGCCTTCTTGACGGCGGGCGCAATCGCCTTTGCGTCGACGGCGTTGAGCATGATGATGTCGACGCCAGCGGCGACAAAGCTGTCCATTTGCGAGACCTGCTTGTTGAGGTCGTAGTCGGCGGAGACCGACGTGACCTGAACGTTCGGATTGATTTCCTTTGCACGGTCCTCGATGCCCTTGATCGTCGCCACAAAGAACGGGTTTCCAAGCAGGCCAACGGAGATGCCGATCTTCTGCAGATCCTTAGCGGCCGCTGGCATAGCAAGGGTTGCCGCCATGGCGGTACCTACGAGAAGTTTCGATACGATGTTCATGCTTTTCCTCCGTTTTAGGACGCTCCCAGCGCCTTGTTTTCCGGCTATACCGGGGTTTCCAAAGCCGCGTTTTAGGTGCGGCTAAGTCCTTTAAGCCGATAGCGGTCTAGACCGACGGCAATGATGATGACGAGACCTTTGATGATGTACTGCCAGATGTCTGAGACACCGACGAGGATGAGGCCGTTGGACAGGACCGCGATGATCAGCGCGCCAATTAGCGTTCCCCAGATCGAGCCCACGCCTCCGACAAAGCTCGTGCCGCCAAGGATGACAGCGGCGATGGCATCGAGTTCGTATGCCTGGCCAAGCTGAAGACCATTTGCCGCGTACAGCCGAGCCGCGGACATAACGCCGCCGACGCCAGAAAGCAGACCGGACATCGAATAGACGAACAGCAGAACCAACGGCACTTTGATCCCGGTGAGGCGAGCGGCCTCTACGTTGCCGCCGACGGCATAGATCCATGTGCCCAGCACCGTTCGCTTGAGGATGAACCAAGAGATGACGATCGTTGCAAGAGCAATAATCGCAAGCCAGGGAATACCAAGGATCGAACCGTTCCCAATGAAGTCGAATGGAAGATCGGCGTTGAAGACCGTGGTGTCGTTGCCGAGGAGACGGGCGATCCCGCGCATCGCCGTGAGCGAGCCGAGGGTCACGATGAACGGCGGCAGCTTGAGAAAGGAAATGATGACGCCATTGACGACGCCGCAGGCAAGGCCGACGCCAATGGCAGCAGGGATACCGAGCATGCCAATATCCGGCCACAGCGAAACAATCACCCCAACCATTGCGGAGGCCGCCAGGATCGAACCGACGGAAAGGTCTATGCCGCCCGTGAGGATGACGAACGTCATGCCTGCGGCGAGCACCGTGTTGATCGAGGCCTGTTGCGTCACGATCGACAGGTTGTTGACGCTGAGAAAACGCCCACTCAGCAGATGGAACCCGATCGCCAGAATGACGAGCACAGGCAACATACCCAAGGCCGTAAGTGTGGAGCGGAATCTCGCCTTGCTGGCATTCGGCTGATCGGTCGATGTCGCGGCCATGATTTGTATCCCGTCTTTCTTGTGTCGTTCGCCGTCAGGCATGCTGTTCGGATGACCCCGTCGATAGTGCCATGATGGCTTCCTGCCCAATCGGACGATCCGGCGATCCTGTTATTTCTCCCGCGATCCTGCCTTCCCGCATCACCAAAACGCGGTCGGCGATGCCGATGATCTCCGGCAGGTCACTGGATATGACGACAATAGCGATACCCGTCTGGGCAAGCGCATCAATGATCCGGTAGATCTCGGACTTTGCCCCGACATCCACACCGCGCGTTGGCTCGTCGAATATGATTGCGCGCGGCTTGGTCTCCAGGAGGCGCGCGATGAGAGCCTTCTGCTGATTGCCGCCCGACAGCGCTCCAACGTTGATCGATGCACTCTGAGTGCGGATCGAAAGCGCCGAAATCGCTTTCGCCGCCCGCGTTTTCGCGGCAGCAAAATTGAGGATACCGCCACCGGCAGCGTCCTTTCCGATAACACCAATGTTGATGTTTTCGCCAATCGTCATATCGAGGAACAATCCAAGGCCTTTGCGGTCTTCCGTCAGGTATGCGATTCCGGCATCGAGAGCGTCACGGGGGCCGGAGAGGGAAAGTTCGCTTCCGTCGAGCAAGACGGAACCCGATGTCTTGCTGTCCGCGCCAAAGACAAGTCGCGCCAACTCCGTGCGGCCGGAGCCGACCAGCCCCGCGATGCCAAGGACTTCCCCGGCATGAGCCTCGAACGAGCAATCATGGACACGTCGCCCGTCGCCGAGGTTGCGGACGCAGAGAACCGTTTTCGTGGCTCCCTCGGAGGAACGATGTTCTTTCTTGTAGAAGGAGGAAAGATCACGGCCGACCATCATGGACACCAGCTTCGCGGCTGACAGTTCGGAACGCTCCAAGGTGCCGACATAGGCGCTGTCCCTGAGCACGCTGACACGATCGGCAAGTTGGTAGATCTCTTCCATGCGGTGGCTGATGTAGATGATCGCAATATCCTGCGCCTTGAGGCCCGCAATCACCTCGAATAGACGATCKGTTTCCCTCGAGGTCAAAGAGGTCGTCGGCTCGTCCATGACGATGATGCGTGCGTTGGTGGTAAGCGCCCGGGCGATCTCGACCATCTGGCGTTCGCCAAGCGATAGCGAGGCCACGAGCTGCGACGGGCCGAATTCTATTCCGAGCCGCTTGAGTATCGGCTCCGCTCGTTCGCGGGTCGTTGCCTTGTCCAGAACGCCGTATCGGGATGGCTCCGCGCCAAGGAACATGTTCTGTGCGACCGTCAGGTTCGGCGCGAGCGATAGCTCTTGGTAGATGACCGAGATGCCGTTCGCCTTTGCTTTTGTCGGGTCGCCAGTAACAATCTGGTGGCCATCGATAAGGATCGATCCGCCCGCGTCGGCGGTATAAGCCCCGGACAGTACCTTCATGAGCGTCGATTTACCGGCGCCGTTTTCGCCCATCAGTGCGTGGACTTCGCCTGGATGGACTGTCAGTGAAACGTTCGACAGGGCTTTGGTGCTTCTGAAAGTCTTGCTGATGTTGCGCATCTCAAGCACGGGCGTTCTCGCGCTGGAAACCATTGCCGCGTTGCTCATGCCAGTAGCTCCTTCCGGCCGTCACCGTCTTCATCATGACGATCGATTTCGACCATGCCACGCCATGCATCCCGGTACGCTTCCAGGCCAAACACACCTAGTGCCGCCGCCCGGACGGTTTCGTCCACAAACGGATTGGAGCCCAGTTGATCAAAGACCAACGCAGCTGCCCCGAATGCGCTTCCCTCGGCGTTGGCACTCGTAAATACGGATTGTCCCGACCGCAGTTGCGCAAGGAGGGCGGCGAAGAGCCCCGTTTTCACGAGGCCTCCGTCTATCACGATCGGATTGGTCGAGCGGATGAGATCGAGCGAAATGTCTGTCATCAAAGCGACGTAGAGGAGCGCCGCTGCAGCGCGCTCCTCGCCTTCAACGGAAGGGCCGACAAATCGCCCTTCACTGCCTTGCATCGGCCCACCGGCGGCGAACGCGGGCAGAGCGAAGACGCCCTTGACGATGACCGATACGATGGCCTGGCGGCTGACTGGCTTCTCCCACCCGCCACTCACGACGTCATATTCGCGGCCACCCATAAAGCGGATCGTGGCCACTGGCTGATGATCGACGGTCACGTTTGCCAGCATATCCCGCTTCTCGTCCAGCGCATCCAAGGGGCATGACGTATTGAAAATGATGACCCAGGTTCCCGTCGACACAAGCGTGAAGTCGGTGAAACCGATCGACCGATAGAAGTAGAGAGCCGAATTACTATCATGCACCCCGTTGTGKACGATGACATCGGCATCGTTGCCGTTGGACAGCGCCACTTTAAATGAACCGAGTTCTTCGCCCGCCCGAACAAGCCGAGGCATCTTCGACCGCCAGGACTGTCCATCAACCAGACTGCTGAAGTCGTTCTCCAATGGAGCCCAAAGGTGAGAATGGCATCCGAGATAGGAAACCTCTGACACCTTCAGGCCGGAAAATTTCCACGACCAGAACTGTGGGTAGGCCAGAATGGCATCAGACTTGGCGACAATGTCGGGGTCACGATTCGCGAGCCAGAGAATATGCCGCCCGTAGTTGAAGCCGAGCGGCAACTGCGGGGAAAACGTTTCTCGAAAATCAGGAACCAGGACATCGATGCGGTCGGCAACGGCACGCGGAGGTTCCTGCTCGTAGTCCAGGATAGGATGAACGAGCTCGTCAGCGCCGACGAGCGCGAACGTACATCCGTGACCCGAGAACACCACCCGCCCAACACCGTGATCCTCGACCGCCTGCGCCAAGGAGAGTTCCATCCATTCAAAAAGCGCTCCGTCATCCAGGACCCGGACATCGGCGGCATCGACCCACTCGGGTTTTGTGCGTCCCTCCCCGATGACGGTTCCGTCGGAAGACATCACGAAAAGCTTCGAATTCGTCTTGCCCAGATCAAAGACGGCGATTGCGGATCGGTCGGTCATTCCTGCCCCCCCGCAACGGCGATCAGAATGGTCACCCCCGCGTCCTCGAGCATCTTTGCGCCCGCGTCGGACAACCCGTCATCGATTACGATCGTCCCGATGCGCGACAGGGGAAGGACGACATTGCGTGGCCGGATCGAGAGCTTGCGACTATCCGCGAGGAGGACGATCTCGTMGGCGCAACTGCTGAGTTCACCGATCGCCTTGGTCAACAGGGGATGGCTTTCGAGAAGGCCGTCGTTGCTGATGCCCTGCGTTCCGACAAAGAAGCGCGAAGCAAAGAAATCCGGAGGACCCGCCGAAGGGTCGTGGACAATACCTGGCTCGCGATAGAGCTCGCCTCCCGCCAGCGTGAGATGGCACGTGCCGTGCTCACCAAGGTATGCGGCGAGCGGCATGGAGTTGGTGTAAAGACGCACATTGCGTCGGGCAAGCTGCATACCAAGCTGATAGCAGGTCGACCCGGCGTGGACGATGATGGAGTCGCCGTCGTGCACCAGAGAAGCGGCCATTTCCGCAATCGCACGCTTGGCTTCGACGGCGATATCGCGATTTTCGTTGTACGGCCTTGCGGACAAACGCGCGGAGGTGGCGGCGTCTGTCGCCGAGATACCGCCATACACCTTTCGGGCTTTGCCCACCTCGTGCAGCTTGTCGATGTCGCGCCGTATCGTCGCTGGAGACACGCCGAGGCGTTCCTGCAGGTCGCGGACAGACGCAAACGGCGTTTCGCGCAGCAGGTCGGTGATCATCCGATGGCGATCAGAGTCGTTCAAACGAGGCCTCCACTGGCGCTTCTCCCTAGCGCAATTGGTGAACTATAGTCACAGGACGTTTTATCTCGCAACATTAAAGATGCGAAATCTTCATCATTGACGATCTTTAATCACATTAATAGGATTGCGCGTGAAGTCGCTCAACAGAAGCTGGGCGGTACTGGAGGAGAATGATATGGCACCGCCGGACCTGCGCAAGACAGAGGCGTTCGAAGACTTTTTGAGGCTTTCGGCCCAGATCGGAAACGATATCCTTAAAACGCAAGGGGCTGGCGGAAACACGTCGATTAAGAGCGACGGCGTGATGTGGGTCAAAGCGTCGGGAACGTGGTTGGCCAACGCGGGCACACAGGACATCATGGTTCCGGTATTCGTCGAGCCGCTTGTCAAAGCGCTGCGGGAGGGCGACGAAAGGGCCGAAAAGTCGACGGATTTTGTCGTCCAGGAGCTCAACACGAGTGGTCTGCGCCCATCGATCGAGGCCAGCTTCCACGCGGCCCTGCAAAGTCCGGTGGTCGCCCACTACCACTGCGTCAATACGATCTCACTGGCTGTTATCGAAAAGCGCGAAGACGTTTTAGCTGATCGGATGGCCGGGGTGCCCGATCTGAAATGGGTTTCGATTCCGTACCGCCGTCCGGGGACGCCACTTGCACGGGAGATCGAAAAAGCGGCCGATGGCAAACCTGACGTTCTAATCCTTCACAACCACGGCATCATCGTGTGCGGTAACACCGTCGAAGAAGTTGCCGAGCGGATCGGTCGGGTAACCGAGGCGCTCTCCGTGACGCCACGCGCGACCGGCGAGCAAGACATCGCAGCGCTATCTGTGGCGTCCTTGGGGTCTGGTTATCACCCCGCCGAGGACCCTGGCAGCCATGCTCCAGCACTTCTGACCGTGAACCAGGATTTCGCGTTGGGCGGCTCCATGTATCCAGATCATGTTATCTTTCTCGGCACGGAGATCGGCACGCTGGAGGACGGGCAGACTGCAGCCGACCTGGAAGCACTCCGCAGAAAAGAGGGACGCGAGGCATCCAAGATGTTGATAGTGCGCGGCAAAGGCGTTCTCCTGCACAACTCCCTGACGGCAGGCGGGGAGGTCATGGCGCGCTGCCTGGCTGAGGTCGTCGGGCGTATTGCTTGCGCAGAGAGAGTTGCCTACCTCACACCGGAGGACGAATATGAACTGACGCATTGGGAGGCCGAGATATATCGCCAGGCCCTCGATCGTAAGACCGCCGGACAGCCGGCGTGATCGCCGCAAGGGAACCCGCAGCAACGTTGGGGATCGATATCGGTACTTCGGGAGCCCGGGCAGCCGCCATTGATCGTTCAGGCAACCCAGTCGGGTTCGCCGCCGCTCCCTTCGTTTCCCTGGACGAACTTCGTCAGCCGATGGCATGGTGGGCGCGCGTGCGCGAAGCTGTTGAGCGCCTCAAAGATCAGGTGGATCTGGCAAGCGTACGAGGGGTTGCGGTCGATGGAACCTCGGGCACAGTTCTCGCCATCGATAGGAACCAGGCACCGACGGGCGGCGTTCTGATGTACAACGACCCCTGCCCCGACGCCGAAATTGTCAAACAGATTTCGAAGCATGCTCCACCGGGCAGCACTGCAGTCGGACCAAATTCCGGCCTTGCCCGGGCGATCTTTCTCGCGAGACAGAATGGCGTCGATGCCGTTCTTCATCAGGCCGACTGGATCTTGATGATGCTCGGATGTCCGGGACGCGTGAGCGATGAGAACAATACCCTCAAATCCGGCTATGATGTACTCGCGCAAGAATGGCCTGACTGGATCGAAGCCGCGGGGATGGATCGTGCCAAGCTTCCAGAGGTCTTCAGTGCGGGAAAGCCGCTCGCCAAAATGGCCGGATATCTTAAGGATACCGGAGTTCACGAATCTTCTTTTTTCCACGCTGGCACGACGGATGGCTGTGCGTCCTTTCTGGCGACCGGAGCATCTGAAATCGGTGACGCGGTGACCGCGCTTGGGTCAACAATTGTGCTGAAGCTGGCTTCCAGCGAACCGATCAGCGCCCCAGAATTCGGCGTGTATTCGCATCGCGTGGGTAAATTCTGGCTGGCTGGAGGAGCGTCCAACAGTGGAGGCAATGTCCTCAAGGCCTTAGTTGGCGATGACAGGCTGGAGGAACTGACGGCAAGGGTGGATCCAGGGCGCCCCCTGGGATTGGATTTTTATCCGCTCTTGAAGCCAGGCGAACGCTTTCCCCTCAGCGATCCGAACTATCAACCGCGCTTTGCCCCCGCGCCCGCGGATGATGGTCAGTTCTTCCAGGCGATCCTCGAGGGAATGACTGAAATCGAGCGGCTAGGCTATCAGCGCCTCCGGGAACTAGGCGGCCCTGCGATCAAAAGTCTTAGAACCGTTGGCGGAGGCGCCCGGAACTCAGCTTGGTCTGCGATGAGGGAGAAGGCAATGGGAATAAAGACGCTGCCAGCAAGGTCGGTGGAGGCAGCCGTAGGAACCGCCTCCCTGGCGCTCGACAACCTGGACAATCAAGATGCATAGACCCCGTCACGCAACCCTCAGTGAACTGATCAACGGATACGACGTCTTCTTCGTAGACCAGTTTGGCGTCCTCAGAGACGACAGCGGTCCCTACGAGGGCGCAATCGAAGCCATTTCACATCTCAAGGCAGCAGGCAAACTCGTTGTCATCCTGTCCAACTCCGGCCGCAGCGGCGACTTTAACGCCGACAGACTCGTCAAGATCGGGTTTGCGCAGAACAGCTTCGATCATTTTGTCACCTCGGGAGACGTTGCCTTCGACATACTGTCACGCCCCGGGGCAGCGCTGCCCGCGAATTCCAAATGTCTCACCGTTTCGAGCGGCGGCGACAGCAATCTTGCCGACAGATTGCGGCTCACGGCCACCGTTTCGGCCCGCGACGCCGACGTCGTCATCATCTCTGGCAGCGAGGCCGAACATGTTCCGATGGACGACTATCGTGAAATGTTACGCCCGGCTGCGGAGCGAGGACTGCCTTGCTACTGCACAAACCCCGACATCCACAAACTTCACAAGGGATCGATAGCGCCCGGCGCTGGGAGCATTGCCAGACTATACGAGGAAATCGGCGGAACCGTCGTCTGGCTAGGCAAGCCCTATCCGGAAATCTACGAACATGCCCGCCGCCTCGTTGGCGATCCCAACCTCCAACGTGTCGTTTGTGTCGGTGACAGCATCGAGCACGACATACTCGGAGCAAAGACGGCTGGACTGGACTCGGTGCTTGTTCGTACGGGAATACTCGCAAAAAACGACCGCGCGGAACTCGATGAACTGATGTCGAAAGCCGGTGCTTTTCCTACCTTTATCATGAGCGCGTTGCGCATCTAGCGCCGTTCGATCCAACCGTCGATCTGCCGTAAACAAGGGGGAGGCATGACCCCACAAAGCTCAACCATCTTCCAAAATCACATTGCCAACCGGGCGCCATCCAGACATGAGACCGCCCATTTTTTGCTTCGGAAGCGTCCGCAGACCACCCTGCTCATCTGTCATTTCGTTGGTATGCCCGTCCTGGCGGCCAGGAGATGAACGAGTTCCATGGGGAAGGGAAACATAATCGTTGAGTTCCCTTCTGTGGCAATGACGTTCAGCCGGTTTCTGCATCAAATGCCACTCCCAAGGAGAACTTCGGCCGATGAGGGCTTTCCGCCGTCTTGTTTGCCTCCTGCCCGCTGATCGACAGGATGGCATCGCCATCATGGCCGCAATCTGTCTGCCAATCATCATCGGCTTTGCGGCTTTGTCCCGTCGAATATGGATACGGATGGTAGCGTCGCCTTAACATTTGCGGCGATATTTACCGGCATGAGTCCGAAACCGTCGACCGATGTTACGACAGCCCGCTACAAGCGTCATCGTTTTCCCGCTGAGATCATAACGCATGCGGTGTGGCTCTACTTCCGCTTTCCGTTGAGCCTGCGCCATGTAGAAGATCTGCTGGCTGTTCGTGGCATTGAAGTCTCGTTCCAGACTGTTGCGGGATGAGCCGCCAAGTTCGGCCGAGAATATGCCCGTTCCATCCGGCGGCGTAACAGGGGAAGTTTTGCCGACAATTCGCATCACGTCGAGATGGTTGTTGCGATCAAGGGCAGGAAATACTGGCTATGGCGCGCCGTTGATGCCGATGGGTACGTTCTCGATGCTCTGATCCAGAGCCGCCGAAACAAGAAGGCGGCCTTGAAGCTGATGCGAAAGCTCCTGAGGGGGCAATGCATGACACCGCGTGTCATGGTCACCGATAAGCTCAGATCCTGCGATGCAGCCAAACGGGAAATCATGCTCGGCGTCGAAGACAATCAGGCCTTAGCTCCCCTCGACTACCTCGCTCGGCACGCTGCACGAGGCACGAGCTTTTTCAGGATACGGTACCGGCCAGTCTCCTGGAGGTGCCGCACCATGTCCTCTTCGTTCAATGCCGCCGGAGAATGGCGTTTCATCGCCGGCGAACCAGTCACTTTCACAGGCGCTGCGTTCGGCGAAACAAACAGATCGAACTGCTGCGTCATTCATTATCTCGGGTTCAATTTCAGCTTCGCAGGCCCAGTGCCCGCAACCATGCATCCACCTGTCCGAAAGCATCAAGTTGCCACTGGTCAGGGGAGCGGTCGCCGAGGATCTCGGTCTCAGCCACAAATTTTCGGACACTTGTCGGGCCATAGCCCTCAGGTAGGTCAAACTTTTCTGAAATGCACTGGTAGCCTTGAACACCGCTCTTCTCTTCGAGCAAGGGCTTGCAGGCTTCGGCCAGTGCTTCTATCCCGTCGGGATAATTTCGAATGCAGTAATAGACATCATACGCGTCTTTTTGCTTATGCCTTCCGTTGAGGGCATAGCCCTTCATTGCCAACAAAGCTGGGATGGAACACACCGCGACCTCAACGCGGTTGGTGCCGCCCTCTGGCATATCGCCCGAGATAGCAACCAACTGATAGAAACGGAGGGCAAGATCCGCTCCGTCAGCCCGTTGCACGGCAAAATCGCTCAAGATGGGAGGACTGTTTTTTACGATCTCAGCATGTCGGGGCATGAGGAAATCAACGATTATATCAATGGGCGCGCCACCATCGCTCGCCGGCACCTCACGGACAAGTTGGAATCTCCGGAGTTCCTTTCCCTGCTTGTAGCCGTGCCCCATCAACGCCTCGACGAGCGTCACATACTCGCCATCACCCAACGCTTCCGCGTCAAGCCCGAGGTCTACATCAAGCGTGCCGACATGACGCATGTCCTCATTGTCGAGCAGCAACCAGGGGACCGCGCCACCGATTACGGCGAACCTTCCCTTGAAACCGCCGAGAATCTGGCCGATCTCGAGGAGAACGCCCTTTACGGCCTTCGTCGTGCGGTCTTCATAATCAGCCGCAGACTGGGGATCGGGCACGACTACGTTTGCCATGATAGCTTTGCCTTTCGCAGGTGATCAGCCGCTTCCGCTCCTCTCTCCCCTGCTATCGCAAGATCGAGATAGGTCTGAACGTGACTCGTGCAGACTATGCTTGGCGCCGGAGCGATTGTGTCCAGAAGCGGCCCTTCTTCTCGCAGCACTGTAATGACGACGTTTGCGCCCGCCGTAGCGGGCGACAGTTTCAATGAATCGTGCAGGCGTTTAGCCCCAGCATCGTCCGCGTAGAAATACTGAGTGGAAACCCGTCCATACGGCGCGAGCCACTGCGCTGCAGAAAAGGAAGCGAAGACTGAGCGTGGCGCACTAGCCCCGGCGCTCAGAACTTCACGGGCAGCCGACTCCAGCAAAGATCCGTGCAGGGTTGTATAAAAGGTAAGTCGCTCTCCCTTCGGCGCCTCGTACACCTCACGCCAAGCGTCGAGCAAATCGTCAGGCCGTGCAAGTCGTAGACCATCGGCAGTGACTTCGGCCCACTCGCGATCAACGAGCTCCGTTCGAACGTTGCTGACATGGCCAAGGCTCACAGCAGATGCTTCGGCGAGATCCACGACCTTCCATGCCCGCCCAGGATCGCGAAGCAGGATGCGAAGTACTTGCGCTGACTTGGGCTTGAAGACCGATTTAAAGCTGCGCTGGAAGGCTGGTGGTTTGTCCGCAACTTGTCGCTCGATGTATATGCCATCGAGCACTATGCGAGCATTTCCCATTAGGTCGAGGTAACCCACCTCGTATTCTCGGCAGAGAGCCTGAGCCTCAAGCGACAAAAATGGAGCAATGAATATTGGGGTGGCACGAGGGGTAAAGTTGTCAGCCGCCCTTTGAAGCTGAAGCAGAGCAGCTCTAACATGCCGAGGCTGTCCAATGGACTTTACTTCACACACTAACAGGTGCTGCCGGCCGTTGTGGGTAAAACGGGCAGTTATATCGACCCCGACGTCCGGACCATGCGCGAGTTCGACGGCGCGAACCTGAAGAGCAGGCACGTTGTTGAGCAGCTCCTTGACTGCAAAGACAGCTTGCTCTTCCAGAGATTTCATTGACAGTTGCGTTTTCAACATTTGCTGAAAATGACATAAGTAGTGAAATCAATCAAGAGCATTTCACCCAAATCAACGCTTTCAACAATCGCTGAAACATAGAATGACGGCGAAATTACACGTCTGAATACTGAGCTGACTGAAACGACGTAAGTTCTTCATCAAAAATCCAGGAACGTCGTTCGGCCGACATCCAAGATCATCGACACGACCGTCTGATCCAGAGCACTGCGTAGCACTGACCGAAAGTCTGCAATCGATTTAACAATTTTCTCCGGTCGCGCCAAACTCCGCCAGTACGTCATCTCACCGTCTGGCACTTCCCAACAATGACATTTACCTTTGCCCCGCAGACCAAGTGCTGTCACCCGTCATTACGGCAAGTCACGCGACAATGTGAAGATCGACCATACCAACCGCGAGGCATGTAAGGCGTGCCATCTGCGCGAACGCTACACCAAATGCTTCCGTCGCGTATCGCGCCTTGAGAACGAAGCGGTGCTCGACCGCATGGCGGCGCGTCTTGCCGCCCGGCCCGACATTCTGGACCGGCGGCGCGAGAGCGTCGAGCATCCGTTCGGCACGATCAAGCAATGGATGTACCAGGGCGCGTTCCTGATACGACGGCTGGAAAACGTCCGCGCGGACGTTCAGCCTGACGGCGCTCGCCTACAACATCAAAAGAGCCATCACCCTCGTCGGTGTGCCGGGCCTCATCGCCGCTGTTCGAGCATGACAGTGCGCTTTACACACTTTCTGAATCAAAGAAGGGGGCCTAAGCGCTCAATAATGCCTTCTCGGGTTCTTTGGACATGGAATCAAGAAAATCTCGATACCGTGAGTTCCGACACTGAGAGTTTTCAGACGGTCTGCCCGAGTTTCGAATCGGGCACCTGACTTCTGCGGCGTCGCAGCACGGGAATTTAGCAACGGATCGCCTTTGCCTCCACCGAAAACAAAGTTGCTCATCACCAGCGTCGCCACTCATCGTCGCTCGGCGGGACTAATCTCCAGGCACTATTTGGACCGGCTGATCTCGGTAAGCGATTTGCGGCGCGCGATGAACTCGCGGAGAAGGGGAAGGAAGAAGGCCTTGCTAAACCGACCTATGGGTGGTTCGGGCTCAAGGTAGAAGGAGCGGCTGACGATATCGCTGTTGAATTCATCAAGGATGATCCAGAGCCGTAGATATGCATCGAGGCCAGCCCGCCGCTTCTCGATGGTGGGTATTTCCGCGGCGAAACGAGCCTTCTCCGGCTGCTTCGTGGTGATTGGGAAAAACAGAACCAGATCACCGTCAGCTCGTGAAAGCCTCACACCAACGGCAACCGGTTCCGGCCCTCAGTTTCACCCTTGCCCGCCTCCCTTGCCCAGAGATAGGGATAGCGGATGACCGTCGCGGTCTGGATGTCGTCATAGTCGCTCACCGGGTGGCCTCGTCGGTCTCCGCATAGGCGTCGACCGCGGCCTCGAATTCGTCGATCGGTTCGCGCGACATCGTTTCAAGCCTGCCGACTGTCCGAGCATCGGAATGCCGCATCAGCCGTTCGTAGTCATCGATATTGAGAAGCACGAGGCGTGGCTTGTTGCGTTGCGTGATTGTGACCGGATGGCGCAACGCCTCGGCGATGATATCGCCGGATTTTCGGGAAAGATCGCTTGTCGAATAGGAACCACCGGTACGGGGCATGATGATCTCCATGGATGGGTCTGTGCTTACGCGATTATAGCGTTTGCACAGACACAAATACAGCATTTACATCATTGTTGTAAACACTGCCTATTCCACACTTTAGCCCGGCCCGTCGGCGGGACCAGGTGGACGGGGTCATTGAGCGCAGCATGAAAACCGCGCGACCAGCAATAGATCGGCGGTCGCGGAGTGGACCTGATCATGGAAACGACAGGTGGCGAAACCGTCAACCCTGCTCTGGACGCGCCTCACCGGATCAATGCCTTAGCTTGGTCCAACCCAATTGCTCGGTCAAATTGAGTCTCGAATGAGGCCCATCGTGAGCGTGATATCCTGATGGTCGAGAACCTGCGCGATCTGAATCTTCTGCCAAACGACGGCTTCCAGTTTTTCGCCATTCCCATCAATGCCGTCGGAGCTACCGCCATGACCGTTCGCGCCTTTGCCGAGGTATAGCAATGCCACCGACAGGATGCGGGTAGGGTTAGCGACGTCGGCAGCGGCGGCAATCTTGTTGGTTATTGACCCGGCCCGCCCATCGACGCTCAAAGTGCGACAGCAGCCGAGAACCTTGCACATGGCCACGCACGAGATGAAGTTTGCGCGATTTGTCTGTAGCTGCGTCGTCACCATGCATCTGCACGAGATCGGGGCCGCCGGAAGAGGTCTTCACCAATCTCCAGACAGCGGCTTCGTGTCGAAAACCCGCTGGTCCAGCAGCTTGGAGCGCTTCACAGAACACCATTCCCGCCTAAGCAGCTCTGCGCGCAGCAGGCGGATGGCCCCTTCCCGCAGCCTGGAATCGGCCCGCAGCTCGGTCGAGATCCTGCACCTCATTGCTGAGCTCCCGACACGCGGCATTTGTCTCTTCGACCATCGCCGCATTTTGCTGAGTCATCTGGTCCATCCGGTGGAGAGCGGCATTGATATCGGACAATGCAGCCGATTGTTCATCCGAAGCTGTGACGATGACGCCGATCAGGCCGGTAACCTGCTGCACGTGCACCTCAATGCCCGTTAACGCTTCACCGGTCTGGTTGACGAGTTCTACGCCACCGGCGACTTCACGTCCCGATGTTTCGATCAGCGTCTTGATTTCTTTCGCCGCCTTCGCGGAGCGGCCGGCCAACTCGCGGACCTCCTGCGCAACGACGGCAAAACCCTTGCCCGCCTCGCCAGCGCGAGCGGCCTCGACACCGGCGTTCAACGCCAGAAGATTGGTCTGGAAGGCGATCTCGTCGATGACATTGATGATCTGGCGAATCTCCGTCGATGAGCCCGCAATGCGCTCCATGGCGGCGACGGCGCCGCGCACGACAATCGCCGTTTTTTCCGCGCTGTCTTTGGCGGCGGTCATCACCAGGTTGGCTTCCCGCGCGCGCTCGGAGGAATTGCGCACCGTCACCGTGATCTCGTCGAAAGCCGAGGCGGTTTGCTCCAACGAAGCGGCCTGCTGCTCGGTCCGCTTTGCTAGGTCGTCCGTCGCACCGGCGATTTCCGAGGAACTCGTGCGCAGCCGGGCAGTCGCATGCAAGACGCTGGAAATCGTTTCGGCGAGCCGCTCGACGCTGGTGTTGAATTCTGCCCTCAGCTCTTCATACTCCGACGAAAATGCCTGCTCGATGCGAATCGTGAGATCACCCACCGAAAGCCGTTCCAGCCCGTGGGTAAGCTCTTCGATTACCTTCAGCCGGCTCCCCTCCTCGACCGCTTTCTGTTGCCCACGCAACGCCTCCTGCTCGTCTTGGTAGCGCCGCTCGTCGTCCGCTCGTTCGCGCGCGGTGCGGCGCTCGATCGCCGACTGGCGGAAGATCGCAACGGACGTGGCGACGGCACCGATCTCGTCGGCGCGTTCGACGTAAGGCACCTCGCGGCTGTAATCACCGGCGGCCAGCATCTGCATATAGCCGGACATCGCGGCCAGGGGTTTCACCGCGCGATGGCGGAAAAACCATAGGCCGGCGAGCAGCATCAGGACAGAAAGTGCCGAACTGATGGTGGCGGCCATCGAGAGCCAACTTGTCTCCGCAGCAGCGCCAGCTTCTTCCTGCTTGAGAAAAGCGTCGGCCATAACGACGAGCTCGTTGACCGCACTCTCGTGGTTGTGGAAGGTCGCCTTCAACTCCGGCATCGCATTGGCAGCCAGGGTCGGATCACCGGCTTTGAACGGGGCCAGGAACTTGGTTTCCATCTCCTGCCAGTAAACATCGGCTCTCGCCAGGACGTCGTTCTCCAGCTTTGACATCAACGGCTGCGGAGCGCTCGATGCTTTCCAGTACGCGCGCCGATCGTCATAGGCCCTTTTCAGGGCGGCGATCTTGGTGAGGTTGACTTCGGCCAGTTCGGGGCTCGATACCGCCTCCATCGCCAGCATATAGGATTCGACCGTGTACAATGGCGGCGGGAGAATATCTGCGACCAGATCCTTACCGTAGACCACTTGCGTGTAGATCGGTCCATTCACCCGCAGTTTGTTGAAGGCGTATGTTTTTATTCCGATCGAAATCATCAAGCCTGCAGTGACGATCGCGCCGAAAATCACCAAGCCTCGTGCAATAGACAGTTTCATGCAATATCTCCATAAAAACCACTTTCCATGCCGCTTCGAAGAGCCATGGAATCCTCGATTTGCGGACAGATTGCGGCTCAACGACACGGCAGGAGAAAATTCCGGATTGCGCCGGCAGGGAACGCTTGGCGTCATGCCACCAGTTTCCACTTAAGTGGACGATACAGGCGACGTTCTCGTATAACGGCAAATTATATGATTATTGTTA
The DNA here is from genome assembly GCF_056397845.1 of Rhizobium sp. 05L419. NCBI lineage: Bacteria > Pseudomonadati > Pseudomonadota > Alphaproteobacteria > Hyphomicrobiales > Rhizobiaceae > Rhizobium > Rhizobium sp. 05L419. The sequence continues at coordinate 29,548 of NZ_JBFTOF010000037.1, forward strand.
CCTTACGATTAAGTACCGGCTCAACACGTCCGCCTTCTCCTACATAGGCGCACGAGCAAATATTCATATTCCGCAAGGATATCCCTTCCACGCAACTTACGTAGCGGGACGTTTGAGTTCGCACAGCAGCAGGCCATGGGGTTTGCCGAACTCGAGGGCTTTTTCACTGGCGCTACCAAGCCGTGACGGGTCCATTTATGCGAGTGATTCTTGCGACAGCTGCCCTGATGATTGCGACCGATTGAAAACCGCTATTGCAGAAAAGACGCCGGCGAACTGCAACGTCGCTCCGATCGCCTCGGCGACGCTCGGCGATCGCCCCTCGAGCATAAAGCCGTAGACCAGGCCGATTAGAGCGCAACGCCTAGGCTGATTGGCTCGACCCAGCGGTTTCGGCGAAGTCTGCGGCTTCCTTCATGCCGGCATCGGTCGCAATCACACAGGGGCAACTCGCGCTGCGAAAGGTTCGCTTGGTGGTAGGAAGGTGGCCCTCGTCGCCATGGATGGAGGTCCAGGACCCGATTTCATGTACGCTGCGGACGCCGCCAACGGTTGTCCCGAGGTCCGGGGTGAACCGGCTAGGGCTGACCAAGGTAATAGACGTCGACACCGACACGTTCGAACGGCACTGTAGCGTTAACCGGGCGGCGATCAAAATGGGGGTCCTGATTTGGAAGGCCAGATTCTCGATTACGTCCACGACCATCTCAATCCGTGTGGAGGCCCCCGCCGATCYCATCCTTGCGCGACTGCCCATCGATTGAAGCGGCGAGCTGACCATTCGCCAGGCTGCGCATGACGTGCACGATATTCCGGATCGACTGCTTCAAGGTGAGAATATGTGCAAAGGCGGCACAGATCGCGATCAGAATCCCTGCGCCCAGCCATTTCGTCTTATACCCCCAATTTTTCGACGAGAGTGCGCGAAGACTGCAATGAAGGGACGCTTACCGCCAGAGCGACTTCATCGTAGACTGCCCGGATATCCGGCGGCAGTGAACTCGATCATGGAGAGGTGGTCGCGATGGCGTGTAAGCCCAGCAAAACCGGCGCTGACGCCGCACGAAAAACGCCTGCGCAACACGGACCGCAAGCTGCGGGAGGCTCTGGAGCGCCTGGTGAAGGGACTGCCCACCCAGACCTGCAAAAGCGATCCTACCGTCTGACCGTTGCAACGCTCGCACGTGAGGCGCGTGTCAGCCGCAACGCGATCTACACCAACTATCGCTCGATGATCGATGAGTTGCGTCGCGCCAGCGATCGCAAAATCGTCCCCGAAAAGCTGGCGGCCTGGGAGGACAAACTCGCCCAGCAGCGCGCTCTGATCCAGGTCTTGCAGATCGAGGAGCGGCTGAAGCGCATCCTCGAAGCCGAAACTGAAGTTGAGCGGCAGAAGCGTCATAATGCTCGCCTGATCACTGAGCGCGATCGCGCCATGAAGCCGGTGGCCCTCCCGCGCGGGCCAAAATCCTGACGTCGTCTACGATTGGCGATTGGTGTCGCTGCGCTCGTCGAAGGACAATTTTCGCCCCATCCATTGCCTGCGACACTCGTGCGCGGCATGATCTGCGGCATGCTTGACCCCTTCGATCCAGTTAGCTTCATTGTGCGCGCCGAGGTTCATATCCTCGGCATCGAGCCCAAGATCAGCCGCACTCTCGAACTGCCAATCACTCTCAACCTCGCCCAACTCCACGAGGTGCTGCAGGCCGCCTTTGGCTGGACCGACAGTCATTTGCATCAGTTCAATATTGGCGGTCTTATCTATGGTGCCCCGGAGTTCGATGAGGACGGTCTGTCCGACAGCCGGACCTTCGAGGCGACCGAGGTCAGGATGATCGACCTTTACTTTCCCTACGATCCCGAGGAAAACCCTCTCACGATTCTCTACGAATACGACTTTGGCGATAATTGGCGTCATCTGCTGCGCTTGGAGCGCGTCGCGCGCGAGGAGAGCGCCAAATATCCTCGCTGTATCGCCGCCGCACGCTCAGGACCTCCCGAAGACGCTGGTGGGCCTTCAGGCTATGCCAACTTCCTTGAGGCCTGGCTCGACCCAGACCATGAAGAACACAAAGACATGCATCGATGGGTTGGCCGCAAGTTCCACCCGTAGTCCTGTAATCTCGACGACATCAACAAGGCTATCGCCAAAGCAATACGCGCATCAAAGGGCGGCTATCGCTTCCGTCGAGAAAGCCATCGTGATTGACGCCGACCGGCTACACCTAAAATGCGCAAAGCTCGTAGCTGATCCGGTTCACGCGTTCATCGCCGTCGATGACCTGCGCCATCGCGCCGGAATGACATCATCGGTCGGAACATCCTGCGATGGCAAGAACCTGCATCCATCGTCCATCTTGCTGTGGATCCAGTCCCGGCCACGGCGATACACGCGCGCGCCATAGCTCAGGCTCCCGCCGAGACGGGATTGACCCGCATGCGATGCGCGATGCTGCGGCCGAATTCTACCTCCGACTGTGGTATCAGTATTGTCGCGCCATTGGCTCAGCAATTGGTGTGCCATTGTGCGCTCGCCGCTGCGTTAGTCAGATAAAGAAGATTGCTATTGGATATGATACTCTTCCGTCTTGGCGGGATAGGAGAAAGCGAACAGCCGATACGTCGTTCCCTGTCGGCCGTTCTAGAGACGCTCCGACATTCCGGAGCGATGCGTATCTAGTCGATATCTCCGGCCAGAGGCCGCAATATCTTGACCAAATCTGCGTTCTCAACGGTCGCGAAAAAAGCTGCATCGGCCGTCTCCACCGCCGTGATTGCTCTCTTCGCAACGTCGATGCCAATAGAGGTCGCCCTGATCACTTTCGCACGGGAGTCGCTGGGATCGAGTTGTCTTGTGATCAACCCCTTCGACTCCAGCCGTGCAAGGACGTCGGACGTCATCTTGATATCTGTACCAGCCTGACCGGCAAGCTGAGCCTGATTGGGCGGCTTGCCGGTGCGTCCAAGCCACATCGCTGAGGCCAGGAGGACGAACTGAACATGGGTTAGATCCAGCGGTGCGAGCACCGCCGTCATCACGCGCTGCCACCGCATGGTGGTCCGCCAGAGAAGCAATCCAGGACTCTCTGAGGCCTCCTTGTAGCGCGTTCCCAGCTTTGGCTCGTCACTCATGGTTTTCAAACGCCTTTGCGCACTCGAATAGCCGCGCCATGGACACATCAAAATCTCCACTGATTTGAGGACCGAGTTCAGGCCCTACGTCTGCGGCTGATGGCCCCGAAATCTCGAGCCGATGCGTCACTTGCGTTCCTTCCTCGACTGGCTTCAACGTATGGCGGAATAGCAACTTAAGATCACCGAATGACGTTTCATCGGCGTAAGTCACGTTATCGACCAGATCGACAATCCGCGATTCGAATGTTTCTTGTCCCGCAGGTGTCACTGAAAGACGTGTACCTTCAGCGAACGGCCCGTGAAGAACAAAGGTGTCTGACCCCTCATACGAGAGCCGACCTTCATGCAGTGCTTTGAGTGCTTCCCAAATCGATCTCGCGGAGAGAGGAGAGATCGCAGTAAATTCGTTGGTCCACATGACGTGCTTTGCTCCAGTTGGTATTAAAAATAGTCTGCGCACTCATTATCCGTGCACAGACTATGTGTCAAGCGGTTCTTGCGGCTGATATCTGCGACATGATTCGTCAGGTGATCTCAGTTCGGTCAGTGTCTGAGGAACATCATGACTTTTGAGGCTAAAGCGCCGAAGCAAATGCGTTTCCGCCGCTCCCATGCCAGGCCGAGAAACACTCCCAACCCCGAAACGGATGCAATGTCGTATCAGACGGAAACGTTAAGCAACCATGCGTCATGTTGCTTGAGGAAGACCTTGAGCCGATCGCCATAGTCGTCGGTGACGGCCTCGCGCACGCTCTGGCGTACAGCCAGTGCATTTCGCCATGTCGTGACGCGGGGCAGCGCGTCAAAGATGCCGACAGGTGCGATCAGGTCGAAAACGTCGAAGTAGCGGAAGATCGGTGCGAAAACCGCATCGACGAGGCTAAACACCTCGCCGGCGAAGAATGGTCCGTCGCCCAGTTCAGCCTCGATGCGGCCGAACTTTTGTATGAGCGCCTTACGCTTGGCCTCATAGGCTTCGGCATCCTTGGCTGTCTCGAATCCCCATAGGTCCGAAAGGATCGAGGAACCGAACTCGATCCACCCACGATGCCGCGCCCGCGTCAGCGGATCGGAGGGATGGAGGGGAGCGCCTGCCTGCGTTTCTTCGAGGTATTCGCAGATGACGGCGCTCTCGAACAGCGCAGCTTCCTTGCCACCATCCTGCCGCACGATCAGCAGGGGCACCTTGCCGAGCGGAGAAATGGCGAGGAACCAGTCAGGTTTTGCGGCCAGATCGACATAGCGGCGCTCGAAGGGCACGCCCTTTTCGACCAAGGCGATAGCGGCCCGCTGGACGTAGGGGCAAAGGTGGTGGCTGATGAGGGCCAGCTTTGCGTCGGACATGACGAAATCTCCTTGGGGCAGATTCAGCGAAGAGCGGGAGAGGGACGGAGCGCATAGCGCCCGTCGCCAAGCAGGAATTGCGCGATGGACAAGACGAGGAGGTAGAGTGGATATTCCCAACCCCCGTTCGGCGCGTTGAGCACCCATCCGTTGCCGGCATGCGCCCAGATAATCGCGCCGAGGAGCGCCGGGATCAGCGCCACAGCCGCCCAACGGGCATAGATGCCGAGAACCAGCATCGCTCCACCCACGGCTTCGGCGACAAAGGTGACGTAGGCCAGCCATCCGGGCAGGCCGATAGACTCGAAATAGCCCGCCGTGCCAGCAGGGCCGAAGCTGAGCATTTTGAGCACGATGCTGTGGGCGAGATACATCACGCCAAGGCTGACGCGCAGCAGCGTCACCCCGTAGTCCGTCAGTCGCTCCTGGGTCATGGGAAAGGTCTCCGCTCGATATAAATGCAGATGCATCTATATGAGGCCTTGTCTTGCCGGTCAATATAGATGTAATTGCATTCATGTCCGACTGTTCAGATAGCAGAACCTCACAGCCCTCGCCATCTGTCACCAGCGCATGGGTGCGCCTCATGCGTGCTCAGCAGCTCGTGCTTGCCGCAATCGACGGGGATTTAAAGGCAGCCGGGTTACCGCCGCTCGGCTGGTATGACGTGTTGCTAGAGCTGTCGCGGGCCGAGAACGGGCGCCTGCGGCCCTATGAGATCGAGGAACGCACGTTGCTTGCGCAACACAACCTGTCTCGTCTTCTCGACCGGATGGAGACGGCCGGTCTCATTCAGCGCGAGGTGTTCGCCGAGGACGGCCGGGGCCGGTGGGTTCTTATCACCGAGGGCGGCCGGGCAATGCAGGCGCGCATGTGGAGCGTCTATGCTCCAGCAATCCAACGTCATCTAGGCGACAAGCTGGACAATGCCCAAGCCGATCAATTGGCCGGATTATTGGCCGTGCTGTCGCGCAACTCCTAAAGAGCGTCCAAAAACTCTCTAGATGGCTGATTGCATCTTCCTTGTGGCCGCCCGATAAATCCAAAAATTCCTAATTTCGACGCCGAGAAAGGCGCAACGAGGCTGCTTTTTGGAGCTTGGGGCCATTTTGGGTTCCACAGATGCAGGTAGCTGCCCTTCATGCTCGAATATGTGAATACCCGCATGCTCCAAACCCTGCTGGGCAAGCCTGCGACCGCGTTTAAGAGGGGGGACGCAGCGAGGTGTATTCTGTCGTGCCTGCAGCAGCGAAGATGATCGCGCCCATGAAGCGGTACCAGACGATCGTCTGGATGATAGCATTGAGAATGAGACCCATTTCTTGCCTCTCACTTCGAAGCTGTTGATTCTTCCGCGCGGCGTGCGTCGCCAGGGGAATTCATCCTTCACCGCCGGCGCCGACCCCGCTTCCAGCGGCTCATGGCGTCTTCCATGGCGCCGCGCATCACCCGATAGAATTCCGCCATCTCCTCGAGGCGTGCGTCTACTTCCTCGGGCGGGACGATTCCAACCCCCGGCGTTCAGTTGCTCGGCCAAAGCGTCGAGCGGCTAGTGTCGGCGGTATTGCCGAGCCTAGCGTGACGACGTCAAGAGCGCGCTTCCTTGTGCGTTAGGAGGCAGCGCAACAGCTCGCGGTTCCCCCGTGCTCGGTCTCTTGAAAAGGAGGGCACGGCACATCGCCGTAGGAACAGAACACGCAGCAGTCCCCGGCTTCTGGCCTAAGCATTGTGCCGCAGTTCGTGCATTCATAGAAGAACTGGCATGCATCGGTGGGCATTGTTTCCATTGCCTGCTTTCCGCAATTGGGACAGGTGAGCGTTGATTGGAGCTGTATCAGCATTCTCGTGTTCGCCTTAAGGACGCGTTCGGTAGATCCTGAAGCGAACTTAAATCTTACTCATTTGTGCCGCCAGACCTTCACGGCGGAAATCAGCAGGATCACGGGAGAGTTGGTAACAGGAACCCATTCGGCACAATGCCGAGAAAGTATCCGCCGAGAAAGGCCCTCGCAGATCGACCCAATTGCCATGGAACAGCACTCTAGGTCTCGATGAAGACCTCATGTCACGCGAAGCGAAGAATTGACCCCCTTGCCGAATTGAAGAGCTGACCCCATTGATTTGTGGTTTCGTTGGTCTCGACCRCCACTCCGGCCTTCTGCAGAAGGCCGGAGTGGCGCTTTTCGCGAAGCCGGTAGCTGTCCCCTCGGATGGTCATCACCGTCGAATGGTGAAGTAATCTATCCAATATCGCCGTGGCCACGACCGAATCCCCAAAGACACTTCCCCATTCGCCAACCGAGCGATTTGAGGTGATCAGGATCGAGCCCCGCTCATAGCGACGGGATACAAGCTGGAAGAACAAATGGGCGGCATTGGCCTCGAAAGGCAGGTAACCCAACTCGTCGGCCGTGACGTAACAAGAAAGATTGAATCTGCTGTCGCGCCTGCTTCAGCGCGTAGTTGGCAACCTCGCGAGCTCGCACCAGATCGCGCATGGCCTCATGACCTTTGTCCGGAACCCAGACTGAGGTCAGCTCGCCCGCCCTGTGTAGACGTGCCAGACTTACGGCATCCCGGCGGTTTGTCTTCACCCGGTCGCCCGCACGCTTGGGCACCAGAGATGGTGCGACCACAACGCATTCATGCCCCAGTTCGATAATCTGACAGTAAAGACCGTAGCCGGTCGGGCCGGCCTCGTAGCAGAAGTGAAGCTTATATGGGGGGGTGCAAGGTAAAATTGCCGCTATGGCGACATTTTAAGTTCCGTTTGTCGTTTTGCAGATCCGGGTATGAGCTCATTTGCATGACGCGGTTCGCGAACGAACCCGATCCAACTTATATACGGTTAGCGGCCAGGGCAGCTAGACCAACATCCCGCTTGCGGCGGATTTGAGCTCAAGGGGACAATACCATTCTTGGACGGCGGCTTTTTGAGCCATGCTTCACTGCGGTTTGTCTGCCTCGGATCTACCGGGACTCGTTTGTCCCAGGAGATTACTTAAGCTGGTGTAAAGTGGGTTCAGGCTGTCGTCAGGACAGCCCCTTCGATCACGACGCCAGCGGCGATGTATTTCCACAGCGCAACAAGCAACTTGCGGGCGAGCGCGACGATCGTCGACTTCTTCTGTCGTCCTCCATTTTGCGTCACTCGCTCCTTGAACCAAAGGCTGAGCGCTGAGTCGGGCTGGTGGTGTAGCCAGAGCCAGGCGACCTGGACAAGAGTTGTCCGCAGCTTGGGATTGCCAGCCTTGGATACGCCTTGGTCGCGATCGATCTGGCCGCTTTGCCAAGGCGTTGGCGCAAGGCCTGCATAGGCAGCAACCTGCCTTCGATTGTCAAAGTGACGACACAGCCCTTCAGACCAAAGAACGGCGGCGAACTCTGAGCCGATACCCTTGAGATTGAGCAGAAGTGCCGGTGCTGGCGACGATGACGACGCGGCGGCTAGCATCAGGTCGCGCATGCGCTCGACCTCCTTGATCTGCTCCAACAGTAGCTCGATGCGATCGAGCTCGCGACTGATTTGCGCTTTCAGCGCTGGCGGCAGCGGCCGTCCATCTCCGGTCCCAAGCGCGTCCAAACACTTGCGCCGATCGCGCCGCAACGGTTCGTAGCCAGACACACCCTGACCGAATAAAAGGCCCTTCACCCGGTTGACGTGGCGGACGCGCTCGTTGGTCAGCGCCTTACGTTCACGCACAAGCCGGCGGCGGTCTTCCTCTTCCGGCGTTGGAATCCGCAGCATCGCGCAAACCCGAGGCTCACCTCGCTTATAAGCCAGCAGCGCTCGGACCAGCGCTTCGCCGTCGATCTTGTCGGTCTTCGCCCGGCGGCGGCGGCGGGATGTCGCAATCGAGGCGGGGTCGACGACATAACTTTCGATCCCTTCGCGCTCGAGAATCCTGTGGATCCAAAAGCCGTCGAGACCAGCCTCCTGGATCGACACGATCCGAAAACTGCGGCCGGTCCGAGCCTTCGCCTTGCGTTGCAACTCAGCAAGATGAGCCAGCAATGCCGGAACATCGCTACTTGCCACCATATACTTTGACATCTTCTCACCCGCCCCTGGCGAAAGGGACGTGACAAGCCACTTCGATCGCGAGAGTTCCAATGACACAAAGATTGCGACAAGATCGACGTGGATAGCGGCTGGAGCTTCGTTACGGTTGGCTGCAACTGGCATTGCGGACCTCCTCAGAGTTGGTTGGCGACTCCACTCTGCCCGAGCTTCGGTCGCTATTCACCTCCATAGGATCTTGGCTCCGCGCTTGGAAAGCTTGTCGACCAGTCGTTATCAAGTCTCTGACGTCCTGGTCCTGCCCGGGATACTGGTGAACGTCGCTGAGACCGGATCACTGGCCGGAAAGCTGTCCTCAAGCGCCTCCTCCAACTCGGCCCCCAATTCATCTCGATCCTGGCTTTCCCGAGCACTCGGAACAGGTTCAAGCCCCTTGCTCCCTTCGTCAAAGTATCCGTTTCTCAACGCGTCATAGCGGTTGATGCTGCCGTCAGTCGACTGCCGTTCAAGCATCGCTGACAACACCGAAGCCATCTCGCCGCGATCCTCCTGGTCCGTCGTCATCTGTTGGTACAGGCCCGCCGGTCCGGCAAATCTTTGTCGAATCCCTGCCCGTCAATAAATTCCACGGTGTTGGGCCGGCGACCGCCGAGCGCCTGTACAAATACGGGATCGAAACCGGGATCGATCTGAAATCGAAAACTCTTGCCTTCCTGCAGGAGCATTTTGGCAAATGTGGCCCCTATTTTTATGGCATCGCCCGCGGCGTCGACGAGCGACAGGTGAGGCCCGACCGGATTCGAAAGTCCGTGGGCGGAGGATACCTTCATCGACGATATCGACGATCTCGATCTGGCGACAGCTGAGCTGAAACCGCTTGCGGAGAAGGTGTGGCGCTACTGCGAAACGAATGACATCAGCGGCAAAACGGTGACCGTCAAAAACAAATACTCGGACTTCACCCAGGCGACGCGCAGCCGGACCGGGGTATCTCCAGTTGCGAACATAGCCGAAGTCCTCGAGGCGGCGTCCGGGCTTCTTGCAACCATCCATCCATTCAAGCGACCCGTCCGGCTGCTCGGCGTCACGCTTTCGTCACTGACGATGGAATGCCGGCGCTGCGGAAATCCAGTCCCAGCTCGATCTCGGTATCTGACGCAGATGCCCAGAAACGAAAAAGCCTGCCGCGGGAGGAGGTGCGGCAGGCTTTTCGAAAAGAACCGAACAGCGACTGGGAGGAGGAGTGCCGCTGTTCCTACAGACGTCCCTGGGAGGAGGAGTGGGCCGTCTGAAACTCGAAGCTCTGCGGGAGGAGGTGCATCGCTTCGATGAGCCTAGTTATACACCGACCATGGTCGATTCCTATGCTCTATGCTGCACTGCAGCTATGCAAGAAATACAAGCCGGAAAGGCTTGCGACGGAACGACGGCCAAAATGGATCCCAGGCACAGGAAACCGACGCAAAAACGCCCGCGTCATCAGCGGGCGTCGAGCAGTCTTTGAGACGATACGTCCGTGCGGTTAGCGCGCGACCGATGCACGCGCGACGCTACGGATGTCGGCTCGGTCGATCCCGAGGTCCTGCAATTCACGGCTGGACATACGGCCAAGTTCGTTAACGGTCTGACGGAACTTGCGCCAATTGTTGAAAGAGCGTGCTACGTTCATGATAATCCCCTTTCCTGAGGGCTTCTGACGTCAGCAACCTTGCTTGGCTCCGGCGTCGTTTCAATGATTGGAATATAGACATTTCAATCGGTTTAAAACAGCGACAATCCCTCACCACACCTATGCGCTGAGCGCATAGGGTTTTCCGTTTTCGCGGGAAATGCTTGTTTCTTAAGCCTGACGCGACAAGAGCTTCGGAGGCGCGTCTCAGAGGAGAAACTCAATGCTGTAAGCTGCTCGCGACGACAGGTGTGCGCCGAATTCCTTAGGTTGCTCCGAACAATAACTGAATCGTCATTTGTCGAGGGTGCGTCTGATTGACTCATGGGCGGGGGATTCCCGTCCGGATCAGATAGACGTATGTCGATGGCATGATCGACGAGGATGGCATCAGATACCGTTGGGCGACAGTGGGGCGCAAGCTTGATGAACGCGGGCGTCGGATGTTCGCGGCGGCCGAGGCGAGCACGGCGGGATGGGGCGGGCTTGCGGCGGTCTCGCGGATCACCGGGTTGGCGCGGTCGACGATCAATCGCGGACAGGACGATCTGGATGCCATACCTTTGGAGCAGGGGCAGGTTCGGCGTGCTGGCGGCGGGCGCAAAGCGGTGAGCGCGCTTGATCCTGATCTTGTTCCGCAGTTGAAGCGACTGGTGGAGCCGGCCACGCTTGGCGATCCCGAGCGGCCCTTGCTCTGGGTGTCGA
>NZ_JBFTOF010000038.1:0-39096 GCF_056397845.1 Rhizobium sp. 05L419
TACAGCCGCAAGGCTGTTCCATCCGACTATTTCCCGTCGCCGTTCCCCAACGCCGAAGCGGCCGCCGCTTCCAACAACGGCGCGGCTCCGCCCGACTTTTCGCTGATCGCCAAGGCACGCGAAGTCGAGCGTGGTTTCCCGCAGTTCGTGATCGACATGATCCCGTTCGTCGGTGGTTATCAGGAAGGTGGTCCTGACTACATCTACTCGCTAATGACCGGTTACGATCAGGAGCCGCCAGCGGGTGTCCAGGTGGCGGAAGGTGCCTACTACAACCCGTACTTTGCGCATGCTGCCGCCCTTGCAATGCCGAAGCCGCTCTCCGACGGTCAGGTGACGTATGACGACGGCGCTCCGGCGACGGTCGATCAGTACGCCAAGGACGTTTCCGCGTTCCTCATGTGGGCTGCCGAGCCGCATCTTGAGGAGCGCAAGCGGACCGGCTCCATGGTCATGATCTTCCTGTCAATCTTCACCGGACTGATCTACCTGACCAAGCGTTCGGTTTACGGAGCGAAGATGCAGTCCGAGACGCCTGATTGAGGGGACAGCCTTCGCAGGCGCGGACTACCTGCCGGCTTCGGCGTCAGCCACCTGCGCGCTAAAAGTCGCGCAGGTATCCGACGTCCATGGCCGGCAACTGCCGGGATGCGGTCGTTGCCTTGCTGTTAACTCGGCGACGCTGGCGAGGTATTCGCGCTGATGTTTGCGTTGACGCAGACAGTGGGCTCGCACTTCCCCGCGAGAATTTCCGTTCAGCCCGGTGAGGCTTATACCGAGGAAGGTATGAGGAACTCGACCATTTTGATAGCGGCCGTGCTTTTGGGGGGGCATGTCCGCGCACGCCGCCTGTTACCATTACGAAGTCAGTCCGGCCAGTTCGAGCTGTGCTGACGATCGAAGCAATTCCGCAGATTTCGCCACTTCCTGCGGGATTCAGGCCGAGGAGGTCGTCAAAGTCCAAGTGGCATGTCCGACCACCACAGCGTCGCGGCCTGGTTGCGGATCCAGCGGCGGCGGCAGTGGCGGAAGCTACGGCAGCGGTTGCGCCTGCGACCACCCGACATCAGGCGGATGGCATTGAAGACATGCCACTACATCCAAGGCGGCGCCTGGGCTGGGTTGGAGGAGATGCCGCCTCGGACACACGGGCCGCGTGTTCGCGGCGACCAAACATAGCCTCAACTCTTGATCTTCGGAAGCGTCGTCTTGATTGCGCTACCTCAATGAGCTGTGTGCGCACCTCGCTAAGGTGAGGCCACTTTCGACCCCGCCAAGAGAGTGGGGTACAGGCAAAACGGTAGTGGAGTTTTAGACATGGGTTCATTCAGCGCATGGCATTGGCTGATAGTTCTAGTGGTGGTCTTGTTGTTCTTCGGGAAGGGCAAGATCCCTGAGTTGATGGGCGATCTCGCCCATGGCATTCGCGAATTCAAAAAGGGCGTTGAAGACGAGAAGGACGACACCTCTCGCAGTTGACGCCTAAGGCGGCAGAAGTCCTATCTCGCCGTTCCTTGCCGCAGGGCCACAAGGGTGGCAACGAGCTGGCCCGCAAATAGCTGTGCCCGAATTCGGTCCTGTTCGTCTCTTGAACGCTCGGCCTCGACCAGGTGATAGTCCAGCAGGATTTCCGTCAATGCCGTGGCCGACATGCTCGCGAGGTTCGCGGGACGATCGAAGTCCAGCGTGCGGTTCCCCAACATCATGGCGCGCTTCCGTGCCTGCTGCGCGAGAGTGGCCAACTTCTCCGAGTTTGGACCGTCGTGCTCGACCAGCCGCTGAAGACTGAGTTCAAGCAATTGTTCAATGCGCGCAATTGAGATGGCCCTCTCGGCACTCATCTGCCTCTCCGCGTGGAAGGCGAGCCGGCGCTCGCGGCGGAGGGTCGACATGTGCCCCAGTTCCTCTCTCGCCATGCGCTCTGCAGCTTGGGCGATTTGCCCGGTGGGAGCGTGTGCGGAGATGTATGTCCAGAACAGGAACGCGCGCTCTTCGTTGCGCACTGCCACGGAGAAGGCTCGGTAGGCGGAGACGAGTTCGGGGTCCGCTAGATCCATCCCTTCCTCGTCAAACACTTCCTCCGAGACGACGGGCACACCTTTTCTGGCGACCTCGATCTGATCGCGCCAGTCCTCCACGGACGCGAGGTGTTGACGTTCCTCGGCGGCGAGCTTTTGAAATACTGACACGAGCTCCGGCTTCTTCGCCTTCATCATCTGCTGCGCCAACGCTTCGTAGCTCTCGATTGCCTCAAGTTCCATGGCCTTCGCCGTGGCGAGCAGCTCTGCAATCGAATTGATCGACGCTGGTTCTTTTTTCAGGTTCGTCATCTTGTCCTCCGGTCGGGCACCATTTCGATGCCTACGGATATCAGAACGATCAGGTTCGAGTTTGACGAGCATCAAAGAGTGTCTGCTGCCCGGCGACTATTGTCCCGACCTTGACCGCCAACGACGGGACGCGCTGGGACATGCCATCACCTTCAACTCTCCTCATTCGATCGTGGGTCTGGGCACTGTTTGTATCGTTGGTCGCGTTGTTTGCGCCGTTTGCCGCGAACGCAGGCGACCAGCTTTCGAGCTATCTCCAGAAAGTTCAGCCGTCCGAGCTTTTCACGGGCGCGGACTCCTTTGGCCCGCTGCAAGGGGAGCCGCCAATTGCGCCAGTTCTTCGAAAAGGGGTGCCACTCGGCTACGCTTACCTGAATTCAGATTTTACGGCGTCGACCGGCTACTCCGGCAAGCCCATACATATTGTGGTCGGCATCACGTCCGCGGGTGTCGTCAGCGGAATCAAGCTTGTAGACCACAAGGAGCCGATCGTGCTGATCGGGATTCCGCAAAGTCGCGTGGTCGCGGCGCTCAATTCGATCATTGGCAAGGATCTAGGAAGAGTCGCCGCGGGCGTCGACCGTCCGCCCCAGGTCGACATCGTCAGCGGTGCCACTGTGACGGTCCTGGTCATGGGCGACAGCGTCGTTCGCTCGGCAGTCAAACTTATCCGCTCACACCGGCTGGACACACAGCAAGCCGCCAAAACGCCGGCCACGGCTGAAATAAGGAGCGTTGATAATACGAAATCCGGCGTCCAGGACTGGCAGACGCTTATCGGGGACGGCTCCATCCGAAGCCTCCGCCTGACCGTCGGGGAGGTTTCGGATGCGTTCCGGGCAGCCAAGCAGGATGCGGCCGCAAACAATCCAGAGACGACACCGGATACTGAACGGTTTATCGATTTCTACGTCGCCCCAGTCAGCGTTCCAGTCATCGGCCGAAGCCTTCTGGGCGACGCCCTTTACGACCGGCTGCGCAGCCGGTTGAAACCCGACCAATCGGCGATTTTGGTCGCGGGAGACGGAGCCTACTCGTTCAAGGGCTYGGGCTACGTCAGAGGCGGAATCTTCGACAGGATCGAACTTCTTCAAGACGGTCAAGGCGTCCGTTTCCACGATCATGACCATACGCGCATTCCAACGCTCGCGGCCGCCGGGGCGCCGAAGCTACGCGAAATCGCTCTTTTCCAGGTGCCAAAGGACTTCACCTTCGATGTGACGGCGCCTTTCGAGCTTCAGCTACTGGTCCAGCGCACGATGGGCGCTCAAAAGGCGGTGCTACCTTACAACGTCGGATACTCGCTGCCGGACATCTACGTGAAGACCGACCGGGTGAACCAGACGCAGCCACCAGCAACTGCGGCGCCGCCTCAGGATGCGCCCGTCGAGGCCGCTGGAAGCGATATTGACAATCAGCTTTGGATCACGATCTGGCAGGCAAGCAGGACGAAGATCGCCGTTACACTAGCCGCCATACTCACGTTGACCGCGATCTTCTTCTTCCAGGACTGGCTGGTGCGCCGGCCCAAGCTGTTCGGGTACGTCCGCACGGGGTTCCTTCTGTTCACGCTTTTCTGGCTTGGCTGGTATGCGAACGCGCAGCTTTCCGTCGTCAACGTCCTGACCTTCGCGAATGCGGTCGTATCGGGTTTCAACTGGCAGTTCTTCCTGGCCGCACCTTTGATATTTCTGCTTTGGGCCGCGGGGGCCGCGGCACTCCTGTTCTGGGGGAGGGGGCCGTTCTGCGGGTGGCTATGCCCCTTCGGCGCGTTGCAAGAACTCACAAACAACTTGGCCAAGAAGCTTGGTGTTCCCCAGGTAAAGCTGCCGTGGGGCCTCCACGAACGCCTCTGGCCCGTGAAGTACATCATCTTCCTCGGGTTGTTCGGTGTCTCGTTCTACTCGACGGCTCTGGCAGAGCAACTCTCTGAGATCGAGCCATTCAAGACGGCGATCATTCTTAAGTTCGCGCGCCAGTGGCCCTTCGTACTGTTTGCGTTCTTCCTGCTTGTCGCAGGCCTCTTCGTCGAACGTTTCTATTGCAGGTACCTGTGTCCGCTGGGTGCGGCGCTGGCCATACCCGGTCGGATCAGGATGTTCGAATGGCTCAAGCGGTGGCCGGAATGCGGCTCTCCTTGTCAGCGCTGCTCCAAGGAGTGTCCCGTTCAGGCAATCCATCCGGAAGGGCAGATCAACGTCAATGAATGCATCTACTGCATGCACTGCCAAGAACTTTACCAGGACGACCAGCGCTGCCCGCACATGATCCAGGTGCGGCTCAAGCGCGAGAAATTCATGGCGCTTTCGACGCCTGAATCGAGGGGCGAAACACCAGCGAAGAAGCAGAAGGTCGAAGTGACCTACAGGGGCGCCCCTATCAAGAAAACAGAGACCTCGTCGGACCATCCGGCCTGACATGTTCACCAAGGAGAAGGCAATGACAAAAGAAGAAAAACACCCGCTGTTCAATCGGCGGCAACTGTTAGGAACCACGGCGTTCGCAGCGGCAGCCGGCGTGACCGGCGTGGGCGGGGCGTTGACGCTTTCGGGAGCCACGGCGACGCCCGCTGGCGCCGAAGGACTCGATCACGAGGTCAGGCCGGGCGAACTGGACGAATACTATGTCTTCGTATCCGGGGGACAGTCCGGTGAGATCCGCGTCGTCGGCCTTCCCTCGATGAGAGAACTGATGCGCATCCCGGTCTACAATCGCTGCAGCGCAACCGGCTGGGGCCTCACAAACGAAAGCCGCAAAGTTCTGACCGAGGGCCTTCTTCCGCAAACCCGCGAATTCCTCGCGAAGCGTGGTGGCGTCCACCACAACGGCGACCTGCATCACCCCCATCCTTCCTTCACCGACGGGACCTATGACGGTCGCTATCTCTTTGCGAACGACAAGGCGAATACACGTGTCTGCAGGATCCGTCTCGACGTGATGAAGTGCGACAAGATCATCGAACTTCCCAACCAGCACACCGTTCACGGTCTGCGCGTGCAGAAGTACCCGAAGACCGGTTACGTCTTCTGCAACGGTGAAGACCGCGTTCCGATCCCGAACGACGGGAAGGTCCTGGACGACCCGAAGCAGTATCATGCCGTCTTCACGGCGGTCGACGGCGAAACGATGGAGGTCGCCTGGCAGATCATCGTCGACGGCAACCTCGACAACGTCGACGCCGACTATCAGGGCAAGTATTGCTTTGCGACGTGCTACAACTCGGAAGAGGGCGTGAACCTTCCGGAGACGATGGCGAAGGACCAGGACTGGGTCGTCGTCTTCAATCTCAAGCGGATCGAGGACGCGGTCGCCAAGGGCGAATTCAAGGAGATCGGCGGCGTTCCAGTTCTCGACGGCCGCCATGGCTCGGCGTTTACCCGCTACATTCCGGTATCCAACAGCCCGCACGGAATCAACACCGCGCCAGACGGTATCCACGTCGTCGCCAACGGAAAGCTGTCCCCCACCGTAACCGTCTTCGACGTCCGCAAGTTCGACGACTTGTTTGACGACAAGATCAAGCCGCGCGACACGGTCGTGGCCGAACCTCAACTCGGTTTGGGGCCGCTTCACACCGCATACGACGGCCGGGGTAACGCCTACACGACGCTGTTTATCGACAGCCAGATCTGCAAATGGAACATCGAAGACGCCATTCGGGCCTTCAAGGGGGAGAAGGTCGATCCGATCCGCCAGAAACTCGATGTTCAGTACCAACCTGGTCATAACCATACTTCGATGGGCCAGACGAAGGATGCGGACGGGAAGTGGCTCATATCGCTAAACAAGTTCTCCAAGGACCGCTATCTCAACGTTGGCCCTTTGAAACCGGAGAACGATCAGCTTATCGACATCTCCGGCGACAAGATGGTTCTCGTCCACGACAACCCGACTTTTGCCGAACCCCACGACGCAACCATCGTGCACTCTTCGAAAATCAATCCGGTCAGCACGTGGAGCCGGGATGATGTTTTCTTCGCGGATGCGGTCGCGCAGGCCAAGAAGGACAACATCGATCTGTTGTCTGATTCCAATGTAATCCGCGATGGAGACAAGGTCCGCGTCTACATGACTTCGGCGGCGCCGGCGTTTGGACTGGAGTCCTTCTCGGTCAAGGAGGGCGACGAGGTCACGGTCTACGTCACGAACATCGACGATGTTGAAGACCTGACCCACGGCTTCTCCATCGTGAACTACGGCATCCAGATGGAGGTCGCTCCTCAAGCGACGGCTTCGGTCACCTTCACCGCCGACAAGGCCGGCGTCTACTGGTTCTATTGCTCGTGGTTCTGCCACGCCATGCACATGGAAATGCAGGGCCGCATGTTCGTCGAGCCCAAGGCGGCGTGATGCCTTCCCTTGGCAAAATATTGATCTTCGGTATGGCGTTCGTTTCGACCGCCATACCGGCGCGCGCGAACGCTGGCGAACTTCAGGTCGGACCGCCCAACGCAGCCACGCTCCAACACGTTCTAGATGCGTCTTCCGACGGCGACACCATTAAGCTCGCCCCAGGCACGTATCCTGGTCCGCTTGTGATCAGAAAGACCGTCACCCTGGAGGGGGTGCCTGGAGTGGTCGTTGTCGGGCACGAGACGGGCAGCGTCATCACTGTGACTGCCCCCAACACCGTGGTTCGAGGTCTCACTGTAAAGGGATCGGGATTCGATCTGGCGGCGCTTGATTCCGGCATCTTTGTAGCCCAATCGGCCACGGGCGCGGTGGTCGAGGACAACTTGATCGTCGGAAACTTGAACGGAGTCTATCTCCACGGAGCAGCCGACTCTGTCGCACGGCGCAATGAGATCAAGGGGCTCACCGCCGGCCGCATGAGCGAGGCAGGAAATGGCGTCTCGCTGTGGAACGCCCCAGGCGCCCAAATCGTCGACAACAGGATAAGTTTCGGCAAGGACGGCATCTCGACGAACGCTAGCAAGCACAACGTCTTCAAGGGAAATCGATTCAGCAATCTCCGGTTTGCCGTACACTACATGTACACGAACGACAGCGTGATTACCGGGAACGTGTCCGAGGGAAATATTGTCGGCTACGCAATCATGTTTTCCAGCCGGCTGACGATTACGGACAACGTGTCCGACGGCGACCGCGATCACGGCCTGCTTCTCAATTTCGCCAACGGTTCGACGGTTCGACGCAACAAGGTCGTCGGCCGCCTCCAGCCATCCGAAAGGTGGACGATGGGGGGCACCAGAGCCGACACCGCCGATATGCCCGCAGGAGACGCCCGCCCCGTAGGGGGCGAGCAGATGCTTGGACCGGAAAAGTGCGTATTCATCTACAACGCCAATCGCAACGTGCTGGAGGACAACCTCTTTCAAAACTGCGCCATCGGCATTCACTTCACCGCCGGCTCCGAGGGGAACGAAATCACCGGGAACTCCTTCGTCGGCAATCGGAACCAGGTCAAATACGTCGGTTCCCGCTACCTCGACTGGTCAAAGAAAGGCCGAGGAAACTACTGGAGCGACAACCCATCGTTCGACCTCAATGGCGACGGTCTAGGCGACGGTCCCTATCGTCCCAATGACATAATCGACACCGTGCTTTGGACCGCGCCGCAAGCCAAAGTTCTCACAACAAGCCCCGCGGTACAGATCATTCGCTGGGCGCAGGCGCAGTTTCCCTCTCTACTCCCTGGTGGCGTGATCGACAGCAAGCCGCTGATGGCTCCTCTTTCCCCGAAGGACGGTACGCGATGACGTCGACAATTTCTCTGAACAACGTGTCTAAACGCTACGCAGACGTGGCGGCGATCGAAGACATTTCGTTTGCTCTGGACGAAGGCGAACTGGTAGCGCTCGTCGGCCACAACGGCGCGGGCAAGACGACCCTGATCAAGGCAATCCTGGGCCTCATTCGGCCCACGAACGGCACTGTGCGGGTACTGGGAGAGGATCCGGTATCGGGAAACCTCAGCGTCCGCAGGCAAGTCGGATATCTGCCCGAAAGCGTCTCGTTTCACCTGGCTCTGACCGGCCGGGAGATCCTGTCCTTCTATGCCAGACTGAAGCGCGTACCCTTCGATCAATGCCAGAAACTGTTCGATCAGGTCGGGCTAGCCAAAAGCGCCGTCGACCGGCCGGTGAGAACCTATTCGAAGGGGATGCGACAACGGTTAGGATTGGCCCAGGCGCTTTTGGGCGAACCTCGCCTTCTCCTCCTGGACGAGCCGACAAGCGGTTTGGATCCGGCGCTCCGGCGAAGCTTCTACGACCTCATCCTTGAGTTCAAGCAAAGAGGAACGACCGTGTTGCTTTCTTCCCATGCGCTCAGCGAATTGGAAGAGAGGGCCGAGCGCGTCGTCATCGTAAACCGTGGCCACAAGATTGCCGACGGCTCGCTCGACGAGCTGCGCCAGATCGCCTGCCTTCCAACTCACATAAGATTCAAGCCGAGCAGCGCGTCCAAGACGAGTCCGTGGTCGAACGGCTCGGTCAAGTGGTTTGAGAGAAAGGACAAATTTCTGGAAGCTGAGGTCGACCACAGGGACAAGATAGCGGTCCTCTCGGCCGTGACATCGGATCCAGCCGCGCTGACCAGCATGACAATTATCGAGCCCACGCTCGACGACGTCTATGCACACTTTCTTCGAACTCAAGGGCAACGGCCATGAACAACATCCTGATCATTGCGCGCAAGGAGATTCAGGAGGGCCTGAGAAACCGATGGGTCCTTGCGGTGACGTTGCTTCTCGCCTCATTGGCGTTGACGTTGTCGTTCCTTGGAAGCGCGCCTACGGGAAACGTCGGCGCCGGCCGCCTGGATATCGTCATCGTCAGTCTTGCAAGCCTGACGATCTTCCTAATCCCGCTAATTGCACTGCTCCTTGCGCATGACGCCATCGTCGGCGAGATGGAGCGCGGCACGCTGCTTCTCCTCTTGAGCTATCCCATCGGGCGCAGGCAGATCGTCCTCGGAAAGTTCATCGGCCACACACTTATCCTCTCTGTCGCGACCTTGGTAGGCTACGGCGCGGCCGGCGCCGCGCTGATTGCTGCGGGAGCTCCGGTCAGCGCAAGTAGCTGGACCTCGTTCGCCTGCATGATCGGCTCCTCCATACTGCTAGGCGCGGTTTTCACCGCCATCGGATACCTCGTCAGCGCCTCTGTCAGCCAGCGGAGTACGGCGGGCGGGATCGCCCTGGGGATCTGGCTGTTTTTCGTGATCATCTACGACATGGGACTGCTCGGTGCCTTGGTCTCCACGAAGGGAGAAGGGTTTTCGCCGGGCTTGCTAAGCGCCCTGCTCATGGCGAATCCGACTGATGCCTATAGGCTGCTCAACCTCGGATCAGAAGCGGCGGGATCAGTGTCGGCAATGTCGGGCGTCGCCGCCGGCTCATTGCTAACGCCTCAGTTGCTGGTTGTTTCCCTTTTGCTGTGGGCCGCCATTCCTCTTTCGCTCGCAATAGCTCGTTTCTCCAGGAGAGAACTATGACCCGCTCTATCGCCATGTCATTCATGCTTTCGGCGTTGTTTCTCGCCGGATGCGAGAAGGCTGAAACGACAGTGCCAAAGCCGCTGGAACTTACATCTGAAGCCGTGGACCACTTTTGCGGAATGAACGTCCTCGAACACCCTGGCCCGAAGGGTCAGATCATCCTCAGGGGCGGGGGCAAGGCCGTCTGGTTCAGCTCGTCACGCGACGCCGTCGCCTTCACGAGACTTCCCGAGGAACCGAAGGATTTGGCAGCGATCTACGTCTCGGACATGAGCAATGCCTCGAGTTGGGAAAATCCGGGCAGTCAGAATTGGATAGACGCCAAACGGGCGTTCTACGTCGTGGGAAGCAACGTTCATGGTGGCATGGGCGCTCCCGAGACAGTTCCTTTCTCGGTGCGTGCGGATGCCGAGGCCTTTGCGCATAAGAATGGCGGCCGAGTGCTGATTTTAGACGAAATCGAAGACAGCGACGTTCTGGCGACACCGTCAGATGCCCCAGCAAACGCGAGGAGCGGAACTGATGGCTAAGTTGGTGACCAGACGGCGTGCAATAGGAATCGTCGCAGCCGTGGCCGGGCTGCCCCTGCTTTATTCCAGCAGCTTGGCCAGGTCCGCTCCGTCGGCCGTCATATGGAGCGGCCAAGCGCTGGGCGCACCAGCAAAGTTGATACTGAACGACCACAACCCGGCCAGGGCTCATCGACTGATAGAGTTGGTCGTGGCGGAAGTCGCGCGACTGGAGAGGATGTTCAGCCTCTACCGCGACGATTCGGACCTCGTCGAATTGAACCGGGCAGGCGGCATTGCCGCGCCAGAACTGGAAATGCTGGCGTTGCTCGATACGTGCTTCGGGTTCTGGGAATCGACTGGCGGCCTTTTCGATCCGACCGTACAGCCCGTGTGGGAGCTTTACCGGGATCATTTTGCGAAAGCCGACGCCGATGAGCAAGGGCCCGACGCGACGGTTCTAAGGGATCGCCTGGAGCGCGTCGGGTTCGGCGGTGTGAAGTTTGGATCGGGCCGCGTGGCGTTCACGCGTCCGGGAATGGCCATCACCCTTAATGGAGTGGCACAAGGATTCGTCACCGATCGGCTCGTCGAGATACTGCGCGACGCTGGCGTCGAAAGCAGCTTGGTGGACATGGGCGAAGAGCGTACCATTGGCACCCAGCAAGGAGGAGAACCCTGGCGGATCGGATTGGCGACCACCGAAGACAGCGGGGAGCCCGATGCAGTGCTTTCGATCGTCAACCGCGCCGTCGCTACGTCGAGTTCTGCCGGATTTGTGTTCGACCAGGCTGGAAGCTTCGGGCACATCCTTCATCCAAGGGCTGGTGCCACACCAGGGCGCTATCGACGCGTTAGCGTGATAGCCGACAACGCCGTCACAGCCGACGCGCTATCAACGGCTTTCAATCTGATGGACGTCGCCTCGATCCGGCAAGTGCTTGCAGGGTATCCCGACGCTTCCGTAGACCTGATCGATTTGACCGGGAGCCGTCAAAAACTTGGCCGCTCGGCCTAAAGAGCGCGTGTGGTGACGCGCCAATCCTTTGGCACGTTTGCGAAACCGGCCAACGGCTGGGCAAGGACGGTTTTCGTCGCGATGCTGACGCGTCGCGCCGACCTTGCCTGGATCGAAGTGCTCGAGGTCTGGACAGGGATACCCATCGAAGACTTCGCCTTCGATGCACCCGGCGCCTAATCGTCGGCAGCGGAGATCTGCGGAAAGTTGGTTTTGCGACGCTGCAAAATTCAGTCGCAAAACTAACGCTTCAGTTGGGGATTTCGCGACGTCAGCACATGCGGCTGCCGCCGCACTTACGCCTACGATATCTGGTGTACTGCACACGAAAAAAGCGAGGCCGCCTAGCACAGAAATTTGTTGCAGCCCCTCTAGTTCACCGCGGCGCTTCGAACGGCTGAGGTCGCCGGCGTGAATTCTTCGATGTGCTCGATCACAACGAGATTGATGACGTCGCGCACGGGAAACCGATGTTCCGTCGAGCCCACGACGGCGAGTATGTGACCATTCTCCAGCTTGATATCGGACGTCCGAAAGTTTCTTTCCTGGCCCTCTTCAAGTATTGCAAGTACGAACATAGATGTCTTTCGAAATTCCTCGCCGATGGAAGTTGCGATGGCCTGAATCGCAGAAAAGCGGCCGTTATCTAAGAATAATATCCAGTCATTAAGTTTAATGCCGTTTAACGCCAACGAAATACTATTTTGATAGGTGGCCTTCAAGGCGCGTCGATGTAAAGTCGTCGATTTGGACTTCGACGTCCACATTCCAGCCTGCTGGATCACCAAGAGCCAGAACAGTTCCTTCCCAGCCGCCTGCGGGCGCCTTTTGCAGGTCGTATTTGATCGGCTCGATGCCGGCCTCCGGATTCATCAGTCGAAGCAGCACCGAGCGCGGCCCGATCGGTCCGAAATCAGGACCCATGACTACCACCCTTGCGTGGGCCACTCCGGCGGGATCGCGACCAAGCTCTAGTTGCGCCATGAGCTTGTCCGAATGGAGATGAAGCGAAATGGCTGGTTCATCCACGGCCGCCTGGGCCGGTCCGGCAAAGCGCCAGAGGGAAGCTGCGCCGACGATCGCGATCGCCAATGCAATCTCACAGCCAATGCTGCGTCGAAGATGCGTTCGGGCGGTCCGGCTCCCCGCAAGCGCTGGCTTTGTGAGCCAGAAGCGATTGTATCCTGCGAGGATGCAGAGGATCCCTACGAGCGCGATTTTGACAGTCAGGACCTGACCGTAAAGCGAAGAAAGCATCTGCGAGATTTCGGGCAGCTCGATGAATGCAAGAGTTGCGCCTGCTGCAAGCATGAGAACGAAAGGTACCGGAATCGCCCGCGAGAACCCCAGAAGGGGGCGCTTGGTGAACCGCGTTCTGCTGAGCCGCCACAATGGCATCAAACTGCCAATCCAGAACAGCATGGCCGCTCCATGAAGGAATATGCACGTCCTGGCCAGCCAGCGAGGTTCGACAACGTTGCAGTGACCCGTGAACGTGAAGGCCGTTGACGCGGCGGCCATCGCGAGGACTGCGGTGATGAGATAGCCTCGACGGTTCGCAGCGAGAGGAAGCGATACAAGGACGATTGAAAGAAAGGCGAGGCCTGCTGCGGTCAACGCGTTGCCGTGCGCGGCGTCTTTGAGGGGTTCAATCCCACGCAACGTGAGACCCATGCCCAATTCGTCCAGGCCCTGCAGGTAGAGGCCCGTCACTAGAAGAAGACCGCCGGGGGCCAGCGTCGCGAAGGATCGTACAGGTCGTGCGTGGCCAGGATCGAGCCAACGATGGAACAGCGCGCCCCCAACGAAAACCGCCAGATAGAGTATCGTTGCGATATGGACGAGCCATATGGCGACGTTCAGACCGGACGTTGCGGCTACGGTGACATCCGGGGACGCCGGCGACGCCGTGCCGACATGAAAAACGAGCGAACCGCCGACCGGATGTCCGTCTTCGGACTCGACGCGGTAGCTAACGATCACAGAGCCGCGGCCAACTGGATTTTGAAGATGGAATGTTACGGCCGTGCCGGTGGTGTCCGCGATCAGGTTCTGGCTGCCGCCATCCGCGCTTCTGGCCGCGACCCTGATCACTCTTACAGGCTCATTGAACTGAAGCCTGACGACGGAGGGGGACGTCTTGACGGTCTCATCCCTAGCTGGTGACGAACTGACAAGAACGGCATGGGCATGCGCGCTCACTGGGACGAGAATGCCCATTGCCATGACAAGCAGGAGACCTGCAGGTTGAAGGAGCAACGTCGCCCAGTTTTGAAGCTTGTAGCACATGGGCGACTACTCGCATTTTAAGAGCGCGGCTGCTCGACCACGTCGAAGTAGGGAGCAGGGGCTTCATAGTCATCGGACGTCTTGCCCGCTGCAGGGATTTCGATCCAACGTTCGGAAGCCCCGTCGGTGCATTCCTGAACGACCGGAACGTAGATCCGGGTTCCCGCGGGAATCTCCTTTGCGACCGTCCCGCGGAAGATGAATTCGTCGTACTCGTCGTCGGCGAGGCTGCCGCCGGTCCACACGATCTCGGTGACGCCTTCCTTCACGGGCTTTCCATAAAGATCGTAGCTCTTTTCATATGCCTGCTTGACCTTCTCTTCGGTCCAGCCGGGTTTCGGCATCGGTTTCGCCGAGACAAGACCCTCGGGTACCTTCACACGAACCTTGATCGTTGGCTTGCCTTCGCAACCATGTCCAATGCGAACCACGGCCTTGTAGGCTTTGCCGGAGATGCCCTGGCTTTGCTCCAGCGTAGCGTGTGCGTGGGCAGCGCCAACAGCGAATAAGCCCGCCACGACCGCTAGTGAGACTTGCTTGATCATGAGTCTTCTCCGTCGCGGACCGGCGCTCGTTTCAGGCGCCGCCCGCTACGAGTTAAGTTACTGGGCGAGCTGCGCGAGATCGGCGTCAAGCCGCTTGCGCACCATGTTCGGAACCTTGGCCGTCTTGATGGCCTCGAGGTTTGCAGGCGCGTCGCCGACTTGGATCAAAGCGACCATGCCCATGCCAGCGTGCGGCGTGCATTTCACGACGTAGGCGCCAGGCACGTCGAACTTGGCCTGGTACTGTTCGCTGGCCTTCGACTTGAACTCAGAAGCGCCGTCCGGGATTAGACCCTTGAAAGTCTCGACGTTATGGCTCTTGTCCGTTGGAACGAAGGTGATCGTGTCACCGGGAGCGATCTTGACGAAACTCGGTTCGAATACCATTGCACCGGCAGTGCCCTTGTTGAGCATTTGAACCTGGTGGTCAGCGGCCATCAACGGCGCCGTCGAAGCAATCAAGGCTGCCGTTGCAGCAATCAGACCGTACTTCAAACGCATTTGCATATCTCCTGTTCTTCGAGGCCGTCTTGGCCTCTGGAACGTTTTCTAAGACATGCGATGGAAGCGTTCTTTGACGCTCGTCAAACTGGGAAAAAATGAAAGCTTCCGGAGAGGGTCAAGATTTCCGGCTATGACGGCAAGGCGTGCGGAAGGATCTTGCACCACATGCCGAAGCCGGACGCTGGACAATCGAAGCGGCGAAGAATGACTATTGCCGCCCGCATCCGCGTGGCGTCGGGCCTCGGCGAGGCCGCCCTTGATGGCTCGCAACTCGTTCGGAGACCGCTGCGAGGACGAGCGCTATAAGCGAGTCGACCTCGTTGTTAACCCCGTGCCGCCCGGAGGCGGCCGTCGTCTATTCGAATGAGTAGGCGGATCAACGCTCGTCAAGGAGCTCGCGAACTTTCGAAGCGAGTTCTCGGGCCGTGTACGGCTTGCGAAGCCATTGCGAGCCAGATATCCCATCCGTTTCGGCCAGTCCTGGTTCCGAGTAGCCAGACGTAAAGAGCACTGCCATGTCAGGACGAAGATCGCGGGCCTCGCGGGCCAGTTCGTCACCCGTCATTCCACCGGGCATCACAATGTCGGTGAACAGGAGTGCGATTTTATCGTCGGCCCTTAGGACTTCCATCGCACGGCGGCCGTTATCCGCCTCGAGAACCGAGTATCCCATCGAGGACAGCCTTGCTACGGCGACCCGCCGGACGCGAGGATCGTCCTCGACGACCAAGACCAGTTCGTCGCCGCGAGGGAGGGAGCTTTCAACCGGCACCGGCTCCTGTTGGACCTCCTGAGATCCGGAAGCGGCCATGGCAGGCAGATAGATCCGGATCGTCGTCCCACGCCCAGTTTCGCTGTATAGCTGGAGGTGGCCACCGGACTGCTTTACGAACCCATAGACCATACTGAGGCCAAGACCGGTGCCAGCGCCCACTTCCTTTGTCGTGAAGAATGGTTCTATCGCGCGCTTTTTCACTTCCTCGGACATGCCAGCGCCGGTGTCAGTCATCGAGATCAGAACGAAATTGCCGCCGCGGACTTCCGGGTACATCTTGGCGTAGTCGGCATCCAGGTGCACTCGCGAGATTTCCGTCGTGAGACTTCCGCCCCTCGGCATTGCGTCGCGGGCGTTCAGCGCGATGTTCAAAATGGCGTTCTGAAGTTGAGAGCTATCTACGAGCACGTTCAGGGCCGAGCCAGCAATGACAGTCGAGAGCTTGATATCCTCGCCCAGGGTTCGCCTCAGGAG
The DNA here is from genome assembly GCF_056397845.1 of Rhizobium sp. 05L419. Lineage (NCBI taxonomy): Bacteria > Pseudomonadati > Pseudomonadota > Alphaproteobacteria > Hyphomicrobiales > Rhizobiaceae > Rhizobium > Rhizobium sp. 05L419. Next base: position 15,906 of record NZ_JBFTOF010000038.1, read on the forward strand.
ATCCGAGAAGCCGGAAACTAGCTGTCCGAGATCGGCAGGCTTTGGACTTAGTGGCTGCCGCCGTCCGAACGCCAGCAACTGCCCGGTCAGTTTCGCGCCGTCTGCGGCGGCGTCCTGTGCCTCTTTCAAGATGTCCCTAAGCTGCCCCGGCGGCAGCTTGTCTTCGATCATTTCAAGATTGCCGCTGATCACCGTGAGCAGATTGTTGAAGTCGTGAGCGATCCCTCCGGTCAATTGCCCGACTGCCTCCATCTTCTGAGATTGGCGCAGGTCTTCCTCGATTTTGACCCTGCTGGTAAGGTCGCGCACGAACCCGGTGAAGATTCGCTCTCCATTGGCTGTCGCTTCGCCTACATGAAGCTCCATCGGGAAATGGGATCCGTCGGCACGCTTGCCCGTTACGACGCGACCGTAACCGATAATACGCTTTTCGCTAGTCTTGAGATAGTGATCGATATAGCCGTCATGAGCGTCCCGGTAGGGATTGGGCATCAAGTTGCTCACGTTTCGTCCGCAGATCTGCTCGGACGACATGCCGAACAGTTTTTCGGCCGCCTTGCTAAAAGAAAGCACCATTCCCTTGTCGTCGATGACCACCATGGCATCGGGGACGGTGTCGAGGATCGAACTCAGATGGGCTTCCCGCGCGTTGACCGCTTCCTGGGCGCGTCTGAGAGCGCTGACATCGCTGTTTGTCTGGATGACGGCCAGATCTCCATCGGTGAGATTAACCAAGACGAAGCGCGTCGMGACGTGGATGTGGTGTCCGCTCTTGTGGCGGTGAATGATCTCGCCCTGCCAGAAGCCACGGGACTTGAGTTGCGCGTGGATACTGTCGGCAGTTTCTGGAAACTGCGTGGCGAGGAGTTCGTACACTTTCTCGCCAACGGCTTCCTCCCTCGTCCAGCCATACATGTTCTCGCACCCGATAGACCAATGGGTGATGGTGCCTTCGGAGCGATGGATAATTATGTCCGCCCCGTCGAGCACGTGCACCAAGGCGTCCAATTCCTGGGGTGATGCGGTGCGCGGCGATATCAGGCGATGGGGCATGGCTTACCTGGCGTCTCTCTGCATTAGTGGAGACTGACCCTATGGCAGGTTTTTTCCGAGAAATCATCAACGTTCCCCGACAACTGTATCAGACGATTAAGATTCACAATTCTCAGGTCATGCCGTCCTTCCGGGACGACGACGTTCCGCGAGGCAAGCTTTGTGATGGTTCTTGAGACGGTTTCGATGGTGATGCCAAGATAGTCCGCGATGTCCTGTCGGTTCATGGGCACCCGTAGCAAGCCTTGGCGCATCTGGGCATCAAGACGGGAGGCAAGCTTGACGATAAAGCTGCAGAGCCGTTCTTCCGCGTTCAATTTGGACAACAGCACCATCTGGTCGTGGGCCGCCGCGGTTTCCTGGCATAGCAGATTGATGTAGACGGGGCGCAGTGACTCCGATCGTGCGACTTCCTCGTGGAAGCTCTTTCGCGACACGCGTCGGATCCTGCAGTCGCTCACGGCCTCGGCCGTGAAGAGGAACGCGTCCTGAAGCGACGCACCAATGAGATCGCCGGCAAAGTGGAAAGCGGTGATTACACGACGGCCTTCGCCGATGATGCGGTGGAGACGGACCACACCTTCGACGACATGAAACAGGTGGTTGGCAGTGTCGCCCTCCCAGCAGATCGCCTTCCCAGCCGCAATCGTTTCTGTCGCGGAGGTCAGAAAAAGAGATGAGAGCGATTGCACTCCACGCATCATATCGTGCGTTGGTTCTGCATGTTCGAAGGCGGCGTTGTTCTGCATCAGCATGGAAGTATCCCCTCTTGTTGGCGAGGGCACTAAATCGTCGTTGCGTCACACAGAAATGATCGGACGGTTTCAAAAGGTGAAACTTCGTAACAGATTGTAATAGCGGCCGGGCTTCGATCGAAATTGCGGCATCGTTGATCTAGATCAAGGAGCCTCTCGCGCGCCCATGACAGTCCTTCGCCAAAGTACGAGAGAGCCGGCCGCGACGCGGTCGACTGCGCACTGGGGACGACATCATGAAGTATACGACTGAAACGATGGTGGTCGCGGTGGGGGCATTCCTAGCCTTGCTGGGTGCTGCCTTCGCCCACGACCATCTATTTGCAATCCATATGAGCGTTCTTTGCTTCTGCCTTCTCGCGGGCACTGTGCTGCTGATGAGAAACATGGATTTCACCCCGGCAGGGCGGTTGCCGATGGTAGAAGCGTCGGGCTATTTCGACGAAGTCATTCGCTACGGCCTTATTGCGACAGTCTTCTGGGGCGTGGTTGGCTTTCTTGTTGGAGTGGTCGTCGCGCTCCAGTTGGCCTTCCCCGATCTGAATCTGGCGCCGTACCTCAATTTTGGACGCCTGCGTCCGGTCCACACTTCTGCGGTCATCTTCGCTTTCGGCGGCAACGCCTTGATCATGACATCCTTCTACGTCGTCCAGCGCACCTGTCACGCGCGCCTGTTCGGCGGCAGCTTGGCTTGGTTCGTGTTCTGGGGCTACCAACTCTTCATCGTCATGGCGGCGACGGGATATGTGCTCGGCATCACGCAGGCACGCGAATATGCGGAGCCGGAATGGTACGTCGACATCTGGCTGACCGTCGTGTGGGTCGCCTACCTGGTCGTTTACCTGGGAACCATTCTGAAGCGTAGGGAACCACACATCTATGTCGCAAACTGGTTCTATCTCGGCTTCATCGTAACGATCGCGATGCTGCACGTGGTGAACAACCTCGCGGTGCCAGCATCGTTTCTCGGCTCGAAGAGTTACTCGGCGTTCTCGGGCGTGCAGGACGCACTGACGCAATGGTGGTATGGCCACAACGCCGTCGGCTTCTTCCTGACGGCCGGCTTCCTCGGGATGATGTACTACTTCGTTCCCAAGCAGGCCAACCGCCCAGTCTACTCCTATCGTCTGTCGATCATCCACTTCTGGGCCCTGATCTTCATGTACATCTGGGCAGGCCCGCACCACCTTCATTACACGGCGTTGCCTGATTGGGCGCAAACGCTCGGCATGGTCTTTTCGGTCATGCTCTGGATGCCTTCGTGGGGCGGCATGATCAACGGCCTGATGACCTTGTCGGGGGCATGGGACAAGATCCGCACCGACCCCATCATCCGCATGATGATCGTCGCCATCGCCTTCTACGGAATGTCGACATTCGAAGGACCGATGATGTCGATTAAGACCGTCAACTCGCTTAGCCACTACACTGAATGGACGATTGGCCACGTGCACTCCGGCGCTCTCGGATGGGTCGGCATGATCACCTTCGGCGCCGTCTACTATCTGACACCTAAGCTTTGGGGACGCGACCGTCTCTACAGTCTCCGCATGGTCAACTGGCACTTCTGGCTCGCCACCCTCGGCATCGTGATCTACGCCGCCGTTCTTTGGGTCGCCGGCATCCAGCAGGGACTGATGTGGCGCGAGTACAATTCGCAGGGCTTCCTCGTCTACTCGTTCGCCGAGACCGTCGCTGCAATGTTCCCGTACTATGTCCTTCGAGCCGTTGGCGGAGCGTTGTATCTGGCGGGCGGCGTGGTCATGGCATGGAACGTCTTCATGACGATCCGCGGCCATGTCAGGACCGAGGCAGCTATTCCGACCGCCTACGTGCCCCAGGCACAGCCTGCCAAGTGAGGTGATAAATGGCATCGATATTAGACAAGCACCAAATCCTCGAGAAGAACGCCACGCTCCTGTTGGTCGGGTCGCTTCTCGTGGTCAGCATCGGCGGCATCGTTGAGATCGCCCCCCTGTTCTACCTTCAGAACACCATCGAGAAGGTAGAAGGGATGCGCCCCTACACGCCGCTGGAACTGGCGGGGCGCAACATCTACATCCGTGAAGGCTGCTATCTCTGCCACAGCCAGATGATCCGACCATTCCGTGACGAAGTGGAGCGATACGGCCATTACTCGCTGGCGGCCGAATCCATGTACGACCACCCCTTCCAGTGGGGCTCCAAGCGCACCGGTCCAGATCTGGCTCGTGTTGGGGGACGGTACTCCAATGAGTGGCACGTTCAGCACCTCGCCGATCCGAGAGCCGTGGTGCCGGAATCGATCATGCCGAAATACGCCTTCCTCAAGGAGCAGGAAGTCACCGTCAAGGATGTTGGAATGGACCTCAAAGCCAACGAGGACGTCGGCGTGCCCTATACCCAGGCCATGCTCGCCAATGCCGAAGCTGACATGAAGGCCCAGGCCGATCCTAACGCCGACGCGACCGGGCTCCTGGCTCGGTATCCGAAGGCGAAGGTCGGCGACTTTGACGGCGATCCATCCAAGCTCACCGAAATGGACGCGCTTGTTTCCTACCTGCAGATGCTTGGAACGTTGGTCGACTTCTCGACCTACGACGACGCGACCGGCTACCGATGAGGTGATCCAATGGAAACTTACACAGCAATGCGGCACTTCGCCGACAGTTGGGGCCTGGTGGCCATGGCGGCTTTCTTCGCAGGCGTCGTGCTTTTCACCCTGCGTCCCGGCAGCAAGCAGATGGCACAAGAGGCCGCCGATATTCCCTTGAAGGATGACTGAAATGTCGGAAAAGCAAATCGATGAATTCAGCGGCGTGGAGACCACCGGTCACGAATGGGACGGCATTCGCGAATTGAACAACCCAATGCCACGGTGGTGGGTATGGACGTTCTATGCGACGATCCTCTGGGCGGTCGGCTACGCCATGGCCTACCCGGCGATCCCGATGATAACCTCCACGACAAAGGGACTTCTTGGTTTCTCTAGCCGTGCGGAGTTGCAACAGGATCTTGATTTGGCCAAGGCTGGCCAGATCAGGTTTGATGACATGATCGCTGCGAAGTCGGTGCAGGAAATCGACGCCGACCCCGCCCTTCGCGAATTTGCCATCGCAGGGGGCGCATCGGCATTCAAGGTCAACTGCGCGCCTTGCCATGGCTCAGGAGCAAGCGGAGGCCCCGGCTTTCCTAACTTGAACGACGACGATTGGCTATGGGGCGGCGATCTGGATTCCATCCACACGACGATCTCGCACGGTATTCGCTTCGACACGGACGCGGACACCCACGTCTCCGAAATGCCGGCGTTTGCCGAAATGCTGGACCGCACTCAAATCGAGCAGGTGGCGGCGTACGTCTGGGGATTGACCAACACGCCGACCGACCCAGCGCGCGCTGAGGCAGGCAAGCAGATTTTTCTCGACAACTGTGCGGCTTGCCATGGCGAGGACGGCAAGGGCAAGGTCGACATGGGAGCCCCAAATCTCGCCGACGCAATCTGGCTGAAGGGCGCGGGGGAGGACGCGATCGCACGACAGGTCAGCACGCCGAAGCACGGCATGATGCCTGGGTGGTCAGCGCGACTGGGCGACACCACCGTAAAGGAACTGACCGTGTTCGTTCATTCCCTCGGCGGTGGAACGTAAGGAGACCTGACGATGGCCGCACATGACCACAACCCGCTGCTCGGCCTTTATGGCACTCCGCGCGCAGCGATCCATTCACGCATCTCGGCTCGGGCCAAGACGACGAAGCCGTCTTGCGAGCAAGACGATCCTGAAAAAATCGGAAGTTCGATAGTTAATCTGACCTGCCTCAAAGATCACAAGACCACGAGCCGCTAGCGTGGCACCGGTCCAGCAGCGTTTCTTAGTGCCGCGACTCATCTGAGTCGCGGCCTCTTTTTTCGCCGTTTGGAAGCCAAGTCGACGACAGCTACGAGGCACAGTCGCTGCTTAGTTGAGACGATCGAGCGAACGCTGGGGCAACCGAACCAAGTATCTCACGCACATAGCCAGTATCACGAGAGAAAACCCGCAAAACACCGCTCCTTCTGCCAAGCGGTAGCCGAGCACACCGATCGTACCGCCGACGAGGAATGATCCTATCGTGGCGCTGTGCAGCATAAGGCGGTCCCGAGTATGCTTGGCGGCATGTGCGTCATTTGATTCCAGCATCTGGGCCATTCCGACTCCAATATCCGTAGCGATGCCGGATACATGCGTCGTCCTCACCTTGCTGCCGGATATTCTCGTGGACGCCGCGTTTTGAATGCCCATAGCGAAACTTATGACACCCACAATTCTCACGCCGCTGACATGGGTGGCCGACATCACTGACCAGACGCCGATCGCCATAAGCAATGCTGCCTCGGTTAGAAGCGCAATCGCATAAATGGCTCCAAATAAACAGTGACGCCGCAAATGCTCCTGCCACGAACATCGCAACGATGACAAGAAACGCGACCGCAAGATCGATGTCTCCCATCGAAACGTGGTCGGAAACCAATGATACGTTACCGGTCATATTCGCCGAGAAGTAGCCGAATCCGAGGTAGCCGGCGCTGTTGACGCCTCCTGCAACAAACGCAAGCGACGAGGCGAGGAGAATGTCCGTGGACAAGGTGCGGCTCTCGCCTTCTTTTACCAGCATGGCGTCGTTCTCATTGATCAACGATCTGAGCAGATTCTGGGAGCGCGGTCGAGTGGGCGAAACGATGCAGTCCGCCTAACTTGGAAGTTCGAAATTCGCCACGAATTTGACTTGCATCAAAGACCCATTGCCACAGGTTGCTAAACCCAGCCTGTCTAGTGGAGGCCAAATCGCTGAACTTCGCCCCCACGATCCCTCCGGGCCACGCTCCTCTCTCCTAGGCGTGGCCCAATTTTTTAGGCTCAGGCTGCGGAGTTGCCTGTTTCTAAATGATCTGACCCAAAGAACAGAAGCCAAAAGGCCACTATGCACTTGTCGTCTAACACTTCTAGGGCCGCGTCTCCTGTCCTGAGCGCGGCCTTTTTTGGGGCCGATCATTCGTTCTTGATCTGCGTCAAGGAGCGGCGCCCGAGAAGGTGCAAGAACGGCCGGGTGAAAATCGGACAAGCCCCATGAATCTCTACACAGCGCCTGATCCCCGGAACGTCGAACGCCTCGATGCCGAGCCCGTCAACGCCCGCAGCAACCGCCCGCCCCTCTATGCGGCCCGGAAGAAGGTGTTCCCGAAGCGGGCCCAGGGTCGCTTTCGGCAGTTCAAATGGATCGTGGTGCTGGTGACGCTTGGCATCTATTATCTCGCGCCCTGGATCCGCTGGGACCGTGGTCCCTACGCGCCCGATCAGGCCATTCTCGTCGACCTATCCTCCCGGAGGTTCTTCTTTTTCTTCATCGAGATCTGGCCGCAGGAATTCTACTACGTGGCGGGCCTCCTCGTGATGGCAGGGTTCGGCCTGTTTCTGGTGACGTCCGCGGTTGGTCGCGCGTGGTGCGGGTACGCCTGTCCACAGACAGTCTGGGTGGACCTGTTTTTGGTGGTCGAACGGGCCATCGAAGGGGACCGAAACGCCAGAATGAGGCTCGACGCCGGGCAATGGAATTTCGACAAGATCCGCAAACGCGTGACCAAGCATGCGATCTGGCTGCTGATCGGTGTAGCCACGGGCGGCGCCTGGGTCTTCTATTTCGCAAACGCTCCAGAGTTGGTGGTTTCGCTGTTCACCGGGCAGGCCGGAGCAATCGCCTACGCCACTGTCGCGACCCTGACCGCCACGACCTACGTACTGGGTGGCCTCATGCGCGAGCAGGTCTGCACCTACATGTGCCCTTGGCCGCGGATCCAGGGCGCAATGCTAGACGAGAGCTCGCTCGTCGTGACCTACAACGATTGGCGCGGCGAAGCCCGCTCGCGTCACGCCAAGAAGGCCCATACTCAAGGCATCGACGTGGGAGATTGCGTCGATTGCAATGCCTGCGTTGCGGTGTGCCCGATGGGTATCGACATCCGAGACGGACAGCAGATGGAGTGCATTACCTGTGCGCTTTGCATCGACGCATGCGACGGGGTCATGGACAAGCTCGGCAAGCCACGTGGCCTGATAGCCTATGCCACGCTGAGCGAGTACTCGAGCAACATGGCATTGGCGACAGACGCCGGGCGTACCCCGGTCCAGCCCAGCAAAGTACGCAACGAGGACGGGACGTTCGTTGATGCGGTTCGTCACTTCAATTGGCGTATCATTTTTCGACCGAGAGTCGTCTTCTACGCTGTCGTCTGGACTTTGATCGGCATTGCAATGCTGGTACACCTAGCCTTGCGCGATCGCCTCGAGCTCAACGTCGTCCATGACCGCAATCCGCAATACGTGCTGGAAAGCGACGGTTCCATCCGCAATGGCTACACCCTTCGTGTCCTCAACATGGTGCCGATGCCCAGAAGGGTGGAAATCAGCCTTTCCGGCCTCGAAGGCGCGACAATGCGTATCCCCGAGTTCAGCAAGGAAGACGCACGCAGCTTCACGATGGATGTCCAACCCGATGTCGCCACCGCGCTGAAAGTCTTCGTCACCCGCAAGCAGACAGGCGCCGCGGTCAACGAATTCCTGTTCGTCATCGAAGACCCCGAGCATTCGGATCGGGCGACTTACCGCGCCGCATTCAACGCCCCAGGAGAGGCCAAATGACCGTACGCGCTCAAGGGTTCACTGGCCGTCACATGCTCCTCACGACGTCGGCCTTCTTCGCTGTCGTGATTGCGGTCAACGTCACAATGGCATGGTACGCGTCATCGAGTTGGAGTGGTCTCGTCGTAGAAAACACCTACGTCGCTAGCCAGGAATTCAATCGGAAGGCCGAAGCCATGCGGGTGATGGCCGCGTCTGGCATCATCGGCGAACTTTCCTTGAAGGATGGCGCAATTCACTACCTCATCCGAAACAAGGATCGGTCGCCTGCAATGGTCGACGAGGTTACCGCGAACTTCAAGCGACCCGTCGGCGACCATGAAGACTTCCAGGTCACGTTCAGGAAAACAGGCGAAGGTCTGTTCGAAGCCAATCACCGGCTTGCGTCAGGCGATTGGATCGTGGAAGTGATTTCGCGCAGGGGCGATACGATCGTCATGCACGAAGCTGCCCGGATCGACACGGCGGGATTCGGCCAATGACCTGCTGCGACATGAATACAGAGAGCGTGCTCGCGATGAGCACTACGTCCTTCAGTGCCCAGGAGATTGCGTTTGCCAGCCACCCGTTGGGCGAGGGTCTTCAACAACTCGATCTCAGCGTGCCAGACGTGCACTGCGGTGGATGCATCTCGACAATCGAAAAGGCGCTATACGCGCTGCCCTATGTGACCAAGGCTAGGGTCAACCTGACGTCCCGACGCGTGACATGCGTCTACTCCCAGGAATTCGACAAGCGGGCAACGGATCCGACCGGAATCATCAGTGCGATCACGGCGGCGGGATACCGGGCCCATCTATTCACGCCGCTTGCTTCTGAGAACGACGCCACCAGAAACCAGCTTCTTCTTGCTGTCGGCGTCTCCGGCTTTGCGGCTACCAATATCATGCTTCTGTCGGTGTCGGTCTGGTCTGGAGCGGACGCCGCGACGCGCGACATGTTCCACTGGATCTCCGCGATGATCGCTGCCCCCGCCCTTGTTTACGCGGGTCGTTTCTTCTTTCGTTCTGCCTGGAATGCGCTCAAGCATGGCCGCACCAACATGGACGTCCCGATCTCCCTGGCAGTAACGCTCTCCTATGCGGTGTCGCTTTGGGAAACAGTTCATCACGGCGAACATGCCTGGTTCGATGCTTCGGTCTCGTTGCTGTTCTTTCTTCTCATCGGCAGAACGCTCGATCATGTGATGCGCGAAAAAGCACGCGCGGCAATCAATGGACTGGCTCGGCTCGCACCCCGAGGCGCCCTCCTCGCAATGCCCGACGGTTCGCGCCGTTACGTTGCGGTGGAGGAGATCTCGGTTGGGGACGAAATCGCGATCGCCGCCGGAGACCGTATTCCCGTAGACGGAGCCGTCGTCAGCGGAGAGAGCGAGCTGGATCTTTCGATCGTGACGGGCGAAAGCAGTCCCGTGGCGGTGTTCAAGGGGAGCCAGGTCAGCTCGGGGGCGATGAACCTGACGGGTTCCCTCGTAGTCACAGCAACCAAGCTTGCGAAGAACTCGCTTCTGGCCGAGATCATCAGCCTGATGGAGGCTGCTGAAGGGGGAAGGGCACGTTACCGTCGCATCGCCGACCGCGCCGCCTCCCTCTATTCGCCCGTTGTTCATCTCCTCGCTTTGGTTTCGTTTCTTGCGTGGGGCTTCATGGGCGGTGACTGGAAGCATGCAATGCTGGTCGCGGTGGCCGTCTTGATCATCACATGCCCATGCGCTCTCGGTCTTGCCGTCCCCGTGGTGCAGGTCGTCGCAGCAGGCGAACTCTTCCGAAAGGGCGTGATGGTAAAGGACGGTTCGGCTTTGGAGCGATTAGCGGAAGTCGATACCGTCGCCTTCGACAAAACTGGAACGTTGACGATCGGAGTTCCGAAGCTCGTCGCGACTGAAGCTCCGGACGAGGCCGCGCTTGCGATAGCCGTGGGACTGGCCGCCCATTCCCGACATCCGCTTTCGCAGGCATTGGTTCGAAGCACCCGCGTGGCGCCTGTGACGTTCGACCGCGTGATCGAAATTCCAGGCGGTGGCCTTGTCTCTTCGCGCGGCGACGCGACCTATCGACTAGGCAATACTTTTTTCGCTGGCGCCGCAGCCGGGCCGGAGAACGACAGCCCGCTTTCCGAAGTGGTCCTGTCAAAGGACGGTGCCATTCTGGCCCGCTTTTTCTTCGATGACACTTTAAGACCCGGTGCCGGTGAAGCTATTGGGCAACTGGATGCCGCTGGTTTTGAAACCGTGATCATTTCCGGCGATCGGCAGAGCGTCGTAGACAACGCAGCGCTTGCGCTGAGCGTAGACCGCGCATTGGGCGCAATGACGCCCAAGCAGAAAGTGGAAGAATGCCAGCGCCTCAGCTCGGCGGGGCATCGAGTCCTCATGGTAGGCGACGGCATCAACGACGCACCGGCGCTTGCCGCCGCGCACGTTTCGATAGCTCCCGCCACTGCGTCGGACATCGGACGCCAAGCCGCCGATCTCGTATTCTTCAATGAAAGACTGGACGCAGTCCCTCAGGCGATCACCATCGCAAGAAGGTCCGCAGCACTTATTCGTCAGAACTTTGCGCTCGCCATCGGTTACAATGTGCTTGCGGTCCCGATCGCGATCGCAGGATATGCGACCCCCCTTATCGCCGCAGTGGCCATGTCGACGTCGTCGATCATCGTCGTCACGAACGCGCTTCGGCTGAACTCGTTCGGAGCGACGAAGGACTCGCCGCGGTTGGACCGGTTGCCTGTCGATAGCAGGAAGGTCGAAAACGCATGAACATGCTGATCTACCTCATCCCTATCGCGCTGTTCATGGGCGGCATGGGCCTTTTCGCCTTCCTCTGGTCTCTCAGGAGCGGTCAGTACGAGGACCTCCAGGGAGCCGCCTGGCGGATACTTTTAGACGATGAAGGCGAGAACCCGAAACAATAGACGCCAAAACGAAAGGAAGGACGATGCTTGCTAAAAATCCCGTGCTTCTGAGATCCGAGCTGTTCGCAGGATTGGATCGACAAACCACAGAAAAGTTGTTGGAATTGGCGAAGGTGAGAACATTCTCCCCGCACGAACAGATCATCGCAGAAGGTCAGAAAGCAATGTTCGTCGCCTGTGTGATGAACGGTCTCGTTCGACTTACAAAGAAGGAATCCACAGGGCGCGAAGCCGACATCTGCATCTGCGAACCCGGCGACTTCTTCGCGGAACATCTTCTGGCCGGTGGGGGGACATATGTTCACGGGGCTTCGGCGGCGGACTTCACCGAAATTGCGCTTTTCGACTTGAGAGGCCTGCGGTCTTTGGCGGAAGAAAATCGCAACGTTCAGGGCAATGTCATGCGCATCATGGCCAGGCACCTTGTAGGGGCAATGGATTGCATAGCGGGTGATCGTCTTCATACGGCCGCACAACGCGTTGCAAACTATCTCCTCGGTCGGTGCCCGCCGTCGGCGTCACGGGCAACATTCTGCTTGCCGTATCAAAAGCGAGTACTCGCCGGAAAGCTGGGGTTGGCACCAGAGGCTCTATCTCGCGCCTTCGCTGCGCTGGCACCAGCCGGTGTCGCAGTCAGAGGCAAGACAATTTCTGTCGAGAGCGTAAACCTGCTCCGACAAGAGTGCTGAGGACAGGCCGACGCCGCTTTGGGCAACCCTATTTTTGGGGTAGATACCTGAATTTCGCGGTAAGAATTAAGCCCGCTTTAAGAAAGCCGAATTAAATCTGTAGTTGTTTTTGGTTCCTCATGAACCTTGGGGCATTGCATGACGGGATGCCGATAGAGACCCTGCGCGGAATGTGTCCGACGGCAGGTTCAATACGGCATCGGAGGCATCGGTGCGCCACATCCCAATTATATCCAAGTTTCTCACCCTTCTTGCCGCGGTCGGCCTTTTCGTACTTGGTGCGACGGCCTATTCCGGGTACCAAATGCTCCGCATTGACGGATCCTATCGGAGCCTGCTTGCCGGCGAGGACACTGCGGCCATCAATCTGGCCCGTGCCAACCGGGCGCTCCAGACTGCGAGGGCGTCGATCGGCGACCTGCTGATGTCGCGAAGCGTCTCGGAGAACGGGGCCGCACTGGCGGAAGTCGACGGCGCCCGCGCCGGATTCATAAAATTCTCTGACGCCGCCATCCACGCGCTTCAGCACGACGCCGATCTGCAGTCCTTGAAGGTGAAGGGACTTCGTCTGCTCGACGAGACCTGCAAGCCAACGATCGATCTGGCCTCAAGAGCAACCGCTCCGCAAGACGTGCTCGCCTCCCAGCAGCGTTTCCTGGCAGAATGCCAGCCGCAGTTTCCTGCTTTTTCGAAAGCGGCCGTCGATGTTGTGCAAAGACTTGTGGAAAAAGTTGCGAGTGAGAACGTCACGATCAACGCCGCCTCCCATTCCACGGTCTGGATCACCGCACTCTCGATCGTCATAGGGCTCGCCCTGTTCCTCATGTCCGGACTTCTCGGCATCCGCAAGTGGCTCGCAACCCCGATACGCGGGCTTTCTGAGACGATGCGGCGGCTCGCCGACGCTGACTTCGCAGCGATTGTCGGCGACACCGACCGTAAGGACGAAGTCGGTGGAATGGCCCGAGCCGTGCAGATCTTCAAGGACAATGGACTGCGAGCCATCGAGATCGAACGCGAGGCCAACGACCACCGTGGCCACACCGAAGAAGAACGTCGGCGCAATGCTCAGATCGAGCAACAACGCATCGAGGAAATGACGCGTGCCGCAGAAGGTCTGGCTTGCGGGCTGCAGCATTTGGCGCAAGGAGATCTCAAGTTCACGCTGGACGCCCCGTTCGCCGTGGACTTCGAAGGTCTGCGTACCGACTTCAACACCGCTGTCGCACAGCTTGCCGATACGCTGGCCGCGGTTGCTCAATCTACGTCCTCCATCGACGCCGGCTCTCGGGAGATCAGTTGCAGTTCCGACGACTTGTCGAAACGGACCGAGCAGCAGGCGGCTTCACTTGAAGAGACCGCAGCTGCGCTCGACCAGATCACGGCCAATGTCACGAATGCCTCCAGACGGACCGAAGAGGCTCGCGCCGTTGCGGCAGAGGCTGAACAAAGTGCCGAGCATTCCGCACAGGTGGTAGCCCGCGCGGTCGACGCCATCGAAAAGATAGAAGGATCGTCGCGTCAGATCTCCAGTATTCATTGGGGTGATTGACGACATCGCCTTTCAGACGAACCTCCTTGCACTGAATGCCGGCGTCGAAGCGGCGCGGGCCGGCGAGGCGGGCAAAGGCTTCGCGGTCGTGGCTCAGGAGGTTCGAGAACTGGCGCAGCGTTCTGCTCGGGCGGCAAAGGAGATCAAGGATCTCATCTGTACATCTGAAGCCGAGGTCGACAGCGGCGTTGCGCTTGTGCGGGAGACCGGCGGAGCGCTTGCTACCATCCAGAGGTTCGTCGCAGACATTAACGAACACATGGACGCGATCGCCACCTCTGCAAAGGAGCAATCCGTCGGACTTACGCAGGTGAACACTGCGGTCAATGAGATGGATCAGGTCACCCAGAAGAACGCCGCAATGGTAGAGGAGACGAATGCAGCGAGTGCGACCCTTGCCATCGAGAGTGGAAGATTGAGGTCACTGGTTGCAGTATTTTCGCTACCGGGGAATGGTTCGGTCGCACCTGACCAGGATGAGCCTCAGACACGAAACGTCAGCGCTTTGCGCGCCTTGGCCAAGCGAGGCAGCTCGGCATCGGCGGCCGTCCGGTAGCAGGACTTTTAGGAATACTCTCTTGATTGCGGGCGAATTCGTGTCCGCAATCACGTTTCGATCGACCGTTAGAACTTGCAACCGACCTGTGGCGCTGGCGGCATTCCTGCGCTATTGCTCGGTTGCAAGTTCGAAGCGGAACGATGACAAGATGGAACCCGAGCGCATTCTGGTAGTCGACGACGACGCCCGGATCAGGCAGATGCTGATCCGCTATTTCGAGGACAACGGCTATCGAGTGAATGCCGTAGGCAACGGCGCGGCCATGCGCGCGGAACTCGCGAAGGGAAGGTACGCTGCGGTCTTCCTGGATCTCGTCCTGCCCGGCGGCGAGAATGGCCTGGAGCTATTGAAAGAGCTCCGCAACACCTCGGACGTACCCGTACTGATGCTGACAGGCCAGGACGACGTGACCGACAAGGTCGTCGGACTGGAGGTGGGTGCGGACGACTACATCGCCAAGCCGTTTCATCTACGAGAACTTCTTGCTCGTTTGCGGACGGTGCTGCGCAGGCGGGCGCCGGCCGAACCGGCCAAGGCTGTCGGGGGCGAAGATGAAAGCATCCAATTCGATGGCTGGCGTCTGGACGTGCCCCGCAGAAAGCTCACCTCTCCTGATGGCGACGACGTACCGCTCACGACGGGCGAATTCGACATGCTTCTGGTTTTCGTTCGCAATCCCGGCCGGGTGTTGTCGCGCGATACGCTTATGGACTTGACCAGAAACCGCAGCCTTGAGGCGTTTGACCGTGCGATCGATGCGCAAATCGTACGCCTGCGAAAGAAGATCGAGACCGATCCAAAGGCACCGGCCTTGGTTCAGTCGGTGCGGGGCGTCGGTTACGTTTTCACGGGTCGACTGCGGTGACGACCGGCGGGATCAAGACGCTTCGTTAATTGATCCGCATCAATGTTCCTTTGACGATAAGCGGTATGTTCAGGCGCAAAATGGCGTCTGGACACATGATTATTTGGATACTCTTCGCGGTCATTACGACCGCTACAACTGCGGCTCTGCTTCATCCGCTTACGACGACCCGCACCCGGCCGGCCTGCAATAGCCCGGAAGCCTCCAGCGTGTATCGAGATCAGCTTCTCGAACTCGAGAGGGAATTGAGAGCGGGCGACATCGGTTCAATCGAGTATGAGCACGCGCGAGCCGAAACGGCGCGACGGTTCATCAGAGCGAGCGGCCCGGTGGCCGCCGCTCCCGCATTCCGGTCCCATCGCTGGCTGAGGCTTGGCGTCGTCGCGTTCTTGCCGATCGTCAGCATCGGGCTGTATGTGGGCGTTGGTTCGCCGGAAATGCCCTCACGGCCACTGCAAGCGAGGTTGGCAGATCCCGGACAGGATCTTCCAATACTCGTCATGAAGACCGAAGGGCATCTTACAAATGATCCGGATGATGGTCGCGGGTGGGATGTGATTGCTCCCGTCTATCTCAAGATGGGTCGCATCGACGACGCAGAGAAGGCTTATCGCAACGCGATCCGCATCCTTGGTCGAAGCGTTCAACGGCTGGACGGCCTCTTAGAGACCGCGATGGCCCGGTCGAATGGACAGGTGAGGCAAGAGGCACGCGCCATCCTGCAGGAAATGCTGCAGCTTGAGCCGGGAAATCCACGTGCGCGGTTCTATATCGCTCTAGGAATTGAGCAGTCTGGCAAGAAGGCCGAGGCGCGGACCGCGTTCCAGGCGCTGGCCAAGGATTCGCCTGCAGATGCGCCGTGGTTGGCGCTGGTGAATGAACACATCTTCGCCAATGGCGGCGTTGCGCCAGTCTCCACCACCACTCCGGGCACGTTGACGGACACCGCACAAAATCCCGGCGCAGTGGCTGGCCAGCGCAAAATGGTCCAGGCGATGGTCCAGGGATTGGATGCAAAACTCGCAACGCGGCCCGATGACATTGAAGGTTGGCTCCGCCTGATCAGATCCTACGCGATACTCGACGAGAAAAGGCAGGCGGCAGCCGCTCTTCAACGCGGCTTGTCCAGCTTTCCTGCAACGACAGAAAAGGGCCGGCAGTTGGTCTCGCTAGCCCACGAACTTCAAATCGACTTGGAAGGGACGAGCGAATGACACGCAAACAGAAGCGTCTCGCAGTCATCGGCAGCGGCATGAGCTTCATCCTTGCTGCCGTGCTGCTGGTCATGTTCGCCTTTAGCCAGTCGGTGGCGTATTTTTACATGCCCTCAGAGATTGCGAACACTCATCTCACGCCTGGCACCCGTATCCGCCTTGGTGGCCTTGTAGGCGAGGGGAGCGTCATGCGTGGCGCCGGATCGGCAGTGCAGTTCGCAGTTACAGACCCAAATGGCGGCGTCGTGCGCGTGCGATTTGCCGGCATTCTTCCAGATCTTTTCCGGGAGGGCCAAGGTGTCGTGACCGAAGGCAGTTTCGAGGCAGGATCCGAGGTTTTTACCGCCGACACGGTTTTGGCGAAGCACGACGAGAAATATATGCCGAAGGAGGTCGCGGACAAGCTCAAAGAGCAGGGGCTTTGGCAGCATGCGGGAGCCGCGCAATGATCATTGAGATTGGGCACTACGCGCTCGTTCTTTCACTTGCGACAGCCCTGGTGCTGTCCGTCGTCCCCGCCGTGGGCGCGCGTCGCCTCGACTATCAGATGATGGAGGTGGCTACCCCCGGATCCGTCTTCTTCTTCTTGCTGGTCGCATTCTCCTTCGGCGTCCTGACCTATGCCCACGTTGTCTCCGATTTTTCTGTCGAGAACGTCTGGGAGAACTCGCACTCCCTCGTACCGCTTCTTTACAAATACTCGGGTGTCTGGGGCAATCACGAAGGATCGATGATGCTCTGGCTGTTGATCCTGGCGCTGTTCAGCGCGCTCGTCGCCGTGTTCGGCCGCAACCTTCCCGAGACTTTGAAGGCGAACGTACTTGCCGTTCAAGCATGGATTTCCGTTGCGTTCATACTCTTCATCCTGCTGACGTCGAACCCCTTCTTGCGTCTTGATCCTGCTCCTGCCGAAGGCAAGGATCTCAATCCTGTTCTCCAGGACGTTGGTCTCGCGATCCATCCACCTCTGCTCTATATTGGTTACGTTGGGTTTTCTGTCTGCTTCTCGTTCGCCATAGCCGCGCTTCTCGAAGGTCGCATTGATGCAGCCTGGGCGCGATGGGTGCGCCCTTGGACCCTTGCTGCGTGGACGTTCCTTACCTTGGGCATCGCGATGGGATCCTATTGGGCCTACTACGAGCTTGGCTGGGGCGGCTGGTGGTTCTGGGACCCGGTCGAGAATTCGTCGTTCATGCCTTGGCTTGCGGGCACCGCATTGCTTCATTCCGCGCTTGTGATGGAAAAGCGTGAAGCGCTGAAGATCTGGACGGTCCTGCTCGCCATCCTGACATTCTCGCTATCGCTTCTAGGTACCTTCCTGGTCCGGTCCGGCGTGCTGACCTCGGTTCACGCGTTTGCGAGCGACCCCTCGCGCGGCATCTTCATCCTATGCATTCTGCTGGTCTTCATCGGCGGATCGCTGTCCCTCTTTGCCTACCGGGCACCGGCCTTGACCACCGGGGGGCTCTTCGCGCCGATCTCGCGAGAAGGTGGGCTCGTCTTAAACAACCTGATCCTCACAGTCGCATGCGGCACGGTCCTGACCGGAACCCTGTATCCTCTGCTGCTGGAGACGATCACCGGCGACAAGATTTCCGTGGGCGCGCCGTTCTTCAGTATGACGTTCGGCACATTGATGATCCCGCTCGTTGTCGTCGTGCCGGTTGGTCCGCTGCTCGCGTGGAAACGAGGAGACCTTTTGGGGGCTCTGCAACGACTGTACGTGGTCGCCGGCATAGCCTTGGTCGGCGCCCTGGCAATCTTCTACGTTCAACATGGAGGACCGGTGCTTTCTGTGTTCGGACTGGCTGCTGGCCTCTATCTTGTGCTTGGAGCACTCGCCGATCTCTGGTATCGAGCTGGCGTCGGCAAGGTTGCAGCGTACGTGGCATGGCGCCGGTTCTCCGGCCTTCCTCGCTCCGCCTTCGGCACGGCGCTGGCGCACGCCGGGCTCGGACTGACCGCTCTCGGAATCGTCGCCGTCACGACGTTTGAAACTGAGCGCGTCGTACAGATGAAGCCAGGTGAGACCGTGGAGGCGGGTGGATACTCGATTCAGTTCGATGGAATGAAACCTGAAAAGGGATCGAACTATGCGGAGGATCGTGGGCACTTCAGCATCAGTCGTGGCGACGTCGACGCCGGTGAGGTCTGGTCAGCAAAGAGGGTCTACAGCGCACGCCAAATGCCGACGACCGAGGCCGGGATTCTGACAATCGGGTCAAGTCAGCTCTACGTCTCCCTTGGCGACCCGACAAATGACGGTGGGATCGTCGTGCGCGTCTGGTGGAAGCCTTTCATCACTCTGATCTGGTTCGGCGCGTTGGTGATGGCGGCGGGAGGCTTCGTTTCGCTGAGCGATCGTCGTCTGCGTGTCGGGGCGCCTGGTCGAAAAGCGAGGGCTATTGTGAAGCCCGCGCATATCGCGGAGGCCGCCGAATGATGCGGTGCGTCGCGGTCGTACTGACTCTGCTTGTAACAATCTTGCCCGCCTTCGCGGTGAATCCTGATGAAACCCTCGCCGATCCGGCCCAGGAGGCGAGAGCCCGGACAATATCTTCGGAACTGCGCTGCTTGGTCTGCCAGAACCAGTCGATTGACGAATCCAACGCCGAACTCGCGAAAGATCTACGGCTCCTGGTTCGCGAACGCATCGTTGCAGGGGACTCCGACAAGGCGGTGCTCGACTATCTGGTGGCGCGCTACGGCGAGTTCGTCTTGCTCAAGCCACGCGTCAACGAACGAACCATCCTGCTGTGGATCGCGCCCTTGGCATTGACTGGAGCCGCTGCTGCAGCCCTTGTGGCGATGGGGAGACGAAGCAGAAGAGAAAGCGAACCCCTGCTGACTGAAGAGGAACGGAAGCACCTCGACAGCTTGCTTCGATGACCGGCTATTCGTCACGAACGCGATGACCCGCCTGCCTGGCTTGAGTTTGATGGAGATCAAAGCAGGGTCCCGGCGCCCGTGCGAAATTTGATCAAAGAAAAACCCTGATTAGTGAGGCAGTACCATGCAGGCGAAGGACATTATGACCACGAACGTGGTTTCGATCAGCCCGGCTGTAGGTGTACGCCACGCAGTCGCTGTGATGATCCAGAACGAGGTCAGCGGGCTTCCCGTGGTCGACGACGAAGGCCGGGTGTGCGGAATGGTTACCGAGGGCGACTTGCTTCTGCGCCGGGAGATCAGACTTGCTCCACGGCTTGCGCGCAGTGTCGAACTGATCTCGGAGATCGACCTGGAGCGTTACATCTGCAGCAACGGATGGTGTGTGGCCGACGTCATGTCCCAGGACGTCATCGTAGCGCGGACGGACAGCGAGGTGTCCGACATTGCCGAGAGCCTGCAGGCGCATCGCATCAAGCGCTTGCCGATCGTCTTGGATGGAAAACTGGTGGGAATAGTAAGCCGCCGGGACATCCTGCGCATAATCCTCGAAGCGCCATCTGCAACGCTCCCGAAGGAAGATGAATCCATCCGGCTAGCCGTTCGAACCCGACTGCGCGCGGATCTCGGCCTCACTCCTCAGAAGGTGCAGGTCTCCGTAAAAAATGGACAGATCACCATCGACGGTCAGGTGGAATCCGATCTGAAGCGCAGGGCGGTCCAGGTTCTTATCGAAAGCCTTGGAATCGGGGGCTACCGGGATCGGCTTCGGGTGACGCCTCCAGCCATGGGCGACTGATCGGCTGGACTCGTTGAGCAAAGAGCCAGCTAACTTTCTCAACAAGCGCAAAAAGCCCGCCGTTTGGCGGGCTGGTCGTCAGACCAGAGGCCTGTTGTTTTCTAATCCTAAGATCGTTGGCATTAATGACCTATGGGCGCGTTGGCTTCCGGAACGTTCCAGGACGTTGCGTGCGGCGTCGGTCATGATGGACCAGAGTTTGCTCCCCTCTGGTTCTACTCGAAACGGTGTCACCCTTGACATCAGGAAAGGCTCAGATCTGGGCAACAGGCAAGCCTGCCCGTGCTAAGGATCGCGGACCGAAGTTCGGCTTACATTGCAAACGAAGAGCCAGCCGCCATTTCGCTGGTTGTAAGGGGGACATCCTTGCATTTGGAGAGCGACGTGCCGCGGAAAAGCTCATTGAGCCGGTCTCGCCAGCGCCAACGCGAGCTTGGGGAGGGGGACCAGTATCGCGAAGGCGGAAGCTGCGGGCCACATCGCGTCTAGATGCGAGCAGGCTTGCTTGGTTCCGCGCCCCGGAGCCCAGCAAGCCATCTGTCAAAGTTTCCCTGCTTGACACGGGGCAATCCCGACCGGCACCAGCAAACTAGCCTCGACCGTGTCACCGCTTCTTTGAGCGAGATTAAAAACGCGCCATTTCGCCGCTCAGCTTGAAGTGAAGGCGGCATCTATTGCCGGATTGATTTCGCGTGAGAGAACCTTGGTGTCCAGAGGTCCGACGTGTTTCAGCGTGATCCGCCCGGCGTGGTCGATCACAAAGGTCTCTGGAACTCCGTAGACGCCCCAGTCGATAGCGCTGCGTCCGGCTGTATCAACGCCGATCGCTGAGAACGGATTTCCGTTCTCGCCAAGGAAGGCCAGCGCCTTTTCCGGCGTATCCTTGTAGTTGATGGCCACGAGCTTCACCCGCGAATCCTTGGCCAGTTCCATCAGCGCGGGATGCTCTTGCCGGCAAGGGACGCACCAAGATGCAAATATGTTCAGGACGACGACCCGGTTGTCCAGGGCGCGATCGTTGAGCGCCGGCGTCTGAACGCCCGCGAGCGGAGGAAGGTTCACCGTCGGATGTCTTAGCCCAATCAAGGCAGAAGGAATTGTTGCCGGCGAGTAGCCCTGCCTGGATTCGCGATAGAGCGTCGTCGCGGCGGCGCTGGCGATCCCCAGGAAGACAAGCAGGGGGATGCCTGCAAACAAATACTGACGCATTCCTAGCGATCCTCGTTTGGCAGACGCCGGCGGACTATCGCAAGTGCCTTCACCTGTCGGCGGTAGCATTGACCGGTAGTCCAGACCTTCAGACCGACCGTGGTCATGACCCCGAACGTGAGAGCGTAGGCAGCGACGACGTAGTGCAGATGATCCATTTCAATTCTCCCTGTGAGCTGCGGCTCTTGCTGCGAGCCTCTGTTGAGAAATGATTTTCCTTCTCCAGACCTCGTTTCTGACGGCCGCGATGTAGAGAGTGAGGAATAGGGCTGCGAACGCGACGCCCATGACCAGCAGCGGCCGTAAGAACTCGATGTCCAGATCCGGCCCGTCCAAGCGAAGGACGCTTGCCGGCTGGTGGAGGGTGTTCCACCAGTCGACTGAGAACTTGATGATCGGGATGTTCACGAAGCCGACAACAATCAAGACTGCGGTAACGCGCGCTGATCGGGTTGGCTCGTCGATCGCCCGATTGATGGCGATAATGCCCAGATACATTATAAAAAGCACGAACATGGAGGTGAGGCGGGCGTCCCAAACCCACCAGGTGCCCCACATGGGCTTGCCCCAGATGGCTCCCGTAACCAGCGAGACGAAGGTGAACGCGGCGCCGAGCGGTGCGGCGACCCTTGCAGCCACGTCCGCAAGAGGGTGACGCCACACGATCGATCCGATCGCATTGGCGGTCATGACCGAATAACAGAGCATGGCGATCCAGGCCGCGGGGACATGGACGTACATGATCCTAACTGTTGCACCTTGCTGGTAGTCGATGTCCGAGCTGAAGCTCAGATAGAGGCCTGCGGCAAGACACAGAGCTGTGAAGCCTGCCAGGTAGGGAAGCACGCGCTCGGCGACTTCCACAAACCTAGCAGGCTGGGCCAGATCAACGATGAAATTTTGTATGTGAACGTATGGGCTCATGCTTGAGAGCCTTAAGCCAAGCTGAGCCAAGATAATTGATCCGGATCAAAGAAGACGCCAAAGGCGCAGTTTTGCAAGCCGCGACATCAAAGGTCTCAATCTCAAATTTACGACTCCACCCCAAAAACGGGGGGGCAACATCTACCCTGCCCGCACACGAACAGGCGGCGAATATGAGATCCACTGCCAATGTAGGCCCTCGGCAAGCCGCACAACTTGATCCGTCACCCAGATATGCTCCGCGGGGTTTTCTGGCTGCTGTGGGATTGCATCCGCAAAAATCTCCCGACCGGCGCCTACGTCCAGAACAAGTCGACGGACGGCCGCCACTATCGGGGTATATGCAATCGTCACTCCTATCGACGGAGGCTACCTTTCCGTCTGGCCGAAGCCTTCAAGTCCGCATTTCGAAATCGTCCGACCGCTCTACGCGGACCTTGTCTCGCGTGAAGCGAACGACAAAATCTCACCGGCTGAAAGTGCCGGATTGCTGCAACGCCAGTTGGAACAGAAAGGCTTTGCCGACAACGACGCTATCATGGCATCCAGCCTGATCGCCAAGATCCAGCATGCTGTCCCAAGAGATCGAGCAGACGCTGAAAGAATTCCTGAGGTCGGCGCACAGACTTTTTCAGGAGGACTGCCGAGATGAGGCGGCTTGCCTCGGGACTGGCGGCAATTCGTGTGATGGGCAAGGTTGAGGCTGGCTGTCGACCGGAGCCTTGAACGATCCAATCGCCGATCTGGAGGCGTTCCAAGGCAAACTGAACCTCCGCCTGCCGGATATCTTTGCGCTGAGCAACCCACTCCTCGCCAACAGCGGCCAGTTGCTAGGCCTATACGCGGGGTAGCGTGGCGCATTGTCGTGAGATAATTTCGGTCTAAGTAGTGCGAAAAACCGATTGAACTTGACGGAGATCAAATACGCCTGAATCGCTGCGCTGTAACGATCGCTCTGTAGATGGAGCATATGATGGATTTCGAAGCATTCTTCAAAAACGAGCTCGACGGCCTGCATACGGAAGGCCGTTATCGCGTTTTTGCCGATCTTGAGCGTCATCGCGGCAGCTTTCCGCGTGCCACGCGTCACACCGCCGACGGCCCGAAGGAC
>NZ_JBFTOF010000039.1:0-36018 GCF_056397845.1 Rhizobium sp. 05L419
GCTCTTCTCAACAAGCGAGCGCACGTTCATCATGTCATTGGTCATCGGTGGTCTTTCCGTCAGGTTGGTCTTGAACAACCCGACCCTACCGGAAAACACTGATGGCCACCTTACTCCTCAAAACCTACACCACGTGCCGGGACACGATCCCTCCCACGGTCCGCCGAACACCTCGCCGTTCATCAGTCAAAGCCAAAAATCATCGAAGCGGTCTAGCGCCACAGGTAGCATTAAAGTCTTGCGTCTTTTGCACATGGCGCGGTCGTAGCTATGCGGCTGCCGCCAGTTTTTTGCTTTTCGGGATGGCTGCCAGATATACCTGCATCGTCTCGCGTGCCACACGGTCTATTGTCATGTGATCAATACGCACCTGGCTTTTCGCCTTCCAGGTTGCGATCCGCTCGGGCGCATCCAGCAGATGGCACAACGCCTCGGCGAGTGCCGCCGGATCGCGTGGCGGCACCAGAATTCCTGCCTCGCCATATTCAAGCAATTGAGGAATGCCGTCCACTGCGGTGCCGATCACGGCGCACCGTGCCTCCCGCGCCTCCGACAGGACCAACGGCGCCGGATCGGCATGGGAGGGGAGCACGAAAATGTCTGCTGCCAGCATATAGGGATAGGGGTCTTGTATTGCGCCGACGAAGGTGACGGCAGGCGCGCACTGCAGAGACGAAACCATCGCCTCGTATGCTTGCCTGAACGGGCCGTCGCCAACAACGTAGAGACGTGCAGCGTCAAAGCTGCAGTATACCGTATCGAATGCCTGGAATAAATCCGGCAAGCCCTTGCGGGGATGCAGCCCACCGACGAACACAATGCTTGGGGATTGCAATGCTGCCGGTTCCGTCAAACGCCCTTGCGACCTGATCGATCCGATCGTGCCGTTGAGAACGACGTTGAGCCTTGATGCAGGCACGCCGCGTTTGCGCATTGATGCACCGACGACATCACTGACGGCGATCACGCGCGTGCCAAGTCCCATCAAAATCGCACTCTTTTCAAATTCGTTGTGCACCGTCGTAATCAAGGGTATGCCCGCAAGCTTGCTGATCGGGAAGGCAAGGACGGCACTCGTCATCATGTGCGCATGGACCACGTCGGGTTCGAATTCGCGCACATGACGTCGCAGATCGATGAGCGCCTTGGCCAGGCTGGGCAGCTTTCGGCTATGATCGACGACCACGATCTTGATGCCGTTCTCCTGTAGAAGCCCGTCGAAATCCCCGCCTCCGCTTGCGACGCACACCTGATGACCGAGCGCAACCTGAGCGCAAGCAAGATCCACCGCGGCATGGACGTGGCCATTGAGGCGCTGGGTATGGTTCAGGATATGCAGGATGCGCATCACGGACCTTTCGTCATTGGCTATTGCTGACGGGACACTCCCGCATTTCACAATCCATCGGCGCCAGGCAGCCGCCGTTCGCCAACGGGCATTCCTATTCTGTGCACATCGCGTTCTCGATCTCGATAGTCGAGACCCTCGCTGTCGGCTGGTAGTTGAAGCCACCCTGACGTCCAAGGGATTCAATTCCATATGCACGCAACGTCGAGATTGCCTGCGCCGCACTTTGCGCGGCTCCCTTGCTGTAGATTGGATAGGCATTCTCGAGAACCTGGCTGTTCTCCAACGTGAGGTTCCCTGCAAACAAGGCGTTGGCAGACGCGTGTCGCCGGAAATCGTCCTCAGCCTCCTCGACAGATCGGACCGGACCGGCAACAACCTCGACGGCAAAGTACTCCCGCCCGTTCACGAGTCCATAGAAATCTGAATAGACAGTCAGTCGTTTCCAGGCACCCAAGTGCGAGAAATTGTAAATTATCGACTGTTGGAAGCCACGCGCTCCCGAGAAGCTGAAGTAGAGCGTGATGAGCGTAATCGTGTCAAGCCCACAGACCGGTGTCGCCCCGCATAGTCTTGCCGCCGTTGCAATCGGGATGGTTGAAATGACGCGCCCGCTCGATAGCACACCGTCGGACAAAGACACTTGGAATCCGTCCGCCGTCTTTTCAATTCTGCGCGGTCGAGCTGACAGCTTGAAGGCAACGCCCTCCCGCACAAGCCGGTCGACCGCCACCCCGTACAGGGCGGAAAACCCTTCCTTTGGACGCGCCATCTGACGGTTCGCCTGCCCGGCCGTTCGCTTCGGTGTCAGCGCACGTCTTCCCAGACTGATCAGCGACGCGTACTCGCTGATCCACCGCATGCGTTTGTTGGCCAGATCCAGATCAATTTCCTCTGCCTCAATCCCGTAGAACCGCTTCATGTAGGTTTCGAGACCGGATCGGTGCAGCAGGTAGGCGCCGATCCAGTAGCGAGCGAAATCCTTCGCATTGCTCATTCGGCGCTGGAAGAACCGGGCATAGAGGACGGATGCGAAGATCCGCGAGAGCCCGATGGGACCAGCAGCCAGAATGTCGTCACGGAGCGAAATCGGATAGGCAGTTATCTGCCCTTGAGGATTGAGCCGTCCCCAGGTCGGAACGATCGGCACATAGAGTGCCAAGAGCTCCGGAAAGTGTTTCAGCAGCGGGGAATCATCCTGGAAAATCAAGCTGCCGACATCGAAGGTGTATCCCTCGCTTGAAGTCCAATCCATGTGATTGCCGCCAACGTGGCTATATTCATCAACGATCAATATGCTGTTGCCGCGGCCAGCCAGAATGGACGCGGCGACAAGACCAGAGATCCCGGCGCCAAGAATAATGACATCATATTTCTGGGCTGTGGACAGCTGAAAGGTCTGATGGCTCGCGTCATCCATGGAATACGCCCCTACTTCCCCGCCCATAAGGAAGCGATAGTATAGTTTTTTCCACTAGAAGTCGATATCTGAAATAAACTGGAGATCATGAAATCGATACCATAACTATCTCTAGAGCATTAGCTTATTGGTGGAATAACAGTACCCGCTTTGGTCTTGATATAGATCAGTTGGTGCTGTTACAGTGGCTTTGGTTGCTCCCGGACCCGGCCACAGCGACGTTTCGTCGAGCACCGGGCGTCATGCGGCCGTAAGGCCGGAATCATACGAGGGAGGTTGTCGCAGAGCCTGGTGCACGGCGCGCCTGATCCACCACGCCGCCAATACGGACAGGAGCGGAGTACGGAATGCTGGCGTTTAAGGCTGTGCAAGGGGCCGGATGGCTCGTATTCTCGCGCGTTGTCGGACGTCTCATCGATTTCGGCACTCTTTTGGTTCTCGCCAGAATCCTGACGCCTGCGGATTTCGGCCTGGCCGCTCTCGCCACCTCGCTCGTCGCGGTCGTCGACACGGTGCTCGAAGTGCCGGTCACGCAGGCGCTTATACGCCTTCCCTCCGTTGACAAGAGCCACTTGGACACCGGCTTCACACTCGGCCTCATGCGAGGGAGCCTGCTCGCGATCATTGTTCTGGCGGCTGCCTGGCCGTATTCGCTGTTCTATCATGAACCGGTGCTCGTACCTCTGACCGCAGTCCTTGTGCTCGGCCCCATCGCCAGAGGCTTCGCCAGTCCGGGAATGGTCTACTTCGCACGTGAGCTCGGCTTCCGGCAGACGTTCATCCTGGAAGTTTCCGGAAAACTGTGTGCCAGCATCGTTGCCACCATCGTTGTCCTGTCTGGCGGCGCCTACTGGGCAATCGCGGTCAACTACGCGATCGCTTCGGTGGGTGCCACCCTGGTATCCTACGTGCTTGCACCCTATCGGCCAGCTCTTTCGCTTGCGAGAATGTCAGACTTCGCACGCTTTATCGGCTGGTTCAGCTCCGCCCAGCTGATATCCGCGCTCAACTGGCAGTTCGATCGCTTCCTGGTCGGCGCATTGGCCGATCGGCCGACCCTTGGCCGCTATGCCGTTGCAAACGATGTCGCGGTCATCCCGACGCAGAGCATCATTGGGCCGGCGCTGCAACCGGTCATGGCAGCCTTCTCGCAGATCAATACGGACCGCGAACGTGTGACGCTTGCTTTTCTCAAGGCTGCGCGGTTCGCGATGTTAATCTCGCTGCCCGCATGCATAGGGATTTCGTTGAGCGCAGACTTGGTCACTGACTTTCTGCTCGGAGCGAAATGGGCAAGTGCCGCGCCACTCCTGCGTGTTCTCGCGCTTTCCGTGGCGCCCGTCGCCTATTTTCAGACCCTTTACTCGGTGAGCCTGGCCCTCGACCGGCCCAGCATCATATTCCGGCTGAATGCAACCGAATTATGTTTTCGGATCGTGCTGATTCCGATCGGCTTCTACCTGGGTTCCGCGATGGGCACGAGCCTTGCTCGGGTAGCCCTTTCATCCCTCATGTTCGTATTCTATCTGGCCGAGGTTCGCCGATTGCTGGACCTCAGTATCCGTCAGCAGTGCAACAACCTGTGGAAGATTGCTCTGGCGGGTGGCCTGATGGCGACATCGGTATGGTTTCTGCGCGAAGGGCTTGCAAGCAGGGATTTGAACCACGTTCTGGAACTGGCCCTGGTCGCGATGATCGGAGCCGCCACCTATACGGGAACGCTGCTTGTCCTTGGCATCAGGCTGATCGCAGGTCGCGGCCGCCTGGAGATCGTCGACCGCCGTTGACGGGCCCTGGCTTAGAGCAAAGCCCGAAAAAGGCCGGCTACGGAACGTTCGCCGGGCGCAAGTCGATATGCAAGGCCCCTGAGAGCGCGACGGTTGGGCAGAGCGGAGGACAATATCAGGAAGCCGCTGAAAGCGCTCTTTGTTCTTAGCGAGTTGTCGCCCGCCCACACCCGCCTGAGGAGATGGAAAAGTGTTCTGACGGGTACGTGGCGTCCTTCCGCGATGGCGAGATAGAGAGAGCGCTCCAGGTAGTAGAAAGTCTCTTCACCTGCCACGAGGGCCTCGGATTTTCCGAAGCGGACCAGAACCTGTCTGAGGTGTTGGATCCGAGCGACGAAGCGGCTCAGCTCCCGACGCAGCAATTGGGGATCTGGCGCGCGCCCCAGTCCGGAGTCATTCCGATCGTGCAGCCGGTACCGGCCGAGCGCTTGCGACATACTGACGATATCGCCGAAGAAAGGCGCCGCGAAGAGGATGACACCGTCAACCGCCTTGTCATATTCGGCATCCTCGAGGAGCTGGCAGACATCGCGGCGGAAGACGTTCCCTGATGTAGGCGGCGTCATGTATACACCGGTCTCCAGCACCTGGCTGGCGAGCGCGCCGCTATCGCGAAAGGCCTCCAGCCTGGGAACAGGCTCACCAATGACTTCACCGTTGCAATCAATGCGGGTCAATGGGAACTGCAGCTTTGCGACACGGTCGTCCAACTCTTTCAAAATGGCAGCCAGCGAGCCCGGCTCAAGCTCGTCGTCGGCATCCAGGAACAAGACAAACGGTGCCCGTGCCTTACGAAGTCCATAGAGACAGGCCGCCCGTTGGCCGCAATTTCCTATCCTGTAGGCGGTTACGCCCTCGCGCTGGATAACCTCCCAGGATGCGTCTGTCGAGCCGTCGTCGATGACAATCAGCTCGCAATCCTGCCGACCCTGCTCGGTGACGCTTCGGATGGCCAATGCCACGTAGTCGGCGTAGTTCCAGCAGGAGATGATGATTGCCAATCGGGGTTGCGTGGCAGGTCGGTCTGGAGCGGGCGCAAGCTTCGGCGCGGTCATCACGGGACCCTGTTGATAACGGCACCAACGACATTGGCGCCTGCTCGGCGCAGAAGCTGGGCGGAATCGACGACTTCCTCGATCGTCGTCTCCTCCGCGCGCACCATGATGATGACGGCATCGGCAAACGCCGCCAGCGCCAATGCGTCCATCGAACCATGGAGAGGTGGAAGGTCCAGGAGGACGTCCCCTTTGAGGCGGGCTGCATCAAGAATGCGCCGGACACGCGGATTGCGGAAATCGGCAAAAAGGTTTGCGTTTGCGTCGCGCGAGTGGATAGGCAGGACGGCGACACCGTTCACATGATCGAAAGAAATCTGTTCGAGCGGCAGGCCGGTGAATGCCGCGTCAGCCAGTGATTGCGACAGTGGGGCGGCCTGGCGGCTGTCTGTCGCAACCGTATTGCGCCCTTCCGACGTCTGGAACAGGGTCACATAGCCGCCGCCCCTGATGATCAGCTGAGAAAGCGCCGAGCAGAGCGTTGTAACGCCCGTATTCGGCGACCAGGATACGATTGCGATAGCAATGCTTCGTTCGCTGCGCAGACTGGTGCAGGCAATCTCCACGGAGGTGCGAAGATCGTGGATGGCCGCGACGAACCTCTTTTCCTGCGTGCTGTTGACGTGCAGTGGCACCGCATCGACGCCCGGAGAATCAGGAATGGAGCCGAGGCAAACGATCCCGGTATCGCGCGCAAGTTCCCTGGCATTGCGAATCCTTCGGTCGAGAGCGAGATTGAACACGATAAGCCCAAAGCCGCCGAGCAACCCCAATATGCCGCCAAGCGCAGTGATCAGGGACGTGCGCGGCGCCGACGGGCCAAGGGGGGGAAGCGCTGCGCCGATCACACGAGCATCTGCATCCGGCGTCGGGATGGCCGGCAGGGTTCCATTGTGCATGGCAGCGCGAGCGGCTTCCACCTGTGTCGCCAGCGAATCCAGGCGTCCCTGCAACGCCTCGGTCCCTGCCCTCGCCGTCTGTTCCTTGAAGGCCACCGCCTGGAAAATGTAGCCGGAAACGGCGGCATTGGCGACGCGTGCCGGCAGCGACGGATCCGAAGACGAATACTCGACTTCGATGACAAAGGACTGCCCCACGCGACGTGCGTTGAGGCGCCTGGCGAAATTGAGGAATGCAGCACGCGTGGTATCGTTGGCGAGGTTCCCGGGCGCATTGTCGGGCAGGCGTGCGACCGTATCGGATTCACCTGGGCCGACGAGATTTGCGAGGAAAGAACGAATGCCCCCTATCATCCTGGCAGCCCAACCCGGTTGTTGCGGGGCGAGTTCCGGATTGTCCTTGAGGTTCAGACTTTCGAAGACGGCCGAGAGCAGCTGCTCCGATTTGATGGTCTGCAACTCGCTGTCGGCGCGATAGAGATCAAGGCTCTGCTGAAAGCCAAATTCCTGGCCGGAGGCAGCCGACTGGCGCGGCTCCAGCAAAAGCGTTGCGGTCGAGCCGTAGGTTGGTGGCAATGAATGTGCGTAAAGGCCTGCAATCACCACGCCGGCAAGCGTGCATGCGACGAGGCTGTTCTTATGTCGAAAGCCAAGCGCTATCAGGGAGCGAAGCAGCGCCAGCGGACCATCGCCTTCCATCTGGACCTCATCCAGTCGCCAGAGTCGTGATGTGACATCGAGAGGGCGTGGTCTGTTAAACATCATTGTGGCTCCTGCCGCCGTCCGCTTTCGTCGTCACTGTGTTTCGTGAGGCAATTCCAGCGGCTCGCTCCGGTTCGAGGCGACCACGCAAAACGTCTGCGATTGCAATAAGATTTCCCTTTGCGCGCCCCTTCCTGTCGATGAAGGGTTCTGGCCAGACAGCTCTGCCGAAATTGCTCGCCGCGTTGCCAAAGATATGGTCTACGACCTTCACGAGCGGCATTGTCCCTTTGCCCATCATGTAGAGCGGATTTATGATTTGCGAATATCCGAGGCGCTCGCCGCTCACCCTGCCGCTTTTCACACCCATGTGAACCCCATAGGCCAGCGACGATTTCACGAGCCTGCCGCCGCGCTTTGAAATTCCCGCCGCGAAGTCCCGATCCTCCAGCCAGCCGTAGAGCACGAGCCGTTCGTCAAATCTTGCCTCGCCGATGGCTGCCACACGGAAAGCCATGTTGCAGCCATACGGGCTGTAGGGCTCTGTCCATTCCGGCTGTCGGCGGATCTCGGCTGCCTCGACGAGACGCACGGCCTCATCAAAGCCGATTCCCGGGCCTTTGATTCCGTCGGCAACCACGCGACCCGTAAACCCGACAACCTGACTTTCGTCGCGGAAAACCCTTTGAGCCGACGCCAACCAGTTTCTGTCGGCCACGAAATCGTCGTCGAAGAAAGCCACGATCTCGGTTCCGCGAGCAAGCCGATCCAAACCCCTGTTGCGTTGGGCTGCAAGGCCGGCAGGTCCCGTTACCACCGTCACACCGGCAAGCGAAACGRGGTCGCCGGCGTCGGCTGTATCAACGCAGGATACGATCACGGTCGCAGGTTTCAGCGTCTGGGTTGCAAGGAAATGCCGGACGGTGGCTGCAACGACATGTGGCCTTCCCCGCGTGGCAAATATGACGGCCATGCGCGTTGGCGCCGGCGCCGCCGGCTTGTAGGTTGCGACATCCGCGCTGGGTCGCTCGAGCAGGTCGAGATATCCTGTTGCGGTACTATGCCAGGAAAATTGACGAACCTGCTCACGACCGCGGTTGGTCAAATCATCGCGCAGTGCGGCCGAGCGCCTGAGAGCGCCGATGTGACGAACCCATTCTTCTCGGTCGAACGGTGAAGCCAAAAGGGCCGCATCGCCGCAGACCTCCGGCATGCTTGCGCAGTTTGACGCGACGACCGGGCAGCCTCGGGCCATCGCCTCGACGATTGGAAGCCCAAATCCCTCCGTCAGCGAGGGGAATACCAGGCATAGAGCACGGTCGAGCAGATAGGCGAGATCGTCGTCTGATACGCGGCCGGAAAAGTATACATTGGGCTGGCCATTCAACGCCTCCGGGGTGAATATCCCCTCGCCGCCGCCGGCGACGATGACGTCGATGCCCTGTTCGTGGAGAGTTGGGGCGATATCGATCACAAGTGAGATATTCTTGTGACGGGCGCGCGAGCCGAGAGCCAGGACGAAGGGGCGCTGAGCGCTGCGTGACTGCAACAGATCCGGTGCCGCCTTCGCCAGGCAAGGGTTCCAACCGAGGGCATGTTCGTGACCGTTCGGCAGGACGGTGATATCGTTGAGCGATACGGGCAAATGACGGGCGATTTGGCGCGCCGCGGCGTGAGAGACCGTTGTTATGCGTGCCGAACGCCGAGCAAGCACCGGCTGGAGTCGGTGATAGAGGAACCGGAAAGCGTAGCTGTAGCTGCCGGGCGCAGCAAAAATGTTGGCATCGTGAATGCACACGATCTGGTCGTGCTTGACGGCGGGAGCCGTATTGCACAGGTTGAGCAGCCGGCGACCATGGCAAAGGCGTGGGAGTTCGAACTGCTCCCAGGCATGACCCGTTGTGTGTCCGCCCTTGGCAAGTTGCAACCGCGCGAATTCGACATCATCCGCAGTCCTTGGACAGAACACGATTGTTCCCTCGGCAGGAGCAAGTCCATCGAGTGCGGCGACGACTTTATGGGCGTAGCGTTGCACGCCGGTCACACTGTGCGTCAGGAAACGACCGTTGATCGCCGACGGAGCGCTCATGGCATGTCTCCGATGGCACAGCGTTTGCCTGCCAAACGCAAGTCCAGACATCGATGACGTTTACAAGCGCCCTGCACCGCCCACTCCCACGAGGCCCTCCCGCAAGCCCCGCGAAGGAGGCAGCAAGGAAAGGCAGACACAAACACAAACAGGCCCGGCGTCGCGATCGAGCAGTCGAAGCACGTTGCCGGGAGGAAACTCACGCATAGGCAGCCGCGGTCATGAGCACCAACCGATCGTCAACAGCTGCCTCGCGAGCGCAGAACCGCCGGGATGGTCTTCAACATGATCGCCAAATCCCCAAGAAAGCTGCGCTGTCTCACGTAGAGCACATCGAGCTGCACGCGCTCGCTATAGGTCGTGTCGCTGCGCCCGCTGACCTGCCACAATCCTGTGAGGCCCGGACGAACTCTGATGTAGTCGGCAAAATGGGGGCCGTAGAGCTCAGCCTCGCTGCCGACAATCGGGCGAGGACCAACGAGGCTCATGTGCCCCCGCAAAACGTTCAAGAGCTGGGGGACCTCATCGATGCTGCTCTTTCGCAGCAGGGCGCCGAACGGCGTTACCCGAGGATCATCCCTAAGCTTTCGGGTCGCCATCCATTCTTCCTTCTGGCGCGGATTGGCGTCGAGATGCCTGGCCAGCACCTCGTCCGCATTCGGGACCATCGTGCGGAATTTCAGGCAAGGGAACGTCGCGCCGTGCTTACCTATGCGCCGATGCGCAACGAAAATGGGGCGGCCCTGCAATACAAGCAGCATCGCCGTGAGCATCAATATCATCGGCGACAGGACGAGCAGCGCGACGACAGCCAGTACTGCGTCAACCGCATACTTAAAAGACGCCGAGGCGGCGGAGGACCAAGTCTTGCTCATCGCTTCACTGTTCCGGGAAGCTGTTAGACGCGCGTGCAGCCGCGTCTCATTGAACCTGTCGAAATCAAGACCGAGATCAATTTCCCTCATCTGCGTACTCCCCACATAATAGATAGGTTTGCTACACGTACAGAGAAATGCCGAACGGGCATACGCAAGGAAGCTAACAAGTATTAAACGGTTTGACAATGCGTTTATTGCGCTGCACACTACATCAATGTGACGTATGAGAGAGACAGCACTATAAAACGCAGCTATTATCCAACCTTGGCAGCAAAAAATATCTACCGTTTCTATTAAATTATGGAAACTTATATGGTTTTTCCTGCCTTACACGCTACAGTAATATCGATTGTGTCCGATCGTGGAGCATGGCGTGCGAGTAGCAATCATACATTACTGGCTGGTGGGCATGCGCGGGGGCGAGAAAGTTCTGGAAGCCCTGTGTGATATTTTTCCGACCGCGGACATCTACACCCACGTCTGCGATCCCGCGGCCATTTCCGACACCATCAAGGCCCACACGATCCGCACGACATTCATTGGGACGCTGCCCTATGCACGCAGGATGTATAAGAGGTATCTTCCTCTTATGCCGATGGCGCTCGAACAGATCGACCTTGGCGCCTACGACCTTGTCATCAGCAGCGAATCTGGACCGGCCAAAGGCGTGATACCAACTTCGCCGGCCTTGCATATCTGCTACTGCCACTCGCCGATGCGCTACATCTGGAACATGTACAACAGATATTATGACAGCTCCCGGCTCGTTACCCGATTGATGATGCCCCCAATGGCGCATTATCTGCGAACCTGGGATGTGGCGACTGCCAATCGTGTCGACGATTTCGTCGCCAACTCGACAACGGTCGCGCATCGCATAAAGAGCTACTACCGGCGTGACGCAGCGGTCATCCATCCGCCGGTCGATACAACGTCCTTCCGCCCTGTCCCGGCATCAGAGATCGGCGACTACTATCTGATGGCAGGCGAACTCGTCAGCTACAAGAGGCCGGACCTTGCTGTCGAAGCGTTCAATCGACTGAACGCCAAGCTGGTCGTGATCGGCGGCGGCGAGATGCTCAATCAGCTCAGGAAGCTTGCAGGCCCCACCGTGACGATCATGGGCTCGCAGCCGTTCGACGTTCTCAAGCACCACTACGCGCGCTGCAAGGCTCTGGTGTTTCCGGGTGAGGAAGACTTCGGGATTGTTCCGGTGGAGGCGATGGCGAGCGGGCGGCCGGTCATCGCCTTCGGGCGCGGGGGGGCAACCGAGACGGTCATTGCCAATAAGACCGGTGTGTTCTTTGGAACGCAGACGACGGAGGAATTGATGGACGCCGTTGACCGGATGGAGCGTCTGGACTTTAATCCTGTCGATGCGGTTTCGCGGGCCGCTGAGTTTCGCCGTGACATCTTTGTCGATCGGTTCCGCACCCACGTCGAGCAGGTAACCGGGACAGCGCTCGCCTTGCCCGCGTGACCACCTAGAAATCCTCGGATGGCGCCCTGCAATCCGTCTGATGGGAGAAACAGCATGCGATCCCTTGTCTGGCGTCGACGCTCATTTGCTACCAGGCCTGTTGGGGCGTGCCTGTGGCAATATATGAATGCCGCGCTGCGGGTTGCTTTGTCGGCCGTTGCCGTGGCCTTCATGACAGGCGCATGCCAGGCGATCGCGCAGGATTACATCCTTGGACCCCAGGACACACTGAAGATTCGCGTCTTCGAGTGGCGGCCGAGTACCGGGACGGCGTTTGAATGGGTTCCCCTAACTGGCGACTTTGTCATTTCGGCCGCTGGAAACCTGTCTCTGCCCATCATCGGGATCATCCCTGCCGCAGGCAAGACCCTCGAACAGGTTTCCGAGTCGATCGGTGAACGGCTCCAGAACCAGGTCGGCATGCAGAAGCGTCCCAACGCATCGGTGGAGATTTCTTCGTACCGCCCGATTTTCGTGGCCGGCATGGTGACCAACCCTGGAAAATACAGCTTCAGCCCCGGACTGACCGTCGTCCAGGCACTGAGCATGGCCGGAGGCATTGGGCCCGTCGATCCCAACCTGATCGGCTTGCAGCGCGACGCCCTGTCCAGCCGTGGTGATCTGCGCGGGCTCGAGGCTGAACGGCTTGAACTTGTTGCACGCCAGGCGCGTGTCGATGCGATTTTGAACAACGCCTCGGCAATTGGCTTTCCGCCGGATATTGTGGAGCATGCAAGCGAGCCGCGCGTATCTCGGATGATGCAGGACGAGCAGGCACTTTTCGAGACGCGCGCGAACTCCATGAATACGGAAATCGAAGCGCTCAACCAGGCCAAGGTGCTGGCGACAAATCAGATCGAGGCCCTAAAGGCAAAGGCCGCGTCGCTGGTCAAGCAGATTGAACTCGCCAACAAGGACCTCAGTTCCGTCAACAAGCTGGTGACCCAGGGATTGACCCTTTCATCGCGGC
Source organism: Rhizobium sp. 05L419 (assembly GCF_056397845.1). Lineage (NCBI taxonomy): Bacteria > Pseudomonadati > Pseudomonadota > Alphaproteobacteria > Hyphomicrobiales > Rhizobiaceae > Rhizobium > Rhizobium sp. 05L419. The sequence goes on from NZ_JBFTOF010000039.1 coordinate 12,629, forward strand.
AGCTCGGTGCCAACCAGAACGTTGCCGAACTGGAGAGCCGCAATCTCGATGTCTCTCTTGCCATACTCAAGACGCAACAGGATGTCGCAAAGGTCGACCAGGACATTGGCGACGTGCGCAACCGCTATCGCATCAATGCGCTGACTGAAGCCGCCGAACTGCGCGACCGATTTGCGTCAAACGCAGAAAAGACTGAAACGGCGAAGGATCTTCTAAGAAATTTGCAGATCCGTGCGCCAATGGCGGTCACCGCGTTGGAGGAGAACAAGGACACCTACAGCTTTTCGACGACGATCAACCGCGTCGTGGGTGGCAGCGTCGAGAGCGTGATTGTCAGCGACAATGATCCGGTCTCTCCTGGCGATGTCATTCGCGTTGAACGGCGAGAACAAATACCTTCTGCCTTAAACCGCACCAGCAATTAGTCGCGAAGATCAGGTGGGGTCCAGCACCGAGAGGGCCGCCGCGTGCCCCGGGCGCCCTGTGGACGATTTAATTTGGACTTGCCTACACCTTGCAGATGGCCGATGATAGACAGCTACGGGTCGCACCGGACAGGAGGTCGAATCAACCTAATGGAGTGGGCAATAGCTGTTTCTTTTTTGATCGGCGTGATTTGTGCACTGCGCATGCCGGTTCTTATTTTCACACTTACTGTTCTCATTGTGATGATTGCCTACGCAATCGCAAGTTACTCGATCGGAAGCTCGCTTCTGCAATCGGTTGCCTGGAGCCTGGCATTTGCGGTCGTGCTTGAGGCTGGTTATCTTTCAGGCCACGGGATCTTGTATTGCCTCTATTCGCAGCGCACCGAGGGCGGGCGCCGTCGCTTGTGGCAGAAAGTTCATTCCAAGTATTCCGCTGACTAGGCCCGCCTTTCTGCAAGGCTATCTCGGTTTTGTTGGTTTTGCGGTATTTCCAGCCGCAGGGTGTCCAGCGCAAGCTCTTCGGCCTTTGCCATTCCAAACCGGAAGCGGTAGCCCGACGCTTTCAGTCGCTCGCTTGAAAACCTCATGCGCCAGAGCGGATTTCTGAAAGGAAACGATCGGAACCGCAAGGCGTCGTGCAGCCAATCTGCGATCCCAGGCACCACGACAGTTCGATAGCGGCGGTCGCCGCTTGCGGCGAATGCCTTGCGCATAAAGTCCCTGTGGTGGGGATCTGGCCTGTCGTCCTCCGAAAGATTGTAGACGCTGACGCTGCCGGGCTTTCCTTGACCCATCAAGCCGCGCTGCATGAACCAAATCAGCGCGTCCGACACGTCTTGCACATAGATGTGGTGTGCATGGCGGTGGGCCGCCAGCATCCGCTTTACCAAGGGCCAGTCACGCACGCCAATGATCTGTGAGATATCGACGACAACGGCGGGGCGGAAGACGACATAGCGCACCTTGGCGGCAACCTCTCGAAGCCCGAGTTCACCGGCAAGCTTGGTTCGGCCATACTGGCGGACATAATCGAGCGCCCAGTATTCCGACGGCACGTCGCGATCATGGGTCAGAACGTCGGAATCTTCGGCGATGTTTATCGAACGGCCGCTGCCGTAGACGGAGACCGAGCTGGTATAGCAAAAGACCGGCACGGCCGCGCGTTCGGCCGCCCTTGCCAGTTCCCGCGTTGCTTCGACGTTGACGCGCACCATCCGATCTTTTTTTCCGAGTTCGGCGGCCAGATGAAGGATGCCGTCGCAGCCGGCAACCAGACTGTCGAAGTCGGTTTCCTGCAGAAAATCGACCGTTCGCCAGTCTATTCCATCGCGATCGGCGTCGATGCCGACACGCGGCCTCGACGTGGTTGCGCGCACGCGATACCCGCGCTCCACCAGGTCGGCGACGACCACACGTCCGATCCGCCCGGTCGCGCCCGTAACAAGCACCGTCTCACTCGACATTCGTCATCACCTTGACTGGAGTGGGTCTAACACGTTGGGCTTTCAAATGGTCGGCGAGCCGGACTGCCATCGCGACTATCATTTGGGTTGGATTGCAATGGCCCGCCGTCGGGAACACCGAACTGCCGGAAACAAACAGCCCCTCGACACCGTGAACGGCGCAATCGGCATCGACAACACCCTTGCCGGGATCGCGCGACATGCGTGTCGTTCCCGTTGGATGGGCCACATCGACAAAACTCGCCGGGATCTGCGCCTTGTCGCGCACCCAGTCGGCAAGGGCCGGCCTTGGCAGGCCTATCCTTTCCAATTCGTCCGACACCAGTTCCGCCATCCGATGCATTGTGCGCGCTTCGTCAGGATGACTGCGCCAATCGACCTTCGGCAGTCTCATCCCCAGGCGATCGCGGCGCTCCGACAAGGTGATGCGGCTCTCGGCGTCCGGCACCTGCTCGCACATGGTGTCCAGCGTGAGCTCGCGCAGTTTGCGCGGGAGGCCGTTGCGGGATCCAAAATAATCCCTGGCACCGCGCAGCAGCAACGAACTGTTCTTCAAGATATTGATCGCGTCCTGTGGCAACGCGGGCTTGCGGGCGGCAAATCGTCTCAGTGCATCCCATGGATCGTCGGGCGCGACAACCTCTCCCAGCCAGCCCGAGCAATTGAGCAGCTGTTCACGTCGCTGGACGTCCGGGCTCAGCCGCAGGCCGGCGCGGAAGAAATGGCTTTTGACGTTGTAGCGCCCAAAGCGGCGTTGCAGGACTTCCGATCCGACAAGGTCGAAGAGGGCGGCTGGGCCGCGAAGATGGTCCATCAGGTAGCGCCCCACCTGGTCGCGATCATTCCCGAGCCCGGGATGAGTGCCCGTGCCTGAATTCAGGAGAATGCGCGCATTCTCGATGCCTCCGGCGCAAAGGACAACGGCAGACGCAGCCAGCGTGTGCCGGCGCCCGTCAAGTGCCGCAAATTCCAGGCCACGGACGCCGGCCCGGGATTCAACCGTCAGCACGCGCGATACGGTCGCACCGGTCACCAGCGTGAGGTTCGACCCGAGACGCCCGGACAAGTGCCGCCCAAAGCGCATGTACTCGAAGGGGTATGTCTCCGCTTCATCCCTGCTGAATTGCCAGAAGAAGGGCAGCAGAAGGGACGGATCCACCTCTGCGTGAGGCGCCGGTCGTTGCGCGATATCCCAGAAACGCTCATCGCTGAAACCGCTGCCGACTGCCAAGCCCAGATGGACAGCGCTTCGATCCAGATACGGGACCATATCTTCGATGGCAATCGGCCAGCCGGAATAGGGAACCCAGGCCCGCTCCTCGAAATCGATTTCGTCAAATCCCGCACACCGCCCGCCCCACGTGTGAGAACTGCCGCCCAATATGCGATTGCGAACCGACCACTGGTCCTTAGCGCGGGGCCGACCTACGTTCTCGATATCGCTGAGCGTATCAACGTCTGCATGTCGCTCCGATCCGCCGCTTTCAAGCAGAACCACTTGAAGGCCGCTGTTTGAAAGTTCTTGCGCGATCGTGCTGCCTGCCGGTCCGGAGCCCACGATACATAAGTCACACCGCAGCAAAGGAAGTACAGTTTCGGAATCGGCCGGCTGTAAATCAATTATCGTCATCGCGCGCACACCTTTATTGTTGCATTTCGCACCGCCATGAATAACTATTCCGACGAGACAACAATATTTCTTCGCACCGAAAGTCGAACGACCCCGGATCGAGCAAGGGAGTTTCCTACGAAATTTCTGCAATTTGTTTTCTATACCATACTACGCAAATCTCTCTGTTCAAGAGGACGTAGAAAAATGCAAGTAAAAGCGGGCCCATCAAGACAGAAGGATGAAGCGGTACACCGTCGCAAGATCCTGTACGTCCAACCCGGGACCCATTCCTTTGCGGGAATTGAACACGTCGTTGACACGATCTGCAGCAAACTCACGGAGAAGTATTCGGCCGACTTCGAGATCGACGTTCTTTACACCACGACCCACAGCAACAGGCCGTCCGGGCAGAACTATCACTCAATCGACCGACGTCCGCGCAGCCGTCTCGAGCTGATGCGTGCATTTCGCGAGGTGATCAGCAGCAAGGACTACGACCTTGTCGTCGTTCCCCAGATCGAACCAGCTGTGATCGCGATGGCGTCGTGCATCGGCATCCGGAGGAGCTTTGTGGTGCATCTACACGGCAATCCGTGGCGTGAGCAAAGCCATCTGAAGGCAAGGATCCTGTTCTTTCTGATGAAAGCCTATTTCCTAAGGCGCGCCTCTTGCGTGTTTGGAACCTCGCCCAGGCAGCTCGAGTCCTTCAAGGCGATGTTCGGCAGCTACACGCCACAGTATTGGGTTCCCAATCCGGTCCGGCGATTTGATGGCATCGACATCCAAAAAGGCGCCGACGAAAGCGAATGCGTAACGTTCGTCAATGTCGGCCGCTTTTCATACCAGAAGGGCCAGGACATTCTCCTTCAGGCTTTTTCAAAGCTCTCGAAGCTTCGCAGGAATGTCCGGCTGAAAATTGTCGGCCACGGCAACGGCGAGGCGGAACTGCAAAGTGAGATCGGCCGTCTCGGCCTCGGGGCGATTGTCACGATCGAGCACTATCCGGACAATCCGCAACCGGCGCTGTCGGCAAGTGACGTCTATGTTTCGACCTCGCGTTGGGAGGGCTGGTCGCTCGCCATATGTGAGGCATTGCGGTTCGGGCTTCCGGTAATCGCGACCGATTGCGAATTTGGCCCGAGCGATATTCTGGTCGACCGGCGCCTCGGACGCCTGGTGGCGGCTGATGGCGGCCAGACGCTCGTCGACGCCATGATTTACTATTGCGACAATCTCCCGGCCGAAAGACTCAATGCGCGCTTTCGAAGAGATTTTATCGATCGATACAGCGCCGAGAACGTCGTCGATATTCATGCCGACGCCTTGCGCGTCGCCGCGGGCTAGGTCTTTGCGCACTGAGGAGACTTCGATGAACAAGTCAGTCCTTTCACGACGGTGCTTCATCGAGGCGTCCGCCGGTTTCCTGGGGCTTGGTTTCGGTCTGATGCCTGGTTCGTCCGCGTGCGCGTCGACAGACGATCCGACCGTCGGTCGCAAGCTCGTCTTTGAAGATAGTTTCGATACGATTGACTGGTCCGTTTGGAACGCTGGTCCGAAGCCCACGTCAGCAGAACCTGGCTTTTATGGGGCATCGGCGTTTGCCAGACGCACGGGGGAGGAGGGGTTCAATCCATACGCTGTCGTCGATGACGATCGAGCGGTCAATGGCAGAGCGCTGCAGATCTCGGCCAAGTACATCGGCAAGACGATGACCGTTCCCAATTATTATGGAAACACGCACAGCGACTACCAGTGGATCTCGGGTAGTCTTCAAACCGCCCGAAGGGACGGCATCGTCACCAAGGGTTGGCGACAGGGATACTTCGAAGCACGAATGCTTTTCCCGAAGCACCCCCTCAGCTGGCCGGCTTTCTGGTTGTTGAACGGCCGCAGCATCCTGAACCCGAGTACCAGCATCGAACTCGATGTTGTTGAGCACAAGGGCTGGGAGCCCACCCTTTATGGCGCTTATCTGCATGAGTGGGGCCAGCCTGGCGAGCACCATGAGGGGACCGGCGTGGCCACGACCCTCGACATGACCCAAGGCTACTGTCGCTATGGCATTTTCGTCGACGAGACACGATGCGTGCCATATTTCGAAAGAAAACCCGTGATCGACACGCGGACCGGATTGCCGGCGAATTGGTCGATCAATCGTTCCGCCGACCTCGATCTGGACGCGGACGTGTTCTGGCCACTATTGACGCTCGCGCTACACAATGACGTTCCCCAGAAGCGAGAGCCGGACGATTTGCTCACGCAGATGCGAGTAGACTATTTTCAGGTCTATCAGTAGCGGCCCGCGGGCCCACGGCCGGCGTCGGCTTCGGGTGAGCTGAGGGCCTCCGTGATCGGACGCGGTCCGGCTGAGCCTCCCGCAGCCGGCAAAAGCGGCATAGGCACCGCGTCCATTGATGGCTTGCTGCTTGCAAGGCCTGCGAGGACGAAAAACAGCAATCCGAGGTCGATCGTCGCTCCAGCCACGATTGCCCCGAGAAGCAGACACAGGCAACCGTTGCGGGCAGCCAGCCGAACATCGGACTCGAATGTCCGCCGAGCTTCGTTTGAAGGCCACAACGCAGACAGCGCAAACAGCGTGAAAAAGATCGCGCCGGGAATGCCGACATTGGACAAAACGGCCACTGGAAAGCTCGACGTACGTGCCGTTCCCAAACCGACGCCAAGCCCCCAGGAATCCCAGAAATTCTGCAGTCCGAAGGTGTTCCAGGATCCCCTTTCCAGTCCCGAATCCGACGTCGACTTGCTCAGGACCAGTAGGTCGACATAGTCGTGCACCCGGTCGTAGAGACCCTGGTGGATGATCACAACCAGCACACAGGCGACTGTAAGCGGCGGAAAAAGCAGCGCCACGGCGGCGCTGTGGCGGCTGCCTCGCGTGACACCGCTCCGCACCAATGCTGTCACGTACAAAATGGCAAGGCAGACGGGTGCGGCGACGAGCCCCGTCGACGATGTCGACAGAACGATCAAAAGCAGCGAGGCCAAGGCAAGCGGGCCGGTCCACCCGCCCTTGCGCGCACAAAGCCACATAGTGCCGGTGAAGCCGAGAGCGCCCAGTGTCGTGCCTGCAAAGGCAGACGCTTCCGGCCAGGAACCGACAATGCGCTTCATCCCGTAAACGGTCTCGTTTTCATGAAAAGCGTATGAGGCGTTTCGCATGAATTGAAGCAGGTCCTGCGTGCCCGTCGCGCTTGTCGCGAGGTCCAGCATCGCGAAGAAGACATTGAAGCCCGCATAGGCGATTAGGCCGTTTACGATTGCCATGAAGCCGGTTCTCGTTGAGCCGAGGGATAGGATTGTCAGGAAACAGATGACATCCGCGGCGATATAGATCGTCTGGGTCAAATTGCTCGAAACCGGACCGAGAGGCACCGTTCCGCCGCTCGAAGGATATTCTGACACGCCCAACGGGATGATCATGCTCTCGCCGGCAAAGAACCGCGGCAGAAAATAGGCCGACGCCGCTCCATAGACGGCAAGAAGGGCAAGCCAGAAGCCCGCCTTGCCGAAATGAAGCATCTTCAGCGCCACTGGCCACCGCGTCCCGGTCCCGAACGTGGCAATTGCGAGAAAGAGAAGAAAGAGATGAGCCGGCTGGACATTCGCCGGACCAGCCAGGATTGCCGCGGCCGACCCGAACAATGTCATCACCACGAAGATCGTGGCCGTTGAAGCATACCCCGACGCCAGACCGTACAGCCCGAGCAATATCGTAAATATTCCTATCGGCTCAATGCTCATCGTCTTTAAACCCGAAGAATTCGAACAGACCAGTCTCCGCTACGTCGCACGATATGATGATCGGTTTTACTTGGAAAGCGCATAAATCATATCGTGGCAGGCGCAATATAGAATAGCGCGAACAGGGTATTGCTCTACACGATGAACGGATACATCCGGCTCAAACCCCAAATATGCGCCGCTCTATACTATAGCTGTTTTGCGATCCGGCTATTTTCATAGGAGAGCGAAATTGCGCCGGAATTCCTGCCAGCGCTGTCATGGTCTTGCCGGCACCGCATCGCCCGGCGATATGACGGTCGAGCAACACGTGCGGCTGGCAACAGCCGGCCGACCGCGCAAGGCGCTGCCGTCAAGATTGCACCAAGATATGGGCCGTAACCAGTGGTTTACCGTAGCGCGAGAGAGATTGCACGCGGTGGGTTCCGGGAGCCCTTTGTTCACGGATGCATAAGGGTTTGCTTGCACCTTGGCTCCGCGAAATGGCGGGGGACGTATGCAGCAGGCAGCAGTTGAAACGGACGACCATGCGCCGGCGCTTTCGGATGCCGACGATCTGACTTCACGGCTGCGTCGCGCGGAAAACCTGCTGCGATCCCATGACCCGGACCTCGCCGAGCGTTATGATTGGCTTGAGGCCATGATCAACCATGTTCCAGACTACATATATGCGAAGGACCTCGAAGGTCGCTTCCTGTTCGCCAACCAGGCGGTTGTCTCGAGCAATGGACTGGATAGCGTGCATGAACTCATCGGCTTGACGGACTTCGACCTCCATCCTTCGAATGCGGCCGGGGAGATAGCCGCCATCGAACGGCGGGTTATGGACAGTGGCGAACCGGACCTTGGGGTCGAGGAACTCAGTCTCAAAGGGAGTGGTTGGCTGATGATGTCGCGCGTTCCGCTCAAGGATAAGGCGGGCACGGTCATGGGCGTCGTGGGGGCGTCGCGGGATATCTCGGCGCGAAAGCGGGCTGAAGTCCTGATGAAGGCGCAGGCACGGCTTCTGCAGACGGTGGCCCGAGGCGTGAATCTCAGCCCATTTCTGGAGGAGGTTGCCGACCTCCTCGAAGAGGTCATCTCGGGTGCTGCCGCCGCGGTGCTGCTGCACAGAGAGGGCGGCGAGGAGCTACACCTCGCAGCAGCATCGCCTACCACCCGCGCCGCTTGCGTTTTGCCATCAGACATCGTCGGCGTCCCCGCACTGTGGCGCTGCTTGGCCATTCCATCCGGCGAAGGTAACCAGCACGGATTGCTGGCGATCCACGGCTCGCTCGGTCAGGACGCAAACCTTTCCGAATTCCTTGTCGGGGTGGCACAGACGATTGGCATCGCAATAGACCGTCATCACGACGCCGAACGCATCGCCTTCCTGGCCGAGCACGATGCACTGACCCGACTGCCGAATAGAACGTTGCTTGACCGGAAGCTCGCTGGAATCCTGGATCTTGCGACGGAGGCGGCAACTGAGGTTGCGGTCGTCTTTCTGGACCTCGATAACTTCAAGCTCGTCAACGACAGCTTGGGACACGCAGTCGGCGACACACTGCTCCAAGCCGTCGCCAACAGGATCTCAGGGGCGGTCGGACAGGGAGGTCTGGTTTCGCGCGTAGGCGGTGACGAGTTCATCATCGCCTTGCAGCAGACCGACGAGGATTTTCTTCCACGACTGACGCGGATCCGCAACGCCATCGGACAGCCGCTCACACTGGCCGGAATGGCGTTGCAACTTACCTGCAGCATGGGCATGGCACGCTTTCGGGTACATGGGAAAACCGCCGGCGAGTTGTTCGTTAATGCAGACATGGCGATGTACTGCGTCAAGGAGAGCGGACGCAACGGGATAAGGGCTTTTGAACCTGCGATGGCCGAGAACGCCCGGCTGAAGCTGGGCAGAACCGAGGAGCTGCGAAGGGCGGTAGAGCAAGATGAGTTCGTCCTGCACTTCCAGCCCCAAAATGACATGCAGACGGGTGAGGTCATCGGTTTGGAGGCGCTGGTACGCTGGAACCATCCGACGGATGGGCTCCTGTTTCCCGCCGACTTCATCCCGCTCGCCGAAGAGACGGGGCTCATCGTTTCCATCGGCGAAGCCGTCTTGCGAAAAGCGTGCCACCAGGCGAAGGAATGGCAGGCCATGGGCCTTGCCGCTGTGACGATTGGCGTCAATATGTCGGCGCGGCAGTTCCAGGAAGCCGGCATGACACGGCAGGTGGCCGCGGCACTTGCCGAGAGCGGGCTTGAACCCAGATGGCTTGAGATCGAGGTCACGGAAAGTCTGCTGATGCGCGATGTGCACGGCGCCGTCGCGAAAATGAACGAGCTGAACGATCTCGGCGTCAGCCTTGCCATCGATGACTTCGGCACCGGCTACTCGAACCTGAGCACGCTGAAGAGCTTTCCGCTGTCGCGACTGAAGATCGACCGGTCCTTCATCACCGATATTCCGGGTGATGCCGACGACATGGCGATCACGTCCGCGATCATATCCCTCGCACGGACGCTGGAGCTCGATGTGATCGCCGAAGGCGTCGAGACCGATGAACAGGCGCGTTTCCTGGCGGACGCAGGGTGCTTCGCAGTACAGGGATACCTGTTCAGTAAACCCGTGCCGGCAGAACAGATACCGCTGTTGATGCAGGGCCGAGCCACAACGGCCGACTGATGTCGCCCGATAGAAAAGCGCGATTGACAAACGAGTGCCGCTCCGGCGCGATGGCGTTGTGACCGCCGCCCCACTGGCGACGTCTCAGGCAATGACAGGGTAGTGCTGGCGATGCGCCTCCCGCTCCAGCTCCGCCAGAGGCTCGTAGTCGGCGTCGGACAGAACCGCAAAGCCCCGGAGCGATAAGGTGTCCCGCACCGACGCAAGCTGCGGATCGGCAATCGCTTTGTCGAGTGCGCGCCGCAGCGCTGCGACCTCCTCGTCGGAAGCGCTCGCCCGTGTGATGAAAGGCAGTCCGGGGCCTTTCACTGTTTCGGCAAGCACGCGCACGCCCGAGAGCCGATCGGGATCGAAGCGCAGCGTGTTGCCATAGGTGACGCAGTCGATCGCTGCAACATTGGCCTCGCCAGTTGACACCGCATCGATGCTGGCTCCGTGACCGCCGGTTTCGATCACTGAGGAAAAGAACTGGCCGCCTCCGGCAATCGGCGCGATGGTTGCACGCAAAAGGTTGACGCCAGAATTGCTGCCCGGCTCGTTGATGGCTGCCGTCCCCCCGCGCAAGTCTTCCAGAGAGCGGGCTTGGGAGTTCTTGCGCACAACGATGAAGCTGCATTTGTTTGGCCCATCGCAGCCTGGGTGCGAATAGACAGGCGTTGCAACCAGTCGAACCTTGCTTCTAAGATGCTTCACATAGGGATAGCCACAGGTCTGGGCGAGCAGCAAGTCAGGATGCACCCAGGCATCGTTGTAGCGCACCCCCTCGTTCAATGCCTCCGGAACGCCGGCGACCCCCTCCTCCCGCAAAACGTCGCGCAAGAAGGCCCAAAGGGCGATTGTCGCCGCTGCAAGCGGCTGCGGACTGACGTACATGGCAAGGCTCGCGAGACGCATCTCAAACTCTTTCACATTGCGAAACAGAAGCTTACAGGTGGCAAAAGTCACTGCGCGCGACGTTCGCCGGCGCAGTGTCAATGGTGGGGATGGGTTGGATTGTCGTGTGGTTTCAACAGGAAGCGGCGGGCAATATCCCAATAGCCATTGTAGACCAACCMTCCATTCGAGCGCACGAGCGTTTCGCGATGCTGGCGGTAGACCGATGGCAAGCGGTACCATGATATGCCGGGCTTGCGATGATGGAGGACATGCAGATTGTTGTAGAGAAACAGTAGGCCGAAGAGCGTGCTGTTTTCGACAATCGCCGTGCGCTCCTCGTGGCTTTCGGCGTATCGATGCTCGGCAAAGGACCTCAAGCGCGTCATTGCAGCACCAACATAGACGAAGCCGAAGAGATAGAGCCACAGCGGCATACCGCAGATGATCGTGACCCAGACGAGAACCGCCAGAACGCCGAGGCCGTGCCAGGCCCATATCCGCCGCCGCCCCGGCTCGTTCGAAGCGAGCATTCGACACTCCTGAGCCAGAAGGCTCAAAATCATCACCGCGGGGCCGATGATCAGCCGGCCAAGCAGCGTCGTATTCCACCGCGCGAGAAGGCGACCGAAAACGCCGAGGCGCTCCCAGGCAGACTTGGTGAAGTACGAGGATTCCGGATCCTCGATCGGATCCGTGAGGAACTCGTCGCGGTGATGCTCAAGATGGCTTGTCTTGTAGATCGGATACGGCAGCCAGAGCGACAGCGGAACAGATCCGAACGCATCGTTGATCCGCCGATTGCCGGTCGGGTGATTGTGCATCACTTCGTGCTGGAGTGATCCTTGCCAGGCGATCAGCCAGCCGCCCAGGATGCAAAGGACGAACAGTGGCAATGATTGCCACCACCAGGTGAGAGCCAGGAATCCGCCATAGATGACGATGGCAAGAATAACGGTTGGCCATTCTGTCGGACGTGCCGGCACAGTGGTCAATGCGACCTGCGAAGTCTTATCGAGCATACGTGGATTTCCCCATCAATGAGGGGAATCTAGCAGAGCGCCGACGAAACAGGCGATAATCCTTATCTAATTTGTGGATTTAAACAGGAAAAATGGTTCGGCAACTCCTCCTTCTGTGCTTTGCCGGACATTGCGAAGATGAGACGCATCATGCAGACGACACCGAGGCCACATTGAACGAATCGAAAGTGCGATCCTCCCGGCGAAGTCGCTGGGTGAGCTCGCGCCCGCTCTCTGCGCCCAGCCCGGGTTGATCGCTGATTGTCGGCGGCGACGAGAATAGGGTTCACGGCGGAAGAAATCTGAAATCGGAGTGACCCATATCGTGCGTGGCGCCGATATCAGATCGACGCCACGCACGATGTGATCGATGTTGCAAACTTAGGAGGGCAGCTGGAACACGTAGTTGGCAATCAGGACGATAGCCAAACCGGCGAGAAGAGCCAGATACGGCAGTATACCCGCGTTCTTCTTGCCAAGATCTTGTCCGATGAGACCAAGGTCCTCCATTGCACCGACAGGAAATTTGCCGCCATCGCGTACGTAGTGACGATAGGCAAATACCGGTAGGATCAGGGCTGCAAAAATGAACCCGACCCAAAGAGCATTGGAATATCCCCAGACTTTCGCGCCTGCTCCGAGGAAGAGTGCGTTTACGAAAGCCAAGGCGGTATTGACACCAATGAGCCAGGTCGGTGCTTTCCAAGGGCGCTCGATGTGACCGGAATCCATGCGATGTATCCAGCCGGAATTCAGATTGAGGAAGTTGAAGATGATGTATCCGACGTTTGATACAGCCAGGACAAAGAAGTATCCGCCGGCGTCCGACGCAATCGCCAGAAGAAAGAGGTTGAAGGCGAAGTCTGTCCACATTGCCCTGGTCGGCGCACCATTTTCGTTGGTGTGATCGAGATATTTGGGCAGCCAGCCATCTTTTGATCCCTGATAGAGCGTGCGAGAAGAGCCTGCCATCGCCGTCATGATGGCCAGGAAGAGCGCCAGGATCATCAGAATAACGAGCAGCTGCGTGATAATCCGGCCGGCGCCGATCAGGCCCCCAAGCGCTTCGGCAACGCCCGTACCATCCACAATGCCCGGCGCCAGCATTCCTGCGTGACCAAGAACACCTTGAAAGGCGAACGGCACGAGGAAGAAGAACAGGCAGCAAACAAGACCAGAATAGAAAATCGCCTTGAACGTGTCCGTCTTCGGGTTCTTGAGTTCACGCGTATAGCAAACTGCCGTTTCGAAGCCGTAGGTTGACCATGCTGCGATATATAGGCCTCCAAGGAACAGCGTCCAACCGCCATTGCTCCATGTGCCATCGGCCCCGGCGTAGGCAGCTGTCGGCGGTACCAGGCCCGTTACGTTTGCCCAGTTGATCTGCCCGCTGACGAGCGGATAGACGCCGATCAGGAGCAGCGGCACCAGAACGATAATCGCCAGCCATTTCTGGACGCTTGCCGTCTCGGAGATACCGCGATGCTGGATCGCAAAGATAATCAGCATCAGGACGCCGCCGATGAAGAATGTGGCATTGATGTTGGCGGTTGCGAGGAAGGGAATGCTGAAGCTGACGAGCGACCAGCTTCGGACCGCAGGGGTCAGGGCCGCGACACCGTCGGCGCCGAGCAACGCCTTGACGGCGTCTGCCGGTGCCGTACCGGCATGCGCGGCAATGTATTCGGCCACACGAGGACTGTCGGCAGTGACCGATGCGGCATGCGCACTGATCCAATCGAGAACAGCCTGTGAGTCTGCCGCCGGGATCGGAAAGAAGGCATTGAGAATGTAACCGGCAGCAATTGCGCACCCGAGCGAAAGCACCGGTGACCATGCAAACCAGTTGCACCAAACAGACAGCGGCGCGATGAACTTTGAGTAGCGCAGCCAAGCCGTCGCGCCATAGACCGACGCGCCGCCGGATTTATTGCCGAACATGCCGGCAATTTCCGCGTAGGTAAAGGATTGCAGAAAGCCCATGATCATCGAAATGATCCAGACGACGAAGGCGAGCTTGCCCGTTGTACCGGCAATGCCGCCGATTGAGAAAAGTACAAGCGGCGGTACGCCCGCCGCTACCCAGAAAGCGCCCTTCCAGTCCAGGGCACGGATAAGCTTGCCTTCAGTGCCGGATGTGATTCCGGCGTCCACTACATCTGTCATTGGTGAAGTTCCCCAAAATATTTCGTATCGGACGTCTCTTTGTACGTCTCCCTACAGTGTGCCTCCCATGGCATGCTTCACTGGGGGTATCCGACCTCCTGCCCGTGTTCCCGCACGAACCGGCCGGTCCTCCAGTGTTTATGCATAGTGAATTATTTTTCTTTGCAGTCAATCTTGCTTTACTTTTTTTTGCCAGTTTGTAGGCTCGTATTCGAGCATAGGAGCGAGGGCATCATGCGGGAGTTCAGTCCGATCAACAGCGTGGTGCGACCTGTATCTGCAAGCGTCGTGCGCTACCCTGGCATTTCCGCGCTGCCACCAGGCACCGAGCGTTACCGGGTAAAGGGCGGCGGTTCGCTGGTGGTGCGCGTCGAACCGGGTGACCGCGTGACCGTCACCGATCTGGAAGGCGGTCAGCCTTGCGAGCTTTCCTTCATTGACGAACACGCGAAGTTTCGGGCAGCAGGGTTGGGCGCATCCTTTACCAACGCAGCAGAAGGGCTGAAGACCGTTCTTTCGGCCGACGACGACAGCGCGAGGCGAACACGTGCGGCCCTTCAGCGACGCGGTGCCGATCTATCGCAAGCTGGAGTTCTACGCCTCTTTGGAGAGACCTCGACACCGGGCAGCCAGGCAGAGATCCCCATCATGCTAAAGGGACTGTTGATCGCCGCCGCGCCGGCGAGCGCCATGCAACCGGACGCCCAGGATACGGCAACCCCGATCGAGATCAGGATAAAGCGCAGCCAGTTCAGCCGCGACTATTTGTCCGCCCTTCCCGAACCCATTGCCGATCCCCTTCAAGACATTCGCATAAAGGCCGCGACGGCATCTGCCTATTTCGTAAGAGCCGGCGAGTACATCCAGATCGTTGACGTCTTTGGCAGGCAATGTACCGACTTCCAGGCCTTCTGCGCCCGAAAGGTCGACAAGGGACTTGATCTTGGGCTGGACTCGACAGTCACCCGCACATTGCTTAGTCGCAGTTATCCGATCCCTGGCCTGCCATCAAAGGCCTTCGATCGCGACTTCGAACCTCTGGTGGAAATCGTCCAGGATACGGTAGGTCGGCACGATGCCTTTGCGACGGCCTGCAACGCACGCTACTATGACGACATGGGCTATCCCGGCCATGTCAACTGCACGGACAATTTCAATGCCGCGTTGGCACCCTACGGTATCGCGCCTCGCAAGGGCTGGGAAGCGCTGAACTATTTCTACAACACGAGCATAGACCACAACAACCAGCTCTATCTCGACGAACCGTGGTCACGGCCCGGCGATTATGTGCTGATGCGGGCGCTGACGGATCTTGTCTGCGTTTCCTCCTCATGCCCCGACGATATAGATGCGGCGAATGGCTGGGACCCGACGGATATCCACATCCGGACCTTCTCCGGTAAAGAAAAATTCTCAAGAGCGGTGGCTTATCGCATGACACCTGATGCCGACGTAGAACTCACGCGCGAAACGGCGTTCCATCCCCGCCTCTCGGCATTGACCCGGGACTATGCCGAGTACCGCGGCTATTGGTTGCCGAACCGCTTTTCGTCCGAGGGTCCGGTGGAAGAGTATTGGGCGTGCCGGGAAAGGGCCGTCGTCATCGATCTTTCGCCGCTGCGCAAATTCGAAGTGACAGGTCCCGACGCCGAGGAATTGCTTCAGTATTGCTTGACGCGCGACGTGCGAAAGCTCTCCACCGGGCAGGTGGTCTATTCGGCCATGTGCTACGAACACGGTGGCATGATCGATGATGGCACCCTGTTCCGGCTCGGCGACAGGAATTTTCGATGGATCGGCGGCGATGATCTGAGTGGTGTCTGGCTGCGTGAGCAGGCGCAGAAGAAAGGCTTCAAGGCCTGGGTCCGTTCTTCGACCGATCAGATGCACAATATCGCGCTGCAGGGTCCCCGAAGCCGTGACATTCTCAAGGACATGATTTGGACCGCGCCACGCCAGCCGACGATCGGCGAACTCGAGTGGTTCCGCTTCACGGTTGGCCGCATCGGCGGTTTTGATGGCACGCCCGTCGTCGTGTCCCGCACAGGCTATACAGGTGAGCTTGGCTACGAAATCTTCTGCCACCCAAAGGACGCACTGACCGTATTCGACGCGGTGTGGGAGGCCGGCCAACAGCATGGGCTCAAGCCAATGGGCCTGGAGGCGCTGGACATGGTGCGCATCGAAGCGGGGCTGATCTTCGCCCATCATGAATTCAACGATCAGACCGATCCCTTCGAGGCGGGCATCGGATTTACCGTGCCGCTGAAATCGAAAGCCGACGACTTCATCGGTCGCGACGCCCTCATTGGCCGCAAGCAAAACCCGCGCCATCTCATGGTCGGGCTGGATGTACACTCAGGCGAAGCTGTCGGCCATGGAGATTGTGTGCACCTCGGTCGTGCCCAGGTGGGCGTCATCACCAGCGCAACGCGCTCGCCGATCCTTGGCAAGACCATCGCCCTTGCTCGTATTGACGTTACACACGCAGCAGCCGGTACCGAACTTGAGATCGGCAAGCTCGACGGTCAGCAGAAACGCCTGCCGGCTGTCATCGTGCCGCTTTCGCACTACGATCCGCAAAAGACCCGGCCTCGGACGTGATCGGTCAATCCGCCCTGCGCTGGGCGTTGGAGATGGCCCGCGCAGCCTCCTCCGAGGAGTTGGCAAGCGTGCGCATCTCTGCGGCAAGGACGGCAAATCCAGAGCCAGCCGTACCCGCGCGCGCAGCTTCTATGCCGGCGTTGACGGCCAAAAGCTTCAGGTAACGCAGAGACTGCAGGATCTCGTTTGTCTTTGAAGCGGTAACGCGCATGTCGGCGGTCTGCTCATCGATGCGTTGGTAGAGCGATTCAATGTTGATGATGCTTCCCTCGAGATAGAGCAGCTCGCCTTTGTCATCCCAGACGCCACCTCCGGTTTCCGTTACCCAGATGAAATGGCCTTCGCTGTGGCGAATCCGGTATTCCATGGTCCAATCGCTGCGCTGATTGAGCGCAAGCGCAACCACCCCATCCATCAGCGGGATGTCTTCCTCGCACATGATGGATGTGAAGGTGCGCTTGCTGTTGCCGACAATCTCGTCGGCACGGTAACCGAACACGCGCTCGATTCCGTCGGTCATCTCCAGCATCGTATAATTTTCGTCGGCACGGCAGCGATAGAGGAAACCGCTCATTCGACCAAGAATGCTTGTTTGGAAATCCATGACGTTCACGTTCAATGAGAGAGGTGTTTGAAAAATCGTTTCGTCTCACTCCAAGGCAAGGTAAGGGCCGCTTGCGTCGACCCTTCCGGTTCCTTGCCCGCGGCAAGCTCAGTTGCGCAGGTATTCCTCCATGGAATCATCGAGTGCCTCGACCCAGGGCGTGTGATGCTTGGGTGACATATTGCCCGTCATCAGTGATCGGTAGGCGTGATCACGAAACCCCATGACATTTTCCGCCTTGTGGTGCTCCCACTCCATGAATGTCTTGTTGGTGCCCTCTATGTCAAAGTTCGGATAGTCGGTTTCGGCAAGCAGTTCCTTCACATAATCTCCCTGATACCAGATCATCTGCTCGGCATCTTCCAGCGTCTCCTCGCGGGCGCGCCACCTGTCAAAATTCGCCTTCAGCTCGTCTTCGGGTGGCAGTTGGATGCGGCCCATCATCACGTCGCGGGCCCACCATGCCTGAACGTCGAACATGTTGAAGGTGTAGAACTGGTCCTGCATGCCGATGTAGAAGAGTTGCGGGTTGCGGTCAAAGATCACGCCCTTGTACAGGCTGTCTGCCCAGAGCCGGTTTGCCGTCTTCAGTCGGAGCTCGTCCGGCAGGAAGGGGAAATGATGCTGATAGCCGGTGCACAGGATCAGTGCGTCAACGTCTTTTTTCGATCCATCGAGGAAATGCGCCGTGCGGTTCTCGAGCCTGACGAGAAGCGGGCGTTCTTCGAAATTCTCCGGCCACTTGAAACCCATCGGCTTGGAGCGATAGCTCGTGGTGACCGATTTTGCGCCGTACTTCCAGCATTGCGAACCGATATCCTCGGCAGAATAGCTGCGTCCCACGAGGAGGATGTCTTTGCCCTTGAACTCCAGGGCATCTCTGAAATCATGAGCGTGCAATACGCGCCCATTAAACGTCTTTACCCCCTCGAAATAGGGCACGTTCGGTGTCGAGAAGTGGCCGCTTGCAACGACGACATAGTCGAATTCCTCGTCGTACATCCGATCTTCCACCCTGTTGTGCGCGGTCACGGTGAATTTCTTCGTTACATCGTCGAAACGAACCATGCGAACGGGTGTATTGAAGCGCACCCAATGGCGCACATCCGCCTTGTCGACGCGGCCCTTGATATAGTCCCAGAGAACGGCGCGGGGCGGGTAAGAGGCTATCGGCTTACCGAAGTGCTCCTCGAAGGAATAGTCGGCAAATTCGAGGCACTCCTTGGGTCCATTCGACCAGAGGTAGCGGTACATGCTTCCGTGAACCGGCTCGCCATATTCGTCAAGCCCTGTGCGCCACGTATAATTCCACAGGCCGCCCCAGTCCGACTGCTTTTCATAGCAGACAATCTCTGGAATCTCCGCGCCCTTCTGCGCGGCGGATTGAAACGCACGTAACTGAGCAAGGCCCGAGGGCCCGGCACCGATGACGGCAACTCGTGTCATATAGCATTCCCCTTTTTAAGCGTCGTTATGAGCCTGGTGTTTTTTGCCCTGCAGAGCCGTTCAATCCGGAAATATTCCCGGGCTCGTTGGCGCGCCGTCGTCAAACCGGGAAAGCCAGTTGATCGTGTCGTCGCGATATCGCGTCAGCCCTTTGTAATCGACAAGCTCCGCCGGGAGCGTCTGAAGAACGCGGTGAAACCTGCGCGCCCATTTGGGAACCGTCACAAGCTCGTCCATGCTGATCAGATAGCAACGAATGACAAAGAGGATTGCGTTGGAACGGGGAAGGCGCCACAGCGTCTGCAGTTCGACACGCAGATGCACTTTGCCGCCGACGTTCTGAGGTGTAACGGTTGTCCGGTCCGGCCCCCATATGTGAAACTTCTCAGGGCTCGTATCCAGCCGGGGATTGATGGTCATTGTCCAATTGAAGCGCCGCGTCGGCTTGCCGAGCTGGAGGTTGAGGAGGAACTTGAGAGCCCGGTCGAATATGCCGATCTGATGGGCAAGCGGGACCGGACCGTGCCACTCCATAAAGTTCATCCCAATATCGAAATCGAGTGACCAGTCGGCCTGTGTCGTCACCATCCCTGCATCCATCCAGAGATTGTCATTGCGCTGATCGACGATGCAGAAATCACCCTGGGCCTGACGGGTCATATACTCCATCGGCTCGTAGGCAAGTGTGGACCGGTCTCCGAACGTGAACGTATCATCGATGCCGAGCGGCCGGTTGATCCAGCGCCACTGATCGCCATCCTTGGTAAGGGTGAAATGCTCCGGGTAGCCGGCCGCCTGCTCTTCCATCAACAGCTCCAGGACATCCCATTGCGCTGTCATCATGTGCGGCAAGGCCTGACAGCGCAGCGGATCTTCCCTCAGGACCAGCGCGCGATCGTGCATCTCGGCAACGTAATGTTCGTCGACATCGATCAGGCTCTCGTAGATCGTTCCCTTCTGGCCGTGGACATGGGGTTCCATGTTGACGGAGTACATGTACTCGTCGCGATCAAACGGAAAGGGAAAACGGCGAATATTGTCGGGACTGTTCTTGTAGGTAAAATCGTCGCGGAATGTTTCTTGCTTAAACACGATTGCCATAGGTCGGCTCCTCGGCGTGATTAGAGATCAAGGGAGAGTTTCGCCCCTTCGAAGCGCGATACGCAGATCATTATTTTCCGGCCGGAGGCTTTTTCGTCCTCCGACAGGTAGACATCGTGATGGGACAGCGCGCCGTTGCAACCGAGGACAACCGTCTCACATTGCCCGCACGCACCGCCACGGCACAAATATGGAGGCTCGATGCCCGCCGCCTCGATCGCTTCCAGGATGCTTTGATGGTCATCGACATGTACGACGGCGCCCGAGCGCACCAGTTCCACATCGAAGGGCTTGCCCGGTATCGGCGCAAGGAACCGTTCCGAATGGATGTTTTCCTTGGGCCAGCCGGATTCCTTTGCGGTCTTGAGAAGGAAGTTCATCATCCCCTCTGGGCCGCATACATAGGCGTGCGTGCCGAGCGGCTGGTTTTCCAGAACCGAAGCAGCGGGAATGACCTGATCGTCGGAGTTGAAATAGAGCTTGATGCGGTGCGCACCATATCGCTCGGTCAGTTCCTTCCAGTAGGCGCCGTGCTCTCTTGAACGAAGTCCGTAGTGAAGTTCGAACGCAACGTTGTCGCGATCAAACTGTGCCATCATCGCGAGGAACGGCGTGATGCCGATTCCGCCTGCAAAGAGGATGTGCTTTCGGCCACGCTGATCGGCATGGAAGAGATTGACAGGCTGGCTGATCGCAAGTTCATCGCCTTCGGCGACGTTGTCGTGCAAAAATCGTGACCCGCCGCGCGAATCGGCCACACGAAGCACCGAAATTTCGTAGGCAGAATTGTAATGCGGCGGCGACATCAGGGAATAGGGATTGCGACGAACAACGCCGCCATCGCGCAGGAATACGATAACATGCGCGCCGGCCGAGAAAACCGGCAGGGGTTGACCGTCCATGCGCTCGAATCGAAAGCGCTTAATGTCATTGGCGACGCGGTCGATCTTGCTGACGCGGACCGGGATTGCGGAACCTCTGCTCATGAGAACAGCTCCTCAGATGGTGGCGCCGTGCCGGGTTCCTCAGCATCAATGTTGACGCCCTGGAATGCGGCAAGACGGCGGGAATAATGGTCGCGCACCAGCAGACTGAGACCGCAGTGGCTGCACCTGAAGGGGCTGACGATGACGTTGTCCGTGGTGCCTTTGCAGTGAACGCACTGAACGCGGCGGGCAAGTGACCCTCGATGCTCGGTAGGAATCGAATGGAAGTCCATACCAAGATCAAGGGCGATCTGCATGCATTGACCAATGAATCCCTCGCGCCCTGCAACGTAGAGGCGCGTGCTCATCGTCGCTGAGGCCAGCTGAGCTTTCAGCCGAAAGAGCAGCGTTTCAACGGTTGGCCCTTGCCAGAATGCGTGCGGCTTCAGCGCTTGAAGGGACAGATCGTGATCGTGTCCTTTTGACCCCGCAGCGACATAGAGAACGTCGCATTTACCGAGCAATGCAACGTCAAGCGCCGGTGCCTGCTCCAGAAATGCGCGGGCGCCTTCCCCTTCCAGAGCGAATATGTGCCGGCGTGCAAACGGATCGATTTTGATGCCCGCATAGACCGGGCGGCTCTTGATACCTTCGACAAGCATGGCCAGTTTCCTCAGCCGACCGCCGTTCTCTTCTTCTTCTCCGGATCGTCAAACGTGATCGTGTGAGCAATGGCTTTGGCAGTCACCGACTTGCCCCGCACTTCAAGCGGGACGCCCTGCACTGCCTTGTCCACTTCCAGGCGCGCGATTGCCATGGAGCGGTTCGTCAGTTTCGAATAGCTTGGGCACGTGATGACACCAACCTTCCTGCCGTCGGCCCACACCTCGTCGCCGAGCTCGGTTGGTCCTTCCGCATCAACGAGAAGGCCAAAGATCTTGAACCTCTCCTTGCCCTTCAGGCGTGCATGCTCCTCTGCCCCACGGAAACCGGTCTTTCCCGGACTGACGGTAAAGGCCAGGCCAAGCTCCCACAGACTGTCACCCGGTGGCTGGTCAGCAAACGGATACATCTGCGAATTATCGTAGGGGTAAAAGAGCAGGTAGCTCTCGACCCGAAGCATATCGAGAACACTGAAGCAGACGGGAATAATGCCCATCTCCTTGCCTTCCTCGACGATGCGGTCCCAAACCAGAGGTGCATCCTGCCCACGTACGAAGATCTCGTAGCCGCGCTCGCCTGTATAGCCGGTGCGCGAGATCATCACCGGAACGCCAAACAGCATTGTCTGCATGTGATGGAAGTATTTCAGGTCGCGAATGCCGGGGACGTGCCTGGCAAGATAGTCGACGGCCAGCGGACCCTGGAGCGAAAGATCATGCAGGTCGTCATCAAAGAGAACAGCGCAATTGCGCCCCGCCGCCTGCTTCACGATCTCCTCGTGCCCCGAGCCCGAGCCGTGCACCAGCATCCAGGAATTCGGACCTGTGCGGTAGACGATACAGTCATCCGTGAAGTGACCGCGATCGTTCAGCATGCAGGCATAGACGGACTTGCCGGGATAGAGCTTGCTCATGTCGCGGGTGGTGATGTAATCCAGCACGGTGATCGCATGCGGACCGACCAGGTGAACCTTCTTCAGCCCCGACACATCCATGAGGCCGGCCTTGGTCCTTACGGCGATATGCTCTTCATAGATATCCTTGTCGTACGTCCAAGCGGTTCCCATTCCGCTCCAGTCTTCCAGTTTCGAACCCAGCGCACGGTGCCGGTCTGCAAGAGCTGAAAAACGCCATGTGACAGTCATATTCCGTTCCCTTTGTTTTACTGTATGGAATATTTGTTTCTTGACTATAATCCCGTTTTTGCATGTGGCAAGCGGGACGAGGTCAATTTTCCACCGACCCGGCACCACGTTTTTCAGAACATCGGCGGTGTCTGACCCGCTGACCTGTGCGCGGCAATCACGGTATTGGCCATCAGCATGGCGATGGTCATCGGTCCGACACCGCCCGGAACCGGCGTAATCACGTCGGCGACACCRGCCGCTTCCAAAAAGGCGACATCGCCGACCAGACGTGTCTTTCCTTCACCCTTTTCCGGCGCCGGAATGCGGTTGATCCCGACATCGATGACCGTCGCCCCAGGYTTCAGCCAGTCTGCCTTCACCATTTCCGGGCGACCGACGGCAGCCACCAGAATATCGGCGTTGCGGCAAACCCCCGGCAAATCCCTGGTGCGGGAATGGGCGAYGGTGACCGTTGCGTTGGCATTCAAGAGAAGCTGCGCCATCGGCTTTCCGAAGAGATTGGAGCGGCCGACGACGACGGCATTCAGCCCCGACAGGTCCTCGCCATGCGTGCGGCGCACGAAAACCATGGCGCCGSACGGCGTGCAGGAGACCAGCCCCGTTTCCAGGTCGCCCGTCGCCAGCTTGCCGGCGTTGACCACGTGGAGGCCATCGACATCCTTTTCGGGCAGGATCGACTGGATGATCGGCTCASAGTGCAGGTGCTTCGGCAGCGGCAGCTGGACGAGAATACCGTGGATCGACGGATCTGCATTGAAGGCCGCCACCAGGGCCGCCAGCTCTTCCTGCTTGGTTTCGACCGGCAGCGTCTGCTGGACGGATTTGAAGCCGCATTCCTTCGCCATCTTGCTCTTGGAACTCACATAGGCATGGCTTGCCGGATCGTCACCGACGATGATGACGGCAAG
>NZ_JBFTOF010000040.1:0-29978 GCF_056397845.1 Rhizobium sp. 05L419
CTCAACGGCGAAATCAAGCGCCGCACCGAGGTCGTCGGCATCTTTCCGAACGACGAWGCCATCGTCCGTCTCGTCGGCGCACTGCTGCTCGAACAGAATGAYGAATGGGCCGTCCAACGSGCCAGGTAYATGACSCTTGAGACCATGGCSCAAATGAGCGATGAYCCGCAAATCAGTTTGCCCGCTGTGGCACGYTGATATCCCTCCGGCCCTATGTCGGAAAGCACGGCCACCAGCCGCGACCTACACCACTTCCAGGGACACGATCCCGAAGCCTGCTGTCCACTTGTAGGGGCATCCTGTTCAATGCGGCGTTATGGAGCAAGGGCCACATGGTTCCGCTAGCGTGTGGTGGGGGTTCGCTCGATATGGCCCACAGCGCTATCATTTGCATACTCTCGGGTGCTAAAATCCCTGAGACGAACAGCGAGTGCGACTGCCAGCCCATCAGACGCCAGACGAGGAGACTGTGTCTTGAGATTGCTGACGCGCCTTTTCCGGAGGTTTCTGGTTTTCTGTCTGGGTGTACTCAGCGTTTGGCTGATCGTCTTCGTTGTTTTCGATACTGCGGACCATAGGTTTCCATGGCTCGTTGCGGTGTGCCTCACATATGGCCTGACTGCTTACGTCATTCTTCCGAACGTGGTCCGACTGTCCCTGAAGGTTCTTCATCGGGGGCTGATCCCCAGATACACGATCACGGCCGATGGACTGCCCGGCGATCCTATAAATTTCGCCCTCATCGGCAATCTTCAACAACTCCGCGAGGCCTTTGCAACGGCGGGCTGGTCCACGGCCGACCATTTGGGGATTGCAAGCTCGTTGCGAATGATACGCGCTTTCCTGATGAACTCTGCCTATCCCACCGCACCTTTCAGCACCTTCTATCTCTTTGGACGACGGCAGGACATAGGATTCCAGGAGCCCATCGACGATAGCCCCCGCAAGCGCCATCACATCCGTTTCTGGGCCCTTAGCCTTGCCCATTCCGAGGACGACATGAGCGCGGCGAGCTTCTGGTTGAATACCGACAGGCCATCGCCCGAGGAGCGCGTCCTATGGGTTGGGGCGGGTACGAGAGATACCGGGCTTTCTCTGACTTGGCTAACATTCCAAGTCACACATAAGACCGATTCCGATACGAACGCCGAGCGCGACTACATAGTCAATGAACTGAGGGCAAAGCAAGTAATCGGGGAGGTCGCGCGGCACCAATCTGGCTCCCGTTTGAACCCCGGAAAGGTCAACCATTACACTACCGATGGTGAGATCGCTTTTGCCCACTTGACTATCAGTGCCACGGGTGGCGGCCACGCCGATACCGTTGTCAGGCCGGATACACCCTGATCCGACCAACCAGACCGAATGAATTCAAAGAGAGCTGGCTCGGTTTGTCTGAACAGTTTGCGGCGTTTCGCTAAGTGGATTTCCGCCATTGTTATGCTGCGGCCTTCATTGGCATCAGCGCGTTGAAGTAAGCCTGATCCGGCGTCTGCCGGTCAAGGGATGAGTGTGGGCGTCGAGTATTGTAAAAGGTCAGATAGCGGCCAATCCCAGCGCGGGCCTCGGGCACGGTGTTGTAGGCATGGAGATAGACTTCCTCGTATTTAATCGACCGCCAGAGTCGCTCGACAAAGACGTTGTCCCGCCAAGCGCCCTTGCCATCCATCGAGATAGCGATCTCAGCCTTCTTCAGCACCGCTGTGAAGTCGATGGACGTGAACTGTGATCCCTGGTCCGTGTTGTCGCGACAATGCAAGCATTGCGCTGAGATGTCGGGCTTGCATAGCGGGCAAGCGTTCCTCGACCGCTTCTATACAGAAGGCCGTCCCCATCGTGATCGACAGCCGCCAAGAAAGCACTCGGCGACTGAACCAATCGACGACAGCGCAGAGATAGACGAACCCCCGCGCCATTGGGCCGTAGCTGATGTCCATAGCCCAGACTTGGTTGGGCCTGGTCACCGCCAGCTTCCTCAGCAGGTAGGGATAAACCTTAACAGGCGATCAGACGGCATGCGGGCGAGCAGCGCTTGGCTCCGCTCGCCTCAAGCAGAGATCAGGGCCGGGATGGCTCAGTGGCATTGGAGCCTGCCGGAAGCACCTCACGCCGCCGCATCGAGACTGTCGAAGGCGGCCCGGTGCGACGTGACGAAGTCCTGAACGGTCATAGGCGGCTTGCCCGTCACTTCGGCAATGATCTTGTCGGCGCCCGAGAAGATGCCGTTCTGATAATCGACGGCGATCGCGCAGAAATGCTGGATCAGAAACTCAGGCAAGCCGAACTTTTCCAGGCGCTCGCGATAGGCGGGGATGGTCAGCGGCTGGTAGCTGATCTTGCGGCCGAGCACCTCGCTGATGGCTGCTGCGATGCCCGGCTGGTCGAGTTCGGTCGGCCCGTGGAGCGTGTAGGTCTTGCCGATATGGGTGGCCGGCTCCGCCAGGATTGCGGCGATCAGGCGGGCCTGGTCCTCGGCCGCGATCGGGGCATGACGACCGGCGCCATAGGGCAGATCGATAATGCTCTGCTCGACGATGGTCTTGCGCGCAAACGGATAGAGCAGCCATTGTGAGAAGAAGGTCGGGCGCAGGTGCACGGTCGGAACACCCGACCAGTCGAAAATCCGCTCGGCGATCCAGTGGTCGCGCGCCGCATGGCTCTTGGAGCCTTCGCGCGCCGAGATCTGCGACATGTTGATCACGGCCTTCAGCCCGGCGCGCTTGGCCGCGTCTGCGAAATATGCCGTCGTCTGGATGATGCCAGGACGGACGGGATAGCAGAAATAGGCGGCAGTGGTGCCGGACGCGGCGCGGATCACGTCGTCATGCTCGAAGAGGTCGCCAACGACAACCTCCGCACCTTCGCTCCGAAGCGCCTCGGCACGCTCGTCTTGCCTGTGGACCATCGCTCTGACGGAATGGCCTTTCTCGAGCAGGTGCTGGACCGTGTAGCGGCCGGTCTCACCCGTAGCGCCGGTAACGAGGAACTTGTTGGTCATTTCTTATCTCCTTGGAGCGGTTGAATTAAAGATATGTGTGTAATTACACATATTAAGTCAAAAAAAGGGGAGCTATGCGCCCAGGTTCAGCTCCAGAATCTCATCGCGCATGCGCACGGCGCGGTCTTGTCCGACCTCCCGCTCAAATGCGGCCTGGGCGTTTTTCCAAAGGGGCACAGCCTCCGCCACCTTGTCCAGGCCCGAGCGGGAGAGCCCGACATCAAAGGACCGGCCGCTATTGGCTCTACCTGCCACAACCCATCCGGCCGCCTGCAGCGGCTTCAGCGCGCGGACCAACGTCGTGCGCTCCATGCTCAGCATACGCGCCAGATCGGTGATTTTGAGACTCTCGTAGGCTTCCAGCAGCGACAGAATCGAGAACTGCGAGACAGACAGACCGGCCGGTGCCAGATGAGTATCATAAAGACGGCTCAGATGCCGCGCGTTCTGGCGGGCGGCAAGGGCGTAACAGAGATGAGGACCAGTGGGTATCGGCATGGGGTATAGCTAAATGTGTAATTGCACAGTGTCAAGCCCGAGCCTTTTCATGTCGCGTTGAACATCGGTGCAAGGGCGCTCAAAGGCGCCGGCGGCCAGGCTACGGCCAGGCCCCCGGCATTTTGAACGAGGCAGCGTCAGCCGCGAAGGAACGCCAGCAGGTCAGCGTTCAAGCGGTCCTTGTCGACATGCAGCAATCCGTGGGAGCCGCCTTCGTAGACGATGAGCTTGGCATGCGGTAGGAGCCCGGCGGTCAGTTTCGCTGAAATCTCCAGCGGGACGATCTGATCGTCACTGCCATGGATCACCAGCGCGGGCACGGTGATCTTCTTAAGGTCATCACGGAAATCGGTCTCCGAGAAGGCGCCGAGCGCATGGTAGGCGGCAAGAAAGCCTGTTGCCTGCCCCTGCCGCCAGTAGCTCTCCCGCAGGCCCTCCGAGATGTCCGCCCCCGGCCGATTGAAGCTGTAATACGGCATGGTGACGTCGAGATTCCATTGCGACCGGTTTGCCTGCACGGCGGCGCGGAACGTATCGAACAGCTCCTTCGGCGCACCGGTCGGGTTGGTCGCGGTCTTGAGCAGGAAAGGCGTCACAGAGGAGACGAAGGCGACCTTGGCGACGCGGCTCTGGCCGTGACGCGCGACGTAGCGTGCCACCTCGCCACCACCCATCGAATGGCCGACGAAGGTTGCCTCGCGCAGATCAAGCGCCTCGACCAGCTGGGCCAGGTCGTCGGCGAAGGTGTCGTAGTCGTAGCCGTTGGACGGCTGGCTCGACCGTCCAAAGCCCCGACGGTCATGGGCGATGACGCGATAGCCGTTCTGCAGCAGGAAGAACATCTGGTCCTCCCAGGCGTCGGATGAAAGCGGATAGCCATGGCTGAACACCACGGCCGGCCCGGTGCCCCAATCCTTGAAGTAGAGGCTGGTGCCGTCTTTCGTGACGAGATGATCGCCCGTCGGCTTGCCGGCACGGGCTGACGCGGGTGATTTTGCATCGGCCGGGGTCGCGCCGGCAGCGGTAGCCGCTAGTCCGACGCCGGCGAGGGCAACCCCTTTCAGCAGGTTGCGCCGCAAAGCGCTATCGGGTGTTGTGATCGTAGACATGAGTGACCTCCGTGAGAATTATGCCGACTGAGGCGGCGTGATGGAAGGATGTGGTTGGACACATCTGTGGGTTCTTCGAACCGCCTTCGTGTGAGGGATTAGAAGCCGAGCCTGCGCAGGTCCTCGGTCACGAACATCTGGCCGCTGCGGTTCTTGACGCTCGGCAGCTCTGAGACCTTTGCGCGCCAGGCGTTCAACGCGGTGTAGGCCTCGGGCACCGCAATGCCCGCAGCGTCTGCGAACATCAGCCCGGCAAATACTGTGATGTCGGCCATCGAGAATGCATGGCCCGCGGCGAACGAATGGTCCCGCAACACCGTGTCGAAATATCTCATGCCGGCAATCGCCTTGTCGCGCTGACGGTTGCCCCATTCCTGGCGGCCGGCCCATTCGGGGCTTTTGAACACCTGCAGATCGGGACCCAGACCCGGCGTTGCATGGTGGAAGTAATTGCCGACCGCGTCGAGCAGCTCGGTTTCCGCCCGCTTCTGCATCATATGGATGACAGCCTTCTCTTTCGGCGTCTTGCCGGTGAGCTTCGGGTCACCATTGAGATTGTCGAGATATTCGGTGATGGCGGTCGCCTCACTGATAAAGGTGCCGTCGTCGAGCTGGAGGACCGGCAGCACGCCCAAGGGGTTCTTTTCGAGGAAGGCGGGTTGCTTGTGTTCGGCGGCGATGAGGTCGACGGAGACGAACTCGACCTGGGGTTCGAGGCCCTTTTCAGCAAGGACGATGCGAATACGGGCCGGATTGGGAAAGCCCGGGCGATCGAAGATTTTCATGGGAGGATCCTTTAGTTGTATGTCTATCGATAGATAGGTTACGCCAACCGATTAGTCCTTCCCTTTCTCGGCGTCAACAACTATCTATCGAGTGATAGGTATGGAACGGCGATGGCTAGAACGAAAAACGATATGCGAGAGGCAGTCATGGTGGCTGCGAAGGCGACGGTGCAGGCCCACGGCTACAATGCCCTCAGCTTTCGGGAGCTCGCGAAAGAGGTCGGCATCAAAAGTGCCAGCGTGCACTACCACTTCCCCACCAAAGGCGACCTCGGCGCTGCATTGGCCCGTCGCTATACCGAGGAAGGGGCAGCCTATCTGGCGGAGCTCCTGGCGACGTCCGAAGACGCGGCGTGGTGCATGGACAGATACGCGGAGATCTTTCGCTCTGCCCTGGCCAACGACAATCGCATGTGCCTGTGCGGCATCATGAGCGCGGAACTCGACGACCTTCCCCCAGAGGTCCGGGCCGAGGTCGATAAATTCGCCGCGATGAACGTCGGCTGGCTTACAAAGGTGCTCTCACGGGCAAGGCCTTCGGCGAGCGAGCAGGATCTGCAGGAACACGGGATGGCGATCTTTGCTGCCATCGAGGGGGCCCAATTAATCGCACGCGGCTGCCAGGACATCAGCATTTACGATCGCACGATCCGGGCCTATCGGACTGCGGGCCTTATTCTGTGAAGCTCGTCCGGCAGTTGCCTCGCGTAAAACGGAATAGGTGGTTTTCCGCTAAGATCAGGGAACGCTATGCAGCCATTCGCCAAAGCCGACATCGCCGCCGTCCGCAAGGTTCGCTTAGTCCTGACCGATATGGACGAAACCCTGACATACAAGGGGCAGCTATCGGCCGAAACATATGCTGCCTTGAAAACCTTCAAAGTGCCGGGGTCAATACCGAGCGTGGTGCCGTCCTATACACTGGCGGTTCCACCAACAATGCGCCGATGTTTTCGTTTTTCGGGCATACAGTCGGTGTCAGCACCGTCACCAACTATCTTGATGATCTTCCCGATCTTCCGCGCTGGATTACCAAGGGACCAAGTGGCTCCGGGTTTGTTGAAGCGGCAAAAGCGGTTATCGCATCGCGATTTTGACGCTGAGCAAATTGGCTGTGCCACTCATGGCGGATCCGCGAGCGGTATCGACGCTGGGCCAATGACCCGTCGCATAGTCACTCGACCGCCCAGGCGAAGCGGGATCCACCCGGTAATGGCGATGGCTTACTCTTCTGCCGACTTTGCGCTCAGCGTTGCTTCGAGCGTGGTGAACAGACCGCGCAGTTCTGGTTCCTCGACCAGCCGTCCGGCTTCTGCGAGCCGGACCCATGCAAGTTGTCGTTGACCGTGTTCCTTGAATGTCTCGGCAATCGCCTCGACCTCAAGCGTGAAGACTTCCACAAGGCAAGGAACACTTTGACCGTCGTCCAGCCGTTTCAGATAACTGTAACGACCGATCGGCTTCTTGCTCTCCTTGCCCCTTATGCCGGCCTCCTCGAATGCCTCTCGCGCGGCGACTTCCCGCGGGCTCTTGTTTTTCATAGGGCCACCCTTGGAAATGACCCAACGCTTCGATCCACGTGCGGTTATGAGCAATGCTTCATACGACCCATCATCAGCATTCTTTCGGTAACAGATTGCACCATACTGCTCACGCCACTGTTCTCGAAACAGCGCGCCAGCATGCTTGGCCAGCTTGGAAAGAGGTGTCTTTTTCTTTGGCACGAGATTCTTAATTAGACTGGTTTTCAGCGCCGGATCCTGGAGTGTGATGTGCAATCGATTGCGATTCTTCTTTTACGATCGCGCAGCTTTCATCCTTCGCTCAGTCCGAGAAGCTGAGATAATAGGCGCGGACATCTGTATATCCAGCGCGGACGGCGGCGATGGCGGCGAGGGCAGCGCGCCCGCCTCCGTCACAATGGGTGACGATATGATCGCCCGGCTGAAAGCCGACGTCGGATAACATCTGTCGAAGGTCTGATGCCGGCCGAACCAGACCGTTGTCGAGCAGATTTGCGTGCGGAAGCAGGCGCGCGCTCGGCAGATGACCGCCACGTGCATTGTTTCTCAGATCGGTACCCGAGAACTCGCTTGGCGTTCGGGCATCGAAAATTCGGACGTTGCCTTTCAGTTCTACGATCCCGAATGTGCATGCCCAGATGATATTCACAATAAAGCCGACGGTCCCGGTGAGCGCCGTGACAGCGGTGAGGCCCTTTCCGTCCAGTTCGCGTACGTGCACAACATCTTTTCCAAATGGGAAGGCCGAGATCTTCGCCATCTCCAGGGCGGCCCGTGAGATCGGCAAGCCGACGATGGAAACGGCTGCAACCAGAGCACCGAGCAGCCAGAGGCAGGCAAGGTACCAGCCGCCGAACACGAACTAGATTATGTTACCAACAAATCGCATCAGAACTCCTCCAACGAATACGAATGCTCAAAAGTGCGTTGTGAAGGCCGCGTGTATCTCAGTCCCGAACCGCTAACGCCTCCAGGCAGATTGCCTCGACGCGCTCCTGTAGGACTGTGACTCGCTCGACCAGCCAGGCGAGGTCGTCGGCACTGATCTCGTAAGCCGGCGAATAGCGGGCTTCGACATAGGCGCGCGATAGGAGTTCGAAGCGCCGTCGGGCAATCCGGTTGTCGCGCGGCCAGGACTCGATCAGCCGCTTGTCCAGATCTTCGGCCTTGGAGCGCAACACCTTGATGCGGTGCGATTTCGGACTATAGAGCGTGAGCGTCAGCAGAAGGCAGTGATAAAGTCGTTCAGTCGCCTGGTGTAAATTGAACACAGCAAGATTTAGACCGTCCAAACCACGATAGAGTTCAACGCCAGCAAGAAGCTTATCGACGTCAGGATACCACTGTTCGAAATTGCGCTGGGCCTCTTCTCGCGCCTGTTCCTTGTTTAGAGGCTTCGGCTGGGCGAGGGGATGTCCTTCCTCCTCATAGAGAACCCTGCCATCCCTTGCGATATCGACGAAGAAGGGGCGGCCGCGCCAGAGTTGGTCGTTGACGTCATGTAGGCTATGGACGATCGGAATGACCGGGGTCTCAATCCGGTGGGCGATCTGTTCCTGCAACAATCGCTCGTCGAGCGAAAGCCACAGTTCCTGCTCCTGCGCAAAGCTCTCCGAATTGACGACGACAAGCAGATCATAATCAGAGCGGTAGCCGCTCAACCGATCTTCCACCCAGCCGCCTCGGGCATAGGAACCATAGAGGATCACCTTGAGGATCTGACTGTTGGCGCGCTTGGCCGACTGCTTGGTGGCGCGGAACTGCTCCACTTCGGCAAAGATGATTTCCAGCACGCGCGCAAGCTCGCGACGCTTGTTGGCCGGCAGATATTCGAGAGTGTCGGTCAAAGTCAAAGCCGCATCAAAACCTTCGGTGGGATTCGTGTCCATCGTAACGGCTCGCCCGATATTTATCACCCAAAGCTTTTACGGGAAATCGCCAAAACATGCAATTAAAAGATGAGTTTTGGTAACACAAAGCAGGGCGTCAAGGCGCGACCTTCACCCCGCAGAGAAAGCGAGAAGCACGATGGTGGCAACCACATCGCCATAGGATGAACGTTGCCACCATTAGGAAGTTTGCTATCCGCCAACAGAGATTTATGGGAATTCGCGGCGCGATTCACCCTCCGTTCCGTCTTAGCGCAGGATTTTGAACTGCTCTTGTCCTGACCCCATTCTGCCCTTAGGGCTAGGATCGCCTCGCCTCGCCTCGCCTCGCCGCGTCTTGACGGCGTCGTCGGGCGAAGTCTGCGCCTTGTCAGTTATCTGATCACCTATTCTTCAGGGAGACGCCGCGAGAGCGATGCCGGTCTCATCGAAAAGCGATGAGCGGGTGCTGTCGATGCGGATGCCAACCGTTTCGCCGATGCGCAAAGCACAGCTCGATTGCGACGTCTTCCAGCTCTCTATTGCTTTCGGGAAGCAGTGGTTCAATGCTTGCCAAGGTGACCATATTTTGCCGCCTTTTATGCGGTTAGATTTCTCTTTGAGATCATAATGCTAGGTGTTGCAGCTGTAAAGCAAACGGGGGTTGCTCGGGAGTGCCGAGCCGAGCCCCAGCAAGGAAAGGACGGACCATGACAGAGGATAACGTTTTTTACGTCGGTGTCGATGTCTCGAAAGCCAAGCATGCGATCGCAATTGCCGAGGGCGGACGCAATGGAGAAGTTCGGTATTTTGGCGAGATCGAGGCGACGCCGGCGGCCGTGGAACGGTTCGTGCGCAAGTTGGAGAGCAAGTCTCGACACCTGCACTTCTGCTACGAAGCGGGTCCGACCGGTTATGGGCTTGGTCCCGCATGATCGACGCAATATCGCCTGGCATTACTCTACAACGCACGCGCCGCCGGAATTGAGAAGACGCTCGTTAAATTGCAAGTGATGTCCGCATCAAGCGCTTTGACTTGTGACGTATTCGCGCCAGCCGCCATAGGAGGTTATATCCGACTGGCTCTCGGTCGCCGTGGTCTCGCATAGGAAGCCGGTCACCGTCGAACCGTCGTCAAGCGACACCTTGCCGACGCCAAGAGGTGCCGGAATACTTCCGATGAAATCGCCGAAGCCGGCAAGCGGCAGCGCCCAGACCTCGACGGCAACAGACGCACCGTCATTGGCCACGCGGATCAGGCCGGGCTTGGGCGGCACGGTTCCAGTCAGCGCAAAGAGGCGGTAGTCGCCGGTGGTCTTGGCTGTTCGCCGGAAGAAGCCGCCGCGTTCCTTCAGTTCACGGTTGAGCGGCATGCCCGACAGATGCGCTCCCACCACGGCGATCTCGCGATAGTCAGCGGATAATGCCGGCTCTTCGGCATCCGGATAGGGATTGTCAAACTTTGCAAGGTTTAGGCCGGTCGCTCTGTGGAAGGCGGCTGCGATGCCAGCGGCGCGCGCCTCCTCGAAACCGGGCGCAAGGAAGGTGACGCCGAGCGGCAGGCCATCCGCACGAAAGCCGTTCGGCACGGCAATGCCGCACAGGCCCATCAGGTTGACGAAGTTGGTGTAGATGCCAAGGTTGCTGTTGAGCTGGATCGGGTCCGCGGCGATCTCGTCCTTGGTGTAGATCGTCGGCGTCGTGGGCACCATCAGCACAGCTATGTCCTGCCAGACCGCACGCGTATCACGCTTCAGCTCCGCGATGCGGTGGATGGCAGCGAAGGTGTCGAGTGCCGAGAAATTGCCGGACCGCGACAGGATCTGGCGGGTGACGGGATGGATCGCCTCGCCGTATTTCTCAAGCACGCTGTCGAGGCTGAGTGCACGCTCGGAAATCCAAGGGCCTTCGTAAAGAACGCGCTGAGTGTCTTCGAAGGGCGCAAAATCGACCTCGACCTTCTCGCCGCCCATCGCGATCAGGCGCGCGATTGCTTCGTCGAAAAGCCGTTCGGCTTCGGCATCGCCGAAGAAGCGCAGTGCTCCACCGGCCGGCACGCCGAAACGGAAATGCGGCGGCGGAGCAACGGGCGTCAGCGGCACCGCATCGGCTTCCGGCTTCGAAAAGGGATAGGAGGGATCATAGCCGGCGATGAGATCGAGCACCTTCATGCCGTCTTCGACCGTCAGCGCAAAGACCGAAAGCGTTTCGATGGTCTTCACACAGCCGCCGCCGGAAACGCAGGCATTGCTGACGAGGCCAGGCGTCGGCTTGATGCCGACGATATTGTTGAAGCCGGCCGGAACACGGCCGGAGCCGGCGGCATCGTTGGCGATGGAGAAACTGGAAAGCCCGGCCGCGACCGAGACACCGGAACCGGAGCTGGAACCGCCGGAGATAAAGCGATCGTCGAACACGGACGAGCAGGCGCCATAGGGGGAGCGCATGCCGACAAGCCCGATGCCGAACTGGTCCATGTTGGTCTTCCCGATCAGAAGCGCGCCGGCGTCAAAGATACGATCGAGCGCCTGGCCGGTGGAGGTGGCGACATAAGCGCCTTCCTTCAGTGCATTGGTGGTGGGCAGACCGATGATGTCGTTGCAGTCCTTGACCGAAAATGGAATGCCCCAGAGCGGGCGTCCGTCATAGCCCTGCGCCTCAAGCTCTTTCGCGCTAGCAAGCGCCATCTCCCGGGAAACGAGGTGAATCCAGACGTGGTCTTCGCCCCGGCCTGCGATGCGGTCGTAGATCGCGTTGATGATGTGGCTCGGCGTCAATGCCCCGCTGGCATAGCCCTTCGTCAGGGTAACGAGATCAAGGCTGCCGGTGGCGTCGAACCAAGGCGTTTCGAACATGATAGTCTCCTAAAGGCTTTTGAGGGCCGAATGAATTTCGGCTGAGGTGGCGACCGTGCCAAACAGGCCGTTGCCGAAGGTGGTGATGCGAAGCTGGGCGTCGTGCCGTGCCACAGATGTACCCTTGCACGCATCGGAGACGGCGAGGCACTCGAAACCCTTGTCGTTTGCCGCGCGCTGGGTGGCGTGCACAAGACCTTCGGTCGGAAGGCCGGTGACGAGAAGATTGCGGATGCCCCGTTGTCGCAGCGTCTCCTCGAGGCCAGTGCTGAAGAAGGCGTTGTCGCCGGCTGGATCGACGAAGATGGCGTCCCCCGGTAGGCGAAGGCGCGCGCTGAACCCCCATTCGGAGCTGCCGCGTTCGGGAATGGGATCGCCGAGCAACCGCCTGCGAGCGGCCAGCGGGCTTTCCTCAGGGCCATAGCCACGACGGGCGGCCACGGTCGCGATACCGAGGGCGGAGGTGGCGGCGAGCAGGCGGAGCGCGACGGATAGTTCGGCATCGGCGTCCAGCGTCGCCACCGGAGCCTGCTGAAAGCCAAGCAGCAAAAGTGCGGTATCGGCGGCGGACCACGTTCCGTCAAAGGGCCAGGCATAGGGATTGGCCGCAACGGCGGCGAAAAGGCCGTTCGTGACCTCAGTCATCGGCCTTCTCCAGCATGGCGCGAAAGGCTACGCGGTTCGAAACACCGCCCCAGCGCCCGCCATAGGCCCTCAGGATTTCCAGCGTCGCCTCGTGGTTGGGACTTTCGACGGCGGCGGTGCAATCTTCGAGCAACACGCATTCAATGCCGAACTCGTAGCCGTCGCGAATGGTCGACTGCACGCAGCAATCGGAGGTCACGCCGGCGACGACCAGCCGTGAAATGCCGCGCTTTTTCAACTCATCGGCGAGTTCCGTGCGGTGAAACGATGATTTTCCCGGCTTGTTGATGATGATCTCATCCTGCAGCGGCGCAAGCTCGGGGATGATCTGCCAACCTAGCTCGCCATGAACGAGAATGCGGCCGTTCTTGCCGCTATCGCCGATGCCGAGGCCGTGGACGCGGGTGCGCCACTGCTTGTTGGGGTGAAGATCCGAAAGATCGCCAACATGTCCTTCGCGGGTGTGGATGACGGTGATGCCGGCGGCGCGTGCCGTATCCAGTGCGTCGCGGATCGGTTCGATCACCGCGCGGGTGTTGGAGACATCCTCGCCCAGCTGATCGATCCACCCGCCCGGTGCGCAGAAATCTACCTGCATGTCGATAATGATCAGAGCCATACGCGCTTTTTCGCCCGGGCCGCCGAGCGGCCAGAAATCCGGGTTCTCCTCGGGGCTCACAGCGTCGCTCCGGTTTCCGGATCGAAGAAAAGGATGAGCGACGGATCGACGGTGAAGCTGACGGCGTCGCCGCGCAGGATACGATTGCTGCTGTCGACCAATGCCTTGAGTTTCGGTGCAGTCTTCATCAGGTCGCGCTCGTCTTCCACCATGTTGGCATGGCCGATGGCGATGCCGTGGCCGTCCATATGGAGAAGAAGCGTGGCGCCGAGGTCTTCCACGAAGCTTGCCTCCGCGGCAAGCGTTCCAGCTGCTCCGGGCTGTGGGGCAACTTTCAAATGCTCTGGCCGGATGCCGAGGATGACCTTCTTTCCGATCCGGGGCGACAGACGTTCACCGGAAGTGCCGAGTGGCAGCAGAAAGTCGCCGCAGGATACGGCCGGATCACCTTCGTGAGAGACGACCGCCGCCTCCATGAAGTTGATCGGCGGCGAACCGATGAAGCTCGCGACGAACATGTTGGCCGGACTATCGTAAAGCCGGCGGGGCGTATCAAGCTGCTGGATCGAGCCCTTGTTCATCACCGCGACGCGGTGCCCCATGGTCATGGCCTCGACCTGATCATGCGTGACATAGACGGTGGTGACCGCCGTCATGCGCTGGAGGCGCGATATCTCCGCCCGCATCTGGCCGCGAAGGCGGGCATCGAGGTTGGAAAGCGGCTCGTCCATCAGAAAGGCATTGGGAGACCGGACGAGGGCACGGCCCATGGCGACGCGCTGGCGCTGGCCACCGGAAAGTCGGGCAGGCTTGCGGTCCATGAATTCGGTCAGTTCCAGGAGTTCGGCGGTTTCCCGCACCTTTTGCGCGATCACATCGGGCTTGACCCCGCGCACCTTGAGACCGAAGGCAATGTTTTCCGCGACGGTCAGGTGCGGATAAAGCGCGTAGGACTGGAAGACCATCGCAATGTCGCGGTCGCGCGGGGCAAGTTCGTTGGCGACCGTGTTGTTGATCTTCAGCGTACCGCCGGAAATATCCTCCAGCCCGGCGATCATGCGCAGAGCCGTAGTCTTGCCGCAACCCGATGGCCCCACAAGCACAATGAACTCACCGTCTTTGATGTCCAGGTTGAAGTCGGTCAGCGCGGCAGCCTTGCCGCCCGGGTAGGTTTTTGAGACGTTCTCGAACGAAATCTGGGCCATGCTGTCGGTCCTACTGTACGCCGTTGGTCGCGCCCTGAACGAAGTAGCGGTTCATGAACAGCGCCATCAGGACAATCGGGATCGTTGAAAAATGAGAGAGCGCGCCAAGCGTGCCCCAGGTGATGTCCTTCGTGCCGTAGGCGGTCAGCAAGGCGACTGAGATCGGCTTGGAATCGAGCGTGGTGAGGAACATGGGATGCAGGAAATCATTCCACGAGAACATCATGCAGAACAGGGCGCAGGCGATGATGCCGGAGCGGACGGAGGGCACGGCGACTTTGAGGAAAGATCCCATCTGCGTGCAGCCGTCGGTCAGGGCCGCTTCCTCCATGTCTGGCGGCAGCGCCTTGAAATAGGAGAACATCATCCACGTCACAAAGGCGCAGTTGAGCATCGTGTTGAACACGATCACCGCCCACCATGTACCGAGTAGCCCGACATCGCGCATCAGGAGATAGAAGGGGATAAGTGCTGCAATCGCCGGGATCATGCGGATCGCCAAAAAGAAATAGGCGAAGCCGGCGGAGAAGCGGGACTTGGAGCGGGCGAGCGCATAGCCGGCGGGCACGCCGAGAGCGAGCGACAGGAGTGTCGTGCCGATGCTGATGACCAGTGACGATCGGACCAGCGAGACGACGTCAAAAAGCGCGAAAGCTTGCCGGAACTGATCGAGCGTCGGTTCGAACGACAGGCGGGGCGGAACCGAAAAAATCTGGTTGGATGGCTTGTAAGCAGTCGAGATGAGCCAGCAGACCGGCAGGAGGAAAATTGCCGTGGCGATGAGGACAGTCGTTCTTTCGAAAACGATGCGACGTGTGGAAACCTTTGCCATCGGCTTACTTCCCGTTGATCCGAACATCGGCGCGGCGCACCACCAGCAACAGCACCGTGGCGATAAGGGCGATGAACAGAAGAGTGACGTTACCGACCGCTGAGGCGAAGCCGACATTGAAGAACTGTAGCCCCTCCTTCACGCCGAGCAGCATCAGCGTATTGGTCGCATCGTTTGGGCCACCTCCGGTCGTCACGAAGACGGAATCGAACACGCGGAAAGCATCCATAGTTCTGAGCGTCAATGCCAGGAAGACCGAGGGCAGCATCAGCGGCAGGATTAGCATGCGGAACCGCTGCCAGGCCGTGGCGCCATCGACCCGGCCTGCCTCCAGTACGTCTCCCGGAAGTGCCTTGAGACCGGCAAGCAGGATCAGCGTCATCAGCGGCGTCCATTCCCAACAATCGATCAGGATGAGCATCCACAATGCCGTACCGGCATCCGTCAGTAGGCCGGTTCGAGGGCCAATTCCTGCTTCCGAAAGGAAAAAGCCGATGATGCCATAATCCGCACCCAGCATGGCCTTGAAGATCAGCCCGACGACGAGCGGCGTGATCGTGGACGGAATGAGAAGGAAGGCGAGCACTGTGCGATTGAACCGGCTGTCGCGCCAGAGAAGCAGGGCAAGCGCGAAGCCGAGAACCAGTTGCAGCGCGACGCTAAAGAACGTGAACTGGAACGTGTTCAGGATCGCCTTGCGGGTCGTGGCATCGGAGAAAATATCGATATAGTTCTGCAAGCCGACGAACTGCGTACGCGTGGGACGCAGAAGATTGTACTTGTAGAAGCTGTAGCCGATACCCTGCGCGAGCGGCCAAAGTCCGACGGCCGCCACGTAGAGCACTGCAGGTGCTGCCATGAAAAACAGGAAGAACCTGCGGCGGTCTGAGAAGCTATAGGGCATGGTCGGAAAACAGCTCATTCAAGGGGAGGCCGGTCGAGTTGGCGCTTCGTTGGACCGGATAAGACCGGCTCGGAGACGAACAGGTCAAGGCCAAGCGGCCAATTTTCGCGCGACGCCATGAGATGACGGCGCGCGAGACGATATCAGAATAGTTTCTTGGCTGCTTCCTGCGCCTTTCCGAGCGCCTCTTCCGGCGTTGCCGCACCGGCCAGCACCGAGTTGACCGCGGTTCCCAGTAGGTCCTGGATCTCAGGATATTCCGGAATACGCGGACGGAACTCGCCGTTGCCGTGTTCATAGGTTTCGGCGATCACCGGCAGGAAATCATATTTCGCGAGAAGGTCCGGATCCGTCATCTGGCTCTTGCGCATGAAGCCGCCAGCGCCCAGCATGTTGAATTCTTTATGAACCTTCTTGCTTGTGAGCCATTTGATGAAGGTCCAGGCCGCTTCCTGTTTGGAGGCGTCCACATCCGCGTTGATGGCGAGACCCCAACCGCCTACGCCGTATTGCGGCGTCATGCCCTTGGAGACCGGCGCAACGGCGATGCCGACCTTGCCGACGATGTTCGATACTTTCGGATCGGAGTACGCGGCAGCGCCTACCGACCATGTCTGCATGAAGGTCGCCATGCCCTGGCGGAAGCTTTCCTCGCGTCCGCCCCAGTCATACTCGATGGCACCGGGCGGTGCGGCTTCCGTGAACAGCTCCTTGTAAACGGCAAGGCTCTTGATGTTTGCTTCCGAATTCAACGCTGGCTGGCCATCCTTGTCGACGATCGAGCCGCCGAGCTGGTTGTTGTACTGCATCCAGTCCTGAGCAACGGCCGGACCTTTCTGGCCGTTTGCAACGAAGCCGTAGATTTTTTTCGACGGGTCGTTGAGCTTCTTGGCGTCTTCCACCAGCTCTTCCATGCTGGCCGGCGGCTTCAGGCCGGCAGCCTCGAGCACGTCCTTGCGATAGGCCAGAACGTTGGCGTAGGCAGCGAACGGGAAGGCGACATACTTGCCCTTGTACTGACCTAGCGATTCCAGCGCGACCGGATAGATGTCGTCAAGGTCGAGTTCCGCGGCATCGCGCTTCACCCAGTCCGACAGGTCGACGGAGTACTTGTTCTCCGCATATGCGCCGGCCCAGACAACGTCCATGGTCACGATGTCATAACCCTTGGTGTCGCCGATGAAGTCGGCGGTCGTCTTGGTCAGCAGCGTACCATAGTCCATGATCTCGATCTTGAGGTCGGCGCCGGTCTCTCCCTTGAAGGCCGGTGCGAGCTCGGTGAGGACTTTAGAGAACCCGTCGTTCATGGAGGCGATGGTCAACGTGACGCCATCGAGCGACTTCGCCTGCGTGTAGGCAGTCGTCGCCATCAGCGCCATGAAGGCCGCTGCCATTACATGTCCTGTCGATTTCAGCGTTGATGATGAAGAAACTTTCGCCATGGCTGCCACCTTTCCCGTTCTGGAGTTGATTGCAGATGAGGTTATCTTGACGTCTCATCAAGTCAAACAAAAAAACACAAAAATAACATTTAGTTGGAGGCTTAGGGGCCTTTGCCCAAAGTCGCCGCACAATGCTCAAAGCTTAACCGCGCTGATGTCGATTTTTTCGGCAGAAAGCGGTTTCCGAGTTTTTGGCCTGTTTTATTTCGTTATTTTCAGACAAATGCGGCTGTTTGAATGATGGCGGCCTGTCTTATGGCTGTTGTGGCTTCGTGCGTCCGTCAACCGGCGACGATGTCAGAAGGCCGCGAATAAAGCGAAAAATAACATATTCAAACACTTTACAACTTTTCGATGTTCGCTACGCTGCGTTGAAACATCGGAGTCTTGTCATCATGCAGCAGATGCCGCCAATCGAGAGCTTCGAATCCGCATCGCAAGAGCGCGGGCCGGTGGATACTTCCGGCCTTGCTCGTCTTGAGGCCCAGGTTCGGCGCGACCTGGAAAGCATCGAAGCGGGACCGCGCGCATGGGTGCCCGAACGCCGCGATTCCTCCGGCCAAGTCATCGCCGATGTCATTATTGTTGGCGCGGGACTTTCCGGTCTTTCGCTGGCTTTCGGATTGAAGCGTCAGGGCATCGAGCGTGTTCAACTGATCGATGCTGCGCCACCTGGCCTGGAAGGTCCATGGCTGACGACCGCGCGCATGCGTACCCTGCGGTCTCCCAAGACGCTCAGTGGCCCGGATCTCGGCGTGCCGAGCCTGACATACCGCGCCTGGCATGAAGCCGTCGAAGGACCGGAGAGCTGGGAAGCGCTCGACAAGATCGATCGTACGGCCTGGATGGCCTATCTCGCATGGTTCCGTTCGATCATCGGCCTTTCGATCGAGAACAACACCCGCCTTACCTCGATTACGCCAGAAGGTGACCATCTGAGTCTTCATGTTGAGACGAGCGGTCAAGGTTCCAGCATCGCCTGCCGCAAGGTTGTACTGGCGACCGGGTTGGAAGGCGCCGGTGGGCTGAGTGTGCCACCTCCCGTCCGCGTGCTGCCGCGCGCGCGATGGACGCACAGTGGTGAGATGATCGACCCCAGCCTGCTTTCGGGAAAGCGCATCGGCGTTATCGGCGCTGCAGCATCGAGTTTCGACTGGGCCGTGACGGCGCTGGAAGCCGGAGCCGCCAGTGTGATCTTACTGGCGCGTTCCGCAGCGCTTCCGCGCACGGAAATCCTGGATTGGTCAAATTTCCCGGGGTTTCTCAACCATTTCGCCGACCTCGATGATGGCGCCCGCTACCGCTTTACGCGGCGCATGTTCGCATTCAAGACGCCGCCCACCAACGAGATGTTTGAGCGTGCGATGGCCTTTCCCGCCTGCCGGTTGGTCACCGGTGCGGATATCCGCTCCATCGGCATGGCCGGCGACGACATCATCATCGCAACGGCTGCGGGCGATTTCGCCTTCGATCACCTGCTGCTCGGAACCGGTTACTGCGTCGACCTATCGCTCCGGCCGGAACTTGCCAGCCATGTCGATCAGATCGCCACCTGGGCGGATCGCTTTGTACCGGCGGTGGGCGAGGAGGATCGCGACCTTCTGGCCTATCCGTATCTTGGGCCGGCCTTCGAGTTCATGGAGAAGATACCCGGCGCCTTGCCGATGCTTGCCAATATCCACGTGTTCAACAGTGCCGCGGTCCCAAGTCTCGGGCCGATCTGCAATGGCATCACAGGACTGAAATCAGGCATTCCGAAACTGGTTTCCGGTATCTGCCGCGGGCTGTTCATGCCTGAAGTCGAGCATTTCTACCGCTCGCTCGACAGTTACGACAAAGCGCACTTCCAGCCGGAAAGCGTCCGGCCCTGAAGGGTCGCGAGGTTACGCGATCAGCCCGACCCGTCTAGCGGCAACCACTTTGTAAAGCCGGTCACCCGTATGGCGATACTCCTCAAAGGCGGAGAAGACCAGAGAGTGGTCATGCTCGTCGTCGGATGCAACGGCGGCTGCCGCGATCTCCCGATCGTCGGGCAGCGGTAGCGCACGCCAGGCATCGATTACGTCGTCAGAAGGCGGAAGTGGCATACCGATCTTGGTATAGAGGGCGAGAACGACTTCCCAGAAATGCGCTGCAAGATGCTGCGGTTCATCGACATGCAGACTAACCAGTCGCAACCAGTGACAGCCGGTCACCGCATGTAGTGCCTCGAAGCTCATCGTACCGGAATAGAGAAGGAGAGCGACGGGACGAATGAGCTCCAGGAAATCGGGACCAGCGACAAGACGCCCGAGGCGATCCTGAAACGCCGGCAATTTGCCCATGGCTTCTATCCACTTCCACAGCAGATGAGTGGGCGCCTCGATATCGCGGAACGCTGTTTCCTCGCGCATGGCGAGGAGATGGGCGAGCGGATCGTTGACGGTTGCAATCCGATTGGCGGGAATACCTTCGTAGGCGAGATACGTGGCGGCCCAATAGCCGAGAGCGATGGCAACTTCGCTGTCGTCGGCGCGCAAAAGCGCATAGGCAAGCCGCATCAATCCGTGGGTGGCCGATGCCGCAATGCCGGGGGCGAGAAAAGGAATATAGCGGCGAACGGCAGCTGCCGCTCCGATCTCTCCAACGACGCCGGCGAAGAAAAGCCGCAGGTCACTCTCTCGTTCGCGATCGCCCAGTGCTTCCATCCAATTTGCTTCGTCGAGCGGCGATATGGCGGGCGGCTGAAAGGGTACAGCATGGGTGCGGGTATAGTGATCGGCATAGTCTTCAAGTCGTGCGGACGACGCGCCGAGCCGCGCCATGGCTTCCAGCACCATTGGCAGGTGATTGGCGAGGCAAACCGGAAATTCGCCGCTCCGCCGGCCGACCTCTGCAATCAGTGCCCGCGTCGATGCCGCCGTTGCCTCGGCATCAGATATCTCGATTGCCGGAGTTTTCGCAGTCTGGAGCATCGCAGGATCCTGTCGCATCGAATTCCCGTTGCCGGGCTCTGTTTGAATTACCGAAATATGAACAATATCAAACACGATTAAACAAATATCAACTGCTATTTCGGTCTGATGCCCCGGCCTGCGCATAAAGACAAGGTCCATTGGACCCTTCGACTCGCGTGATCACGGGGGCCAGCACCTGGCCGTTTTGACCGGGTGCCCTAAGGGCGCGGCGATGACGAAACCAAAACCAATCGACGATGCCGTCTCGAAGCTCAGCGAGCGACGATAATTTCGACGCCGGCTTTCCTCAAGGCACTATCGAGAGCACCGGTCGGGGCTTCATCGCAAATCAAGGTGTTGAACTCGGTGAGGCCGGCGACCAACACAAGCGACATGCGGTCGAACTTCGTCGAATCGCACAGCACGATCCGGCGGGAGGCGCGCGTGAGATAGACGCGTTTCATGTCCGTCTCCTCGAAGGAGTAGTCGAAGATACCCTCCGGCGAAAGCCCAGAAACGCCCACAAAAGCGATGTCGAACCACAGCATTTCGAACTGGCTGACTGCGGAAGGCCCGCTCGTCGACATCTCCTCGCTGCGAATCTTGCCTCCTGCAAGATAGGTCTCGACCCCCCTGCCGGAGAGATGGCCGGCGCTGCGAATACTGTTCGTGAAAATCTTGGCCTGGGCGCGAGGCGCCAGTGCTTCGGCGACGAAATAGGTCGTGGTTCCCACATCCAGTGCGATGCTGCGAGCACCATTCGCAAGTTCGGCAGCAGCCGCGGCAATTCGTCGCTTGAGGGAGACGTTGCGTGCGAGGCGGGCATCAAACGCCGGCTCTTCCCCGTCGAAGTTGTCGGTTACCGGAATAGGCGGCGCACGATCGGGCTTCACGGCACCGCCATGGGTGCGAATGAGCCTGCCGTCTTTCTCCAGCTCGACGAGATCACGCCTGACAGTCATCTCGGAAACGGCCAGTTGCTGAGCGAGGTCGCTTACGGTCACAGACCCGAC
Source organism: Rhizobium sp. 05L419 (assembly GCF_056397845.1). Taxonomy (NCBI): domain Bacteria; kingdom Pseudomonadati; phylum Pseudomonadota; class Alphaproteobacteria; order Hyphomicrobiales; family Rhizobiaceae; genus Rhizobium; species Rhizobium sp. 05L419. The sequence continues at coordinate 21,233 of NZ_JBFTOF010000040.1, forward strand.
TCGGCTGATCTCACCGACAATCGCCGCCTGCCTGACTTGCGCAAGGAATTTCGGACGTTCACTCGGTTTCGAAGCGGACTGCTCGCTCGTCATCTGCCCTTTGTCTCGTTTTCGTTCTCAACGGTTTCCTGGGTGCGTCAGGAATACCACTTCAAACATGGTTTGTTCGAATCAAACATACACCGTCAACTCAGAATACGCTGGAGCTTGCGCTAATGTACAGGCGAACATTTCTCACGCCCGCGAGGAATGCACACCTTCGGGCTCAAAAAGCTGCCTGACGAGAAAAAGATTGTCGATAACGCAAGCCGCCAGACGTCCGTCGCCTGGTCGGTATTTTCGTCGGTGCTGAGAACGACGGCGTACAGACCGGCTGCGTTCGCGGAGCGAACGCCGGTGCTGCTGTCGTCGACGGCGACCACGCGGAAGGGTCAAGATGGGCGTTTCCACGTCGGCGCGAGACGCTCGTAGAGCTCGCGGTAGCGGCCATAGCCGGCTTCGTAGGCAGGGACATTTGCGGTCTTTGGCTGCAAAACGTCGGAGAAGGTGACGAAACGCGTTACGCTACGCCAGTCACTTTCGATACCAACACCGATCGCCGCAGCCCAGGCCGCACCGATGCAGGAGCCGGGATGGCCGGAAAGCCGCTGTAGTGGCGCATTGAGCACGTCCGCGACGATCTGCATCCATACCGTGCTTTGGGATCCGCCATCCGACACCAGGAAGCGCTTCGGTTCGTGGCCCATATCGACCAGCACCTCGACGTGATGGCGGATCGCGTAGGCATAGGATTCGAGAAGCGCTCGCCACATATGGCCAATGTCGTGTGAAAGCGTCAGTCCCTCGATCACGCCACGTGCAGCCGGATCATGGATCGGCGTCTTCTCGCCGAGGAGATACGGCAGGATCGTCAACCCGTCGGCGCCCGCCGGCTTGTGGCTGGCAAGCGCGTCGAGATGCTGGTGGATGCTGCACCCGGCGGCAATTGCCGCCGCCCGCTCGCCGCCGACAAATGTCTCGGCGAACCAGTTCAGCGCAGATCCGCCGGTCGACATGCAGCCGTTCGGCATATAGAGGCCGGGTACGAGGTGGTAATCCAGAAAGAGACGCGGATCAGGCTTGACGACGTCGGTCGCCGTCAGAATGTCCACGGCACCGCCGAATTTCAGCAGCACGTCGCCCGCATCGATCACGCCGGCACCGAGTGCGGACGCGATCATATCCGCCGCGCCACCGACAACAGGCGTACCGACTGCAAGCCCAGTCTCGGCTGCTCCGCGAGCATCGACATGGCCCATGATTTCCGAGGAGGCACACTTTGGCGGAACAGCGTCCGGGTCGATGTGCGCGAGGCGCACCAGTTCCTCGTCGATGGCATCTGTCGCGACGTTGACGAAGCCCGCCTCCAGCGCCCAGTTCTGTTCGACGGCGCGCACGCCGGTCAGGCGGTAATTGATGTAGTCGTAGGAGCCGAACACGGTTGCGACCCGCGCAAACACATCCGGCTCGTTCCTTTCGATCCAGCGTAGTTTCGCGGTAACGAGTTGCTGGTTGATGCCGTTGCCAGCCCTGGCAAGGAAATCGGTCTCGTCCCATTCCGCACGCAGTTCCTCGACCTCCGCGCCGCAGCGGCCGTCGCTCTGCTGGATGCTGGGACGAAGGACGGTTCCCTCCGCATCGAGAAGGACGACAGCGGGCAACATTCCCGTCACCCCGGTTGCTGCAATCTCCGTTGCCGACATGCCAGAGACTTCGAGAAGCTCCGCGATGATGGCGCAAACATTGGCCCACCAGTCGGCGGGATTTTCCTCCGCCCAGCCGGCGTGCGGTGAGAAAAGAGTAACCGGTCGAGATGCAGTGGCAAGGATCCTGTCTGGCAGGCCGACAAGAATTCCGATGGTCGATGTCGTCCCGATATCCAGGCCAATGACCGCGGTCATGATAACTTCCCGTATTAGCGCAGCGTTTCCACGACATCCATGAACCGCTTGACGCGGCTCGCGTCAACGGCGTTCCACGTATTGCCGTCAACCTTGAAGTGGGTGCCGATCACGCAGCCCTGGGCCATGGAGAAGATATCGCGGATGTTGTCGATGTTGACGCCGGTGTTGGCGAAAACCGGTACATCCTTCACGGCTTCGCAGACCTCGCGCAGGTCCGACTGATTGGCCGGCTGTCCGGTGATGGGCCCGGAGACAAGGATGGCGTCGGCCACGGATGAGAACACCGCGCTCTTGGCGCGCAGTGCTATGGGGCGCTGGTCGAGCGAGTGAGCAAACTCGGCGTTGATGTTGAAGAGCATCTTCATATCCTGGCGGCCGAGATTGGCGCGAAGGCGGGCAGCGCTGGCGCAATCGGGCTGCCAAAGACCCATGTCTGATGCAAACAGGCCCGTGAAGATTTCACGCACGAAGCTTGCGCCGGTTACGGCGCCGATGGCGACGCTGGACAACGGATCCCAGAGATAGTTCACGCCGAAAGGCACTTTCAACAAGGGCTTGGTGGCCTGAACGATGGCGGTCATCGCCGCGATGCTTTCGGGCAATCCCTTGAAGACGTAAGGGCGGTCGTTCTCGTTTCCGAACATGATCGCATCGACGCCGCCAGCCTGGAGTTTCTCGACGTCGGAAGCGACGTCATCGATCAATCTCTGAAGGCCGCCATCCGCGTTGTAAAGCGGCGAACCGGGAAGGGCGCCGATATGGGCCATCGCGATGACTGCCTTCTTCCGATCTCCAAAACACTCAAAAACCATCGTCAAATCCTTCGGCGGCGCCATGTTGTGCCGCCCGATCTCGGCGAGCGGCCTCTGTTATGCTTGTTGCGCCCTGCAATTGCAGGGAGTTCGGACACGGCTCGGTCTGCACTTCTGCACCTTGGCCGGATCAATCGTCTGTCCGGAACATAAACAGCCAAACGAACTTAATCAAACAAAAAAAACATTTGCGAAGTTAGATTTTGTTGGATACGTTTTCGAAAAATGACAATAAGGAGCAGCTATGTCACAACCGGTTTTCCCTGAGCTTGACGGTCGCCGAGCCTTTCTGACCGGTGGCGCTACCGGTATCGGTCTTGCCATCGCCCGGGCGCTTGCAGCACAGGGTGTGACGATTGCGATTGCCGACATCGACTTCGATGCGGCAGAGCGAGCAGCGCAATCCATTGGTGGCGGTTCGGTCGCCGTCGAGATCGATGTTCGCCGGCGCTCATCCGTTGAAACAGCCTTCGCAAAGGCGGTCGAATTGATCGGTGGCTGCGAGATTGTCATCGCCAATGCCGGCGTTTCCACCATGCAAAAGGCACTCGAACTGACCGATGAGGAATGGGACTTCAACTTCGATGTCAACACCCGCGGCATCTTCCTGACCAACCAGATCGCCGGGCGTCATCTGGTGGCGCATGGAGCGGGCTGCATCGTCAACACGGCATCGCTTGCCGCGAAGGTCGGCGCTCCACTGCTGGCGCATTATTCTGCTAGCAAGTTCGCGGTGCTCGGTTGGACGCAGGCCTTTGCCCGCGAGCTGGCGCCGACGGGCATTCGGGTCAATGCAGTATGCCCCGGCTTCGTCAAGACCGGCATGCAGAGCCGCGAGATCGAATGGGAAGCCAGTTTGCGCGGCATCAGCGCCGAACAGGTATTCAACGAATATGTCGGTCAAACCCCACTCGGGCGTATCGAGACTCCAGAGGACGTCGCCGACGTCGTGGTCTTCCTGTGCTCGAACAGCGCCCGCTTCATGACCGGTCAGGGCATAAACGTGACCGGCGGCGTCTACATGACCTGATCCGCCATCGAGGTCTGTGGGCGCACAGGCGGCCCGGACCTGCACTCTCTACAGAATCAGGCGGGAATCGACGAATGGCCTCGATCGACCTTCGAAGCGTGAGCAAAATATACCCGAACGGCGCTCACGGCGTTCGCGACGTCAGCCTCGAGATCGAGAACGGCGAGTTCGTCATCTTCCTCGGGCCGTCGGGCTGCGGCAAGTCCACCACACTGCGGATGATCGCGGGACTGGAATCGATCAGTTCGGGCGATGTCATGATTGGTGACCGCAACATGAATCGCGTAGCCCCTCGCGACCGCAATGTCGCGGTGGTGTTTCAGAGCTACGCACTTTACCCTCATATGAGCGTGCGCGCCAACATGGGGTTCGGCCTCAAGATGCGCGGCGCATCGGCTCACGACATCGCAGCCAAAACGCAAACGGCGGCTGCCATGCTCGGTCTGTCGCATCTGCTCGATCGAAAGCCCTCTGCCCTTTCAGGCGGACAGCGCCAGCGTGTCGCACTTGGCCGTGCTATCGTTCGCGAGCCTGATGTCTTTCTTCTCGATGAGCCGCTGTCCAACCTGGATGCACAATTGCGTGCTGAAATGCGGCTCGAGCTGGTCAAATTGCACCGCCGACTTGGTCGCACGACAATCCATGTCACCCACGATCAGGTGGAAGCGATGACGATGGGTGATCGGATTTGCATCATGCGCGACGGCGAACTGATCCAGGCTGGAAAGCCGCTGGATGTCTATGCCGACCCGGTCAACATGTTCGTAGCGCGGTTCCTTGCAAGCCCCGCCATGAATCTGCTGCCGGTGATGATGCACGAAGCGGACGGTATGCTTGTGATCGATGGTCATGAAGGATTCCGGTTCACCGTCCCCGAGCGCCACCGTGCATTCTACGCATCGAAAGCGGGCGCGAATCTTGTTCTCGGATTGCGGCCGGAAGACATCTACGAACAGCCCCGCGGCAACGAAACCCAACCCTTCGAGCTACAGGTCACAGCGGTAGAAGCGCTCGGCGCCGAGATCATCGTGGTCGGCACTGTGGCCGGCGGCGGACAAACCAAGCCGCCCGAGGTGACTGCCCGTCTTGGGCGGCATGCCCGGGTCCGGGTCGGGGAGACAGTTACTCTCCATGCCGATCTCTTGCCCGCTCACCTATTCGATCCTGTAAGCGAGGCCGTTGTTTCCCGGCCGAGCGTCAGGGGGCCTGCATGACACTGCGGGACGAGAAAGTACCCCTCATCCGACGCTTCGCCCTCCATCTTGGACTGATGTTTGTCTGCCTTGCAGTCCTGCTGCCGCTTCTTTGGGTTCTCAGGGTAAGTTTCATTCCACCGCAACAATCCTACAGCACTGAACTGTTTCCCGCCTGGTCGACTGAAAACTATCGCGCTCTTCTGTCCGGCCGGTTCGGCCAATCTTATTTCAACAGCATTGTCGTTTCCCTCGGTTCCGTCATTCTTGCCTTACCGTTCGCGGCAATGACCGGATACGCCTTCGCGCGGTTCTCGACAGGCGGCCGCTTCGCCCGATTTCTCATGCTTGCCACACAGATGCTGCCGCCGGTGGCGCTCGTTTTGCCAAGTTTCACGCTGTTACGAGGCCTCGCGCTCACCAACAGCCTCACCGGGCTCACCGTCGTATACGCAGCGATCAACCTGCCTTTTCTCACCTGGATCCTGATGAGTTTCTTCAAGGCGATCCCTGTCGATCTCGAGTGGGCGGCCATGACCGACGGCGCCACGGCATGGGGGGCGTTCTGGCGCATCGTGCTGCCGGTATCGCTGCCGGGCATCGCGGCGGCGGGCGTGCTCGGGTTCATCCTGTCCTGGAACGAATTTCTGTTTGCCTTGGTTTTCAGCGGCCCATCGACGCAAACCATTCCTGTTGCGCTCGCCTCGCTCCAGACCTCCAACGGTGTCCAGATCGGCAACGTCGCGGCGGGTGTCATTCTCGCAATTCTGCCGCTGGTCGTCGCCTCTCGCTTCATCCAGCGCTTCATCGTTGAAGGCCTCACCTACGGGAGCGTCAAGTAGAGCTTCACGACCTTATGCATGCCGCGCGCCTGCCGGTGCGTCGAAACAAAAAAGAAGGAACAGCGAATTATGAAATCTTCAGCATGGAATAGATCATATGCCGTCGGCCTGCTTGCTACCACCGCCCTCACCGCCTCGACCATGACGGTCCAAGCCGCGGACGTGACGCTCCGCGCGCTGATGGAGGACGTGCCTGAAACGCGCATCATCGAGGCTCTACTGCCCGAATTCACCGGACAGACGGGCATCAAGGTCGAATTTGAAAAGATCGGCTACCCCGACATGCACGACAAGCTCGTCACCCAGCTCGTCAGTGCGGAGAGCTACTACAATCTCCTTGAGGTCGACTTCCTCTGGGCGGGCGAGTTCCCGGCTGCGAACTGGCTCGTGGATCTCAAGCCGCTCGCTGAGGCGTCAAAGTTCGACCTGACGCCATTCGTTCCTTCAATGCTCGATCTCCTCGGCCGCACGGCCGAGAAAATGCCGATCGTGCCGATGTATAACTATTCAATGGGCCTGATCTACCGGACCGACCTGCTCGCGGACGAGAAGCTCAAGACTGCCTACAAGCAACAGACGGGCAAGGATCTCGTCGTTCCGCAGACCCTTGAGGATTATGTCGCTGTCTCCAAGTTCATGAAAGCCAATGCCGGCGTCGAAGGTGCCGCCATGCAGGGCCAGCGCGGCGACCCTAATGCAATGGAATTCTCGAACTACCTGTTCTCCGCCGGTGGCAAGTACCTCAGCGACGACCGCACGGTGGCGCTCGACAGCCCGGAGGCGCGCAAGGCTCTCGATTTCTACATCGACAACATCAAGAACAGCGCGCAGCAGGGCGCCCTTTCGGCGACGCTTGACGATACACTGCGCCTGATGTGCAGCGGCAAGGCATTCAGCATGGTCACGTACTGGTGGATGCTGCCGCAGATCGACGACGCCAAGGCTTGCCCGGATGCCGCCGGCAAGGTTGCGCTGTCGGTCATGCCCGGCGGCCACGGCGAAAGCGGCGGCTGGGGTTGGGGCATTCCGCGCAATACGCCTGCCGACCAGCAGGAAGCTGCCTGGAAGTTCATACAGTGGGTGCAGAGCAAGGAAATCTCGGTGGAGCGCGCACTCGGAGGTCATGCACCGGTTCGCACAGACGTATTCTCCGATCCGGCTGTGCTTGCCAAGTATCCATACTACAAGACGGCGGAAGCGGTGGTCGCGAGCGGCAAGTCGTTCCCGATCTTCACCTATTCGGCCGAATACGAAAACGTGCTCGGCACGCAGGTTTCCACGGCAGCCAGCGGCGGCACGTCGACCGATGAGGCGATAAAGGCTTCTTCAGATGGGCTGAAGGAACTGATGAGCCGCTGAGGCAGCGGCTGGATAGGCAGCGGCGAGAGGCTGCTGCCTTCCTTGGCAGACGGAGATGGACGATGACGGGTTTCCAGAAATTCGATCGCGAATGGCGCACCGGCTGGGCATTTGCCGCGCCGGGCCTTGCGCTGCTCGCCTTCGTCATGGGCTTCCCGTTGGTTTATTCGGTCCTGATGGCCATCTCATCCTTGACCCTGCTGAAACCAAGCCTCTTTCCGTTGACCGGATTCGACAATTTTGTCGTCATCCTCGGCGACAAGCTGTTCTGGAACGCGCTCTTCCTGACGGTGCGCTACTCCGCCGTTACTGTCGTCGCGGAATTCGTCGTCGGCCTTGCCATCGCACTCATGCTGAAGCGTACGATGCGGATGAAGCCGATCTATTTCGGCATCCTGACCATTCCCATGGCCATGTCGCCGATCAGCGTTGCGTTGATATGGAAAATGCTTCTCCAGCCAAACCTCGGCATCATCAACCACCTGCTCGATACCGTCGGCCTGCCGCGCGTGGATTGGCTGGGCAATGCCAATCTGGCATTGACGACGATGGCCTTCGTCGACATCTGGCAGCAAACCTCGTTCGTCGTGCTTCTTCTCGCGGCTGGTCTCGCTGCCTTGCCAAGCGAGCCGTATGAAGCTGCGGAAGTCGACGGCGCTAGTGCCCTCCAGCAATTCTTCTACATTACACTGCCGATGCTGAGGCCGGTCGCGGGCATCGCGATCATCATCCAGCTCATCAACGAGTTCCGGACGTATGACCTTCCCTATATCCTGACACGCGGCGGCCCCGGCACTTCAACCGAGGTGCTCAGCTATTTCGCCTATCGCAAGGCCTTTCTCGGCCTGTCACTGAACCAAGGTGCTGCGGCAGCCTTCTTCTTGCTGCTGATCGTTCTGATGCTAACGGTGTTCTTTTTCCTGCGATTGGAGCGAGCCGAGACAGCTGGACGCTGAGAAACGTTCGCATCCGGCACTGGTTGACCGCGCGGACGAGCGACACCGCAGCGATCTTCCGGTCCATTAGCTTCGCGCTAGGTCGAAGCGCCCTGTAAACGTCTGGAGACTTCACCGTCTGAAATAGAGCCTTAACGCCCGGAAAAGCAATAGCATAAGTCGCGCCATGTGCGGAGCCATAATCAGCTTTCCCATTCTTCATTCCTTAAACAGTTGCGTTGGGGTCGAGGTGAGTTGAGACAGGTGGACTTGCAAGCGCCGTGCCAGAAATCGCGCTTCGATCATCTTTGCTGCATGGAATAACATGTCAAATCCAGAAGCAGCGACGATCCTGCTGACATCGTCGCCGAAGAATAGGCCTATGCGCTGATGGCGCGCGCGGGATCACCATGGCCAAGACGCGGCTCGGTGATGTCAGGTTAAGTCTGAGACGCCAAAGCCTGGTGGATGCCGGACTTCAGGGGGTAACAGCGGTGACGGACTTCCAGTGCGCAAACGCGCTTATGCGGTGCAGGTGGAGTACAAGCGCGGTGCGTTTTGTCCGAGGCGGCACGAAGAGATTGCGGACCGCGGAGAAAGCTGAGAGGAACCGTTGAAGGCTTCCAGTAGAT
>NZ_JBFTOF010000041.1:0-26813 GCF_056397845.1 Rhizobium sp. 05L419
GGCAAGAGCCAGCTGCTCGTCAAGAACCCGATCAAACGCTACCTCATCAACTCTCCGATGTTACCGGCGATGAAAAAGGGCACGGACGGCTCGCTGACGCTGTACATTCAAAAAGACAGCCCCGGCGCGGACAAGGAAGCAAATTGGCTGCCGGCACCTGATGACAAGATCTATCTCGTGATGCGCCTGTATTGGCCGAAGACCGAGACGCCTTCCATACTTCCGGCTGGCGAAGGCACCTGGCAGCCGCCCGCCGTCGTGGTAGCGAATTAGTTTTTGCGCCGATCGCCTGAGCGGCTCGTCGCTATTGACGCGGCTCCCGTTCAGGCAACGGCCCTTTACTAGACCTTCGGGCCGTGGTGCCAAGTTAAAAAACCAAGAGAGAACGACCAATGAAACCCATCTACTCCGGGCTCCGCGGACTGACAATGGTCCTCGCGGCATCGACCTTTCTCGCGGCCACGAATGGAGCAAGCGCGCAAACAGCGCCCCCACCTGCCTCGATCATGACGCCGGACCAAGTCCACACGCGCATCGGCACACTCGACTTCAAGGATGGCATGCCGAGCAAGGAGACCATCGCCAAGGTTTATGACAATCTGGACTTCACGCACGCCTTCGAGGCGTTCGTGAATACTTACCAGGGTGTCAGCATAGCGGCCCTTCACAAAGGCTTTCAGAGCGCCGGGGTGAAGGACAACCAAGTCCTCATCTTTTCCGATCTGATGGATGCCAGTTCGTTGTTCCTGACGGCCAACGCGGACACAATCTATACCTTGGGAATGCTTGACCTCTCCAAGGGGCCAATGGTGTTAGAGGTAGGCCCTAAGATGTTGGGGGCTATCGACGACCAATGGTTCCGATGGGTTATTGATTTGGGCGCACCCGGGCCTGATCGCGGCGAAGGAGGCAAGTATTTGATCCTGCCACCTGGCTATGATGGCAACGTGCCCGAGGGCGGCTACTTCGTTGCCCGCGCCCGCACCAACTTCGTTATCTGGTTCGCTCGCGCGTTCATGGAGAACAGCGACCCCAAACCGGTCGTCGAACAGATCAAGAAAACACTGAAGGTCTATCCGTACCAGGCCGGCGGCTACGGCACTCCCATTGCCGAATTCCTTGCCGGTAAAACCAAACTCGGGCCGATCACCCCACCGCCGCCGACGGTGTTCCACGAAGGCACCGGTAAGGTGATGAATACCATCCCGCCCAACGACTACTCGTATTACGAGTCGCTCGACGAGATTGTGCAGCAGGAGCCTGCAACGGCGCTCGACGCCGAGTTGATGGGCCCGATAGCCGCCATCGGCATCGTCAAAGGTAAGCCCTTCGCGCCGGATGCGCGGATGAAAAAGATCCTGACCGAAGCCGTGGCGCTCGCCAACGCCACCTCTCGCACGCTGTTTATGGCTCCTCGAGCGCCGGACTGGTACTACTATCCCGGTTCGGGATGGGTGAACCAGCTGTTTGTCAGCGGTTATGAGTTCGAGACCCCGATCCCGGAAATTACGCCCGAGGGCGTCAAACCCTTCCCGCCCACCGGCTATCGCCTGCTGGACTCGCGAACGTCCTTCTTCTACGGCGTCACCGGCATCACGCCTGGGATGGCCATGCGCGTACCCGGTATTGGTTCGCAGTACCTGTGGACAATAGTGGATGCGGACAAACAGCCCTTCGACGGCGCCAAGACCTACAAGGTGACACTGCCGAAAGACATTCCGTTCGCGAACTTCTGGTCCTTCATTGTCTATGACAATCAGACCCGCTCGATGCTGGATACCCCCCAGCGGTACCCGCGTGCAGGCAGCCAGAGCTATCCATCACCAGCGGCCGAGGCAGCCGCCGACGGCACGACGACAGTCTGGTTCTCACCGACCCAGCCTGAAGGCGTCAAACGGGGCAACTGGATCCAGACCATGCCCGGTAAAGGATTTATTCCGTGCCTGCGCCTTTACGGGCCGCTCGAACCATTTTTCACGAAGGAGTGGAGGCCAAGCGAGATTGAACTGGTGAAGTGACGCTCGTTGTCCAGACAGCCTGATCTCCGATCGAGAGCTGAAGACACAACGTCTGCCGCAAAGGTGAAGGAGGAGGCCAGGCTGATCGGCCTGACCTCCTCCTTCATTCCCCTCTGCCTCGATTGCAAAAGGAATTGGTGCGTTCCGTCGTGAGGAAAATGCCCGCAGATCCTGGAAGTTCTGTGGCGACAATTAGATTTGCCTGCTGTCGGATAAGCGCGTGGAAGCGATCATATCGACCTGTACCAACAGTCCATGAGAAGCTGTTGATGCACGCGGGCGAGAAGCAGGCCGAGTGCGATTGAATCCCTGGCAAGAACCGTCACCGCATAGGCGATCGTGTCCGCCCGGCCGACGGCCGCGAAGATCAGGAAGGCGACCAGCGCCGCTTCTGGGTAAGCGCCAACTCTCCCTCTCATCTTTGTTCCTATTCTCAATCGATTGATCTGAAGTTCCGTGGAACGCTCGCTTGCTGTTATCGTCGTGGCGGCTTGAACGGGACGGCGCGCGTCAATCGAGAGCTTGTTCGATCTCGAGCCGCATGATGTCGATCAGTTCCCTATACTCGGCGATGCGCTCGTCCCGCTCCGGAGAGGTGGAACGCTCCCATCGCAGTGTTGGCAATTTCGAAATCGTCGCACAGGTCGCGAAACCCCTCGTTGCGTGCGGCGAGTTCCTCGACGACTTTGGAGCGCTCCTTGAAGGAGCTCTTTACGATGCAACACCGTTCCCCCATCCGGCTTATCCGTTCGCATACGTCGCCTCATGGCAGGCGATCTCAGGACATATTGATCACGTCTCTCCGTTTGCCGTTTGCATCGAAACTCCCTCGAAACCGACTTCCCTTAGAACGCAGCCACCCGCTCGACGAACCAGAATGCGGCCATCGCGCCGATTGCGTAGGTCGCTGTCATGAAGGCATGCCGACCAAACCAAGCCGGATATCTCACCTGCCTCACTAGGGCGATCAGTCCTATCACCGCGGCAATGAACATCAACTGCCCGATCTCGACGCCGACATTGAAGAACAGCAGGGCGAGAGGAATGTCTCCAGCCGGCAGCGCCAGTTCCGACAGGGCTCCAGCGAAGCCCAGCCMGTGCAACAGTCCGAAGGTAAATGCCACCATCCAGGGCCATTGCGCCGTCAGGCTTGTCTGACCATTCTGGATGCGGATGATCTCGCATACGAGCAACAGGATGCTGAAGGCGATTGCCGCCTCAACGGGTGGTCCCGGCAGATGGACGAATCCGAGGGTCGCCAGCGTCAGCGTGATGGAATGCGCCGCGGTGAACGCCGTCACCGTCAAGAGCAGGGCCCGCCAGCTTCGGGCGATGAACATCAATGCGAGGACAAACAGCAGGTGATCGTAGCCGAACAGGATGTGTTCGATACCATGCACGACAAATGTCTTCGCCACGTCGAGGCGTCCGGCACGGGCCGCGATGTCGACCCACGGCTGCGAAGGATGGATCATCGCGGTGGTAACCGCACCATCCAGCATGTGGACGCGTACGAGGACATCGGTGATCGTCGCCTGCAGGCCAACGACTTCTACGCGCTCGCCAGCAAGGCTTCCGTCGGGCGTCTCGATGACGCGTGTCTCGACGAGGGAATCCGGAAGATCCCGTTCGGCTGGCTCGATTACATTGCGGACGCTGTCTGAAAACCGCAGGGCGACCGGGAGACGCATGCCAGACAGCATGGGAGTGCGCCAAACGACCTTGTAGCGGTTTGCCGCGATTTCATCGATCTGCAGATAGGCGGGCCGTATCTCGTGGGCGGTAGCGGATCCGACGAGTGCGAGAAGCGCCACGACCGCGCTGAAGAGCCTACGCCAGAGTGGGGGCAACATCATCCGGGCGCTCATTGTGCTGACAATTCGATCCGTGCGCTCGTCCCTGCCTGCACCTGCAGGTCCTGCAGGTCGTCGGCAGTCACGGTGGGCAGGTTGACGACATAGCGCGAGCGCATTTCCTTGAGGGCGTTGCTCTTCACCTCTTCGTAGCGTTCGTCGACCCATGCCGATCTGACCGCTGGCGAGACTTCCTCGAAGGCCGGAACGTGGCCCGGCTCGATGGAATCGACCCATATGAGATGCCAGCCGTAGCCGGATTGCACCGGTCCCTGCCATGATCCCGATTTCAGGGTGAAGAGGGCTTTGGCAAAGTCGGGGCCGAACTCCTTGGCCATCTGGTCGGGGGTCGCGTCACCGTAGTAGTTCCGGAACATGAACGGGTCGGCGACTGACGCTACTTCCGGCGAGTCGGCAGGTTTACCCGAAATCGCCGGGATAGCGGCCGCTGCAGCCTCACGGGCGGCGTCGCCGTGCTTGTCGAACGAAAAGTACAGGTGACGGAAGCTCAGATGTGGCGCGAGCGCGAATCGGTCCGAGTGCTGCGAATACCACTCCTTCAGTTTGGCGTTGTCTGGCTCGTCTAACGTTGCCAGGTCGGCGGCCAGGAAGTCCATTTTCTGCGCCAGCCTTCGCTTGATGATTTCGTCGTCGCGATCAAGGCCGAGGGAGACGGCCTCCCGGAACAGGATCTCCTCGGTAACCTTGTGATCCATGAGACTGCGTATCTCATCCGGCGTCGGAGTTGGCCGCCCTTGGGCAAGCCATGTGACCGCCAGCTGGCGGACATCGTCTTTGGTCAGATTGATAGCATGCTGGTCGACGACCGCCTCGGACGCAGGCGCGAGAAGGTGGTAGGCACCGAACAGAACGACACCGACGATGACGAAGTGCAGGAGCGGTTCGGTGAGGAAGCGCTGCCATTTGTTTTTCGGGATATCGGAAACCGCAGAGGCTTCTGGCGCAATCGGCAGCAGTTTCATGAGACCTTGTTCCTGTTAATCGGCAAATTCACGCAGAGCCGCCTGGGCGGTCGTCAGCGGACTGCGCTGCAGATAGCTGAGAATGGCAAACTGCTCGGCGGGGTCCTTGACGGTCTTCGATCGGATGATGGTGACGTAGTCCGCGGTCGCGTCCCAGGCCTCCCAGTCGGCCAGCTCCATGGCGACGAAGCCGGCCATCGGGTTGCGCGCCTTGATGAAGTAGCGATAGGCCTCGATCACCCGCTGCCGCTCCACCGGGCCGTCCGCGCCGCCGTGGACACTGAGGGCAAGGAGCGCCGCCTGAATTTCCTGTAAGGTCCGCTGGCGATCGGCAAAGAAAGTCGTTTCCAACCAGTCAACGCGGCCCGCACCGCGCAATTCGAGATCGGCCGCCAGCAGCGCGGTAAGGTTGGTCGCATCCCGTGTTTTGAGGGCCGTGTCGATATCCTGCTCGAGAGCGTTGGCGGTATCGGGACCGCCCGCAATGCCGAGCAGCAGGGTATATGCGGCGCGCCGTGGCGCAAGTTTCGGGTCGCTGGCCCAGGTTGCGAGCTTGGCAGCATCGAGCTCAGGCTTGAGGAGCCGGGTCACGCCGTACGGTGCGCGCGACAGCTCGCCGTAGGCAATCTCTGCGACGAGCGGTTCGGCGCTTTCGAGTTGCGGCGCGACGGCGAAAATCCGCTCGCGCCATTCACTTTCGGTTAGATATGATGACGTGAGGGTCAGTTGTGGCCAGATTCTCTTCGGGGTCTCCGCGCTGTGCTTTGTCTGGGCGAGCTTTCGCAGCCAGCCAGCGTAGCCCACAGACATTGCGCCAAGGCTCGTCCACTTCTCCGAAACCTCGTCGTGGAGGAGCAGCAGGGGCTTTTCACCCGGTGGTAGCGCCTCCCCGTCGCCGGTCAGACCATCAACGGACATTACCGGGTTCGCGATCGGTGTCGACAGACCCGGCTGGACGATGATGTCGCCGACCGTGCCGTGCCCCTTCACGACTTCCATGATACGGAATTGACCTTGTCCATCAAAGATAGGAGTGGCGAGCACAGCCTGATTTGCGGCATCCAGTTTCTGCCCCGGCGTGACAACCAGCCCCGAGAAGCAAATGGCACAGGCTTCTGCATTCCCGACACATGCCAAGATCACCAAGCCGATGCCCAGAAGTAGCCGAACGGACGCTTGCGTTGCCATGGCAATCTCCATTGCTTGAGGTCGACCGTTCAATCGACCGACTACTTCGGTCGGCGCGCGGTTAATGAAACTCCCGGCTCAGAACGGTGATTTCGTCTGGGTAACAGGATCAAGCGTCTGCGGCGTCGGCACGACTTCGTAATTTGCGAAGCCGAACTCGTTGCTACGGGCGGCGTAGTATTTGTCGCCGAGCTTGTAGACGGTTGCCTCATAAGGAGCGTTGTTGAGGGTCGTGACGATAGCCCCATCCCTGATCGCATAGGCGGTACCCTGCCCGGTCAGACCTCCGTGCAACACATCGCCGATCTCGCTTGGCTGTGGGATCGAGCCGTTGACGTTGCCGACGAGGCGTTGGCCCGAGGTGGTCCACGTGATGCTGAAGGTTTCGCCTGTGACGTTGTTGCGAACCCAGCTCGATTTGCCGACGATGAGGTCGGTGAGTGCCCTTGTATCGAGGGCAGTAGCGCCCTGCTCCTTCAGCTCGGCGACCGTCGCGCCCTTGCCCGCGGCAGCCCGCAGTTCCTGGGTCGGCGTATACCAGATCGGCGAACTCCACGCCCGTTCCTGAACGGTCGCCGCGACATTGTCGGGAGGTGCAATGCCCAGTTCCTTCGCCTGGATCGTAGTCCAGCGTGGTGTCGGGATTTCGAGGGTGCGCAGATAGTAGAAGGCGTCGAGGCTCGGATCGAATTCAGGGTCGGTCCAGGAACCCTTCAATTCAACGGAGCCGATCGTGTTGGTGTAGCTGGCTTCAGAGATGTTCACGGTGCTGCCGATCGGCGGAACGATCCCGTTAAACGCATCCGGTGCGCGGTTTCCTGCCCATGCCACGTCGTAGACCTTCTCGAAGCTCTGGCCATGCTTCGACCAACCTTTGACGATCTGGATTCGGTCCAGATTGCCCGACGTCGGGTCCTTCACGGCCCAGACGGCAAAGGACGGCGCTTTGGCTTCTCCAAGTGGTGGCAGATCACCACCCATCGGCACGCCGCCAGCATAGGCATTTTTGACCCAATCAGGCTTGACGACATCGGCCGGGTTCGAGCCGCCGAAAAACCTGACCTTGATGTGCGGTCCGCTGGTGGCGAACGTTTCCTTGCGCTGCATGGCATCGAACAGCGATGCGCGTGTATTTTCCTCTGCCCAGACCCCTGTCAGACCCGCAGGATTTTCCAGTCTGACATCGAGACCGGCGAAAACGTAGCCCGACATGCGTTGCTTGATGTCGCCGTCGTTGCGTGCATGGCCGCCGAAGAAATTGTCCTGGCGATAGGGCACGCCMGTATTATGCGAGTCCGATCCCCCGACGAACCCGGTCTTGTAAGGATTGTAGCCGCGCGCATTCATCATGGAGAGGCCATCCTTGAGAGCCTGGCGTATGTAGCTGCCGGAGACGGTCGGGAAGCGACCGGCGGGATCGCCGAGCAGGTAGGTCAGGATTTCGAAGTTGGCGAACTCGTCGTTGGGCGACAGCGTCGGATGGGTCTCGGACGCGCCCTTGATTTGCTTGATTTCGCTCAGACGCTCGTTGCGGTCACGCGACGCCGCCCAGGCAGCGTCGATGGGCCGGCCCTTCTCGTCGACGTCGGTTGGAAACATGTGGCCGTCGGAGAGATTGGCATTGTGAGAGATCGCCAGAAGGTCGTTGCCTGCTTTTCGCTGCCCGTCCATCCAGTTCCAAAGGTCAGACGGGTCGCTGGAATTGATAGAACTGTAGGGCGCTTCCGGCACTTTGGCGCAGTCGCGGAAGAAGACGTTGCGGTGCATGTTGCGGTTGTTGGGAGTCGACGTCCACTCATAAGAGCAGAAGGCGGTAAACTTGCCAGGTTCGTTCGCCTGATCGGCGATCTCGACGTTCTGCTTCCAGACAGAGCCGGCGACCTGAGGGGAAATGAGCTCTTCAATCGGCTTCTTGTCGATGATCGTGCCTCCTAGCCAGAGGTAGATTCGCGTGATGTCCGCTGGGTCGCGCACGATCAGCTTCTGTGCGATCGGAAGCTTGCTGATTGCCGAACCGGGCGTGTTGGCCAAGGCGACTGTGCCGACATACTCGGAATGATCGGTGACGCCCATCCAATCGAGCGGCGTATCGATCCTGATATCGTATCCGAGCGGATGCTTGATCGTCTCGCCCTTGGCATACCTGTAGGCGTCGGCTGGCGTGCTTTTGGTGTTGCCGAAGATATAGGCGTCGAACGACCATCCCGTGTGGACGTGGGTTTCCCCGAAATAGGCTTGACGCTCCTGGGCAAATGCCGAGGCGGCGAAAGCAAGAATGGTAGCGCTGAAGAGAATTGCTCTCGTGGACGTCCTGCGCATTGACCGTATCTCCGTGGCTCGTTGAAGGTCGGCAGCGAACAGAGGTGTCGCCTTGGGCGGGATCGTCTTTGAAAGCTCAGGAATCGCAAGTATCTTACAGTATCTTACGGTCAAACTCACCCAGCACAGGCCGAGATAAAACGGCATCCACGGGATATCGAACAAAGCGGTCGGGCAAGGCCCGGATAGGCTACATTGTTCGCCTTGATGAGATGTGAGCCCACGACCACGTTATTCAGGCTGCTCGATAACGACAATTTATGGAGCTGGCCATTGCTTGTCGCGTGGGCAACTGAGTGTGGCGGCCAATTCAAGGCGCCGAAGCTATCCGACGAAGACCACGAGACGCTGCGGATCTGGTCAACGCGGGCACGGGCGAGATCACGCTGCTGGGGAAGCCCCCTGTCCTGCCAGCGCCGGAGACACTCCTTCTCAAATTCGTCGCCGGCATGCAAAGAACCCATTTTCGGCCACATCATCCAAGGCCATGAGTCGGCTTGCGAAAAGACCAACGATTCCAATTAGGACAATGTTCGGGGAGCGGCTTTTTCTCTTCCTAAAACGAAATCCGGACTGGCGACATCAAAGACCTCTCATGCGAGCCATGTTGGTTGCGAGTGAACGGTTGGTCAATCTCCTTGCCCAACGAACGGCACTGGCGCAATTGGCAGCGCGAAGCGACCAAACTCCCCTCCTCTCGTCCTCATCAGCTCTTATCGATCTACCGCGTACCAACAATGACAGTCGCGGTCGAACGAAGCCGTACCTGGCCGTCGTGAATGGAGTGTCGCGCCAATTCCAGGACCTCGTCTCGGATTTGCGCTTGCGTCGCCGTGTCGGCTTTCGCAAGCCCCGCCACTACGGGTGCTGCGATGTCTGTCATAAAGTCCCAGTACCTCTCCGGCGACTCGTGGGTCACGACGGATGAAACTTCCTCCTCGCGTAGGTCTGTCAGACCGGCCCCTTCAAAGGCGGTGCGCATCAATCCCGGCGGGGCGCAACGGAAAAGCCCCGGCGATCCGGGCGGTGGTACAGGCATCTCCACATGCCGGGTGATGGTAGACATGACCGTCGTTGCCCAAGGGTTCTTGTCAGGCCCACTCCAGACCGCCGCGCAGACACGCGCACCTGGCTTCGCCACCCGTGCAAATTCTCGAGCGGCGAGCGCCATATCGGGAAAGAACATGAAGCCGAAGCGGCACAGAACGCTGTCGAAACGCGCATTGGGAAAAGGCAGCGCGCCCGCATCGCAAACTTTGGTTTCGAAATTCGACAGGCCACGGCGAGCTGCATTCTCAGCGGCTACCGCCAGCATCCGCTCGGAGAGATCGGTTACCGTCACTTTTCCACGCGGCACCATAGCGGCCGCGCTAAGCCCAGGTTCCCCAGTCCCGGCGGCAACGTCCAGGACCTGCGAATGCTCGTGCAAGTTCGAGAGCCTGAGCATCGCATCACCAAACGGGGCAAGCCAGCCCAGGACCAGCTCGTCCCATTTCTTCCAGCCGGCGGAAAAGCGATCCCACGTGTCGCGCTGCTGTACGCGGATCTCCTCGAAGCTTCCAGGCATGGCCCTCGCTCCCTCCATGATGGACCTTCCTGTCGGCCGGGTCGCCCACTATGAACCCTCTGGACCAGGTTGCAATCAAATACGCACGGCAACAGGGTCAGGCTATCTGGACCGAGGCGGCGACCCGCGCGCCATGGCCACTCATGGAGCGATACCGCGCTATCAGCCGCACATGATGTATAGACCCTGGCAGTTGTCAGGCAGTCAGATCGCCGTTGCTGCGGGCAGTGGTGACATCATCGCACAAGCTCTGACCAATCAGGACACGCGCGATTTCAGTCAGCTCGGCACATTGCTCGGCAATGTAGACGCGCCAATGACTGCTTCATAGCCGATGGGGCTTATGATAGTCGGCCGATATATGACACGATCCAGCGCCACAGCTCCGGCGTCAGGATCTCTACCCCGCCGCGTTCGAATTCGGTACCAAAAGAGAAACGGTCCGTCTCCACAGCGCGAAGATCACCTTGTGTTTATAGGTCAGAAAGGTCGCATGTCATGGCAAACCAGGCGGCACGCGCGCATGCGACGCTCTCAACCGTCTGCTTTCATGTGCACGCCCGAAATCCGTCCGTGTGAAAGAAACCACCTTATAAATCCAACTGCAAAGATCCAATCCAAGTGCGCCCAATCCAAAATCTGTGCAACAAGGCCTCGGCGAGGCCCGGCGTTACTTACTTCTCGAGACGCTGAAAGATCGGTGATAGATCGCCGGAAACCGGGGGATCTGGAGTGGCTACCCACCGGTCTGCCGAAAAAAACGCCCTGGTCCGTGTCTGCGGGCCTGGAGTCGCTGCAAGAACCAGCATGAAATTGAAGCTGTTTTCACTGGCTGCTTGGCGTGTGAAGCTGAAGTTTGCCCCAAAGCTTTCGGATTCGACGTCGCGGAGGCTTCGGATCGGGATGAGCGTTTCCTGGAAATCACTCCAGCGCAGCTGATCAACCAGGGTCTCGAAGATACGCATGAGCGCAGGGTCGAGACGCCCCTGGCCATCTATGCTCGGCCCGTTGATCTTGCCTCGTATCTCAAGGATATCGCCTCTCGCATTTCCCCGGATCCTGAGGAAGATCGAACTGAGGGGACGCCCCTCGTCTTGCGTGAATATGCGCTGAAAATAGCATTCATGGCTCGTGCTGCGCATCGATGGGGCACGCCACTCGGTCATTTCGATGCCAGCCTCTCGGAGCGCCTTGCACATATTCGGCCCCGAGACCCTCCATGTGCGGAGAAACTGACCGGCCAGTTCGAGCTTCGGAGCTTCGATGAGCCGCTGCGGTATCGAGACCGCGGGCGCAGGAGAAGACGTTGGCACCTCAAATGGGCGGGCGGTCACGCGAGGCGCGCGGGTCGGTTCTCCGCCAAACTGATATTCGCCGTATCCGATGATATTTCGAAGATGGCGCGTGTCGTCAAAAAACAGGATGGTTCCTGCAACAATCGACAGAGATAAAAGGAGGATCGGCCAAAGGATATCGCGGGGATTTCTCCGCACTTGCGGTGTCTTCGTCTGCCTTTCTGAAGTCTCGCTCACCAAATCCATCACCTTCGTGGCTGGATGCGAAGTTCACAATGAGGCTAACAATGCTTCAATGACTGCAGAGAAGCAAACTGTTCAGTGAAATACCAGACCATCACCGTGGCTGCGGCTACTTTTCTGGGCCCCGATCCTTGTTCCTTTTCAGCCAAGAAATCTGTGCTTTCGGCAGCCCGTCCTGTCGTTGCTGCTCAAGGTGACGCTGTCGGCAGGATCCGTCAACCGACGACATCGATCGGCCCGATCGCCTCTTGCGCCGGCGATCTTCGGCATGATGGGTGTCGAAGTCGGAGATATCGAGCACGAGCGCTTCCGCTCATTTCTAGCCGCTTGAACAGCCTTTGAGGAAGATGTCCGCACACATTCGCGCTCTCGCAACGATCTGCTCGTCCGGTATATTCGCGATTTGGCCAAGCATCACGGCGCGCTGCGGTTCCATCGTCATCATGCCACGAAGCATGCCGGTCGCTATCGCTACGTCGCCGACGCGCAAGGCATCCTTGCTTGCCTGACGGGACAGCCAGTCCTCCATCACGCGATGGGTCCTTGTGATCGCTTGCTGGTAGAAGACCGTGGCTATCTCGGGAAAGCGATCGGATTCGCTGAGCACCAGCCGGGTGATGATAATCGTCTCGGTCGAAAGGGTGAGGCGGCCATAGGCAAGGAGAAGGCGCTCAAGGCCATCGCGCAGCGACAGGCTCAGGAGGCTGTCGACGTCCGTGCCAAGGAAATAGCGGCTGATCTTGGTGGAGATCATCTCGGAAAACAAGTCGGCCTTGGCCGGAAACAGCCGGTACAGCGTCTTTGTGGACACCCCGGCCGTCCGTGCTATGGTACTTATGCTGGCAGACGCATAGCCGGCTTTCATGAATTGATCATTCGCCGCTTCGATGATGACGCTTCTCGTTTCGTCATCGGATCTAACCTGCGGTCTGCCGCGGGAACGCTTGTCCACAGACGTTTGTTCTTGCATTGCCGGTCCCAAGAATTGTTTCTCGTCCACTATGGACTCAATTTAGGAAAATAGCAAGTTTCCTAAATTCTCGCTGGTTTCCGTGGCCAGCGGAGCTGGTAGGCGCAGGGGGCGGCTCGACAACGAGCTTTGCATCGAAATCGACTGGAATACGCGCACGATATTCGCGCTTCCCTTATTTTGGAAAACAGAAAGTTTCTAAATTCTTATTGACGATCGCGACGGCAGAGCCTATTTTGGAAAACATCAGGTTTCCATATTAGACGCGACTGTGGTTCGCCCTGCTGGCGGTCCATAGATCGGGAGCGAACTCAATGGACGAGAACGTGATCGCATTGAACAGCAAGGCGGAGCGGCCGGGCCAGGTCGATTCCATGGACGCAGGGCAGTCTGGCAAGGCGCCAGCGGCCGTCGTGCCCGCCGCACCCACCGAAGCGAAAATACGCGGCGGAGGTCCCAGGAAGGCGCTGCTAGGCGTTTCAGTCGTGGCGGCCATCGCCGCGAGCGTCTACTACGGCCATGACTACTGGACAATCGGCCGCTTCGTGGTTTCGACCGATGACGCCTACATCAAGGCCGACAGTACCGCCGTAGCGCCGAAGATTTCAGGCTATCTCGCTGAGGTGCTCGTCGGCGACAACCAGCCGGTGAAGGAAGGGCAGAGGCTTGCGACGATCGACGATCGCGATTACGCCAATGCTCTCGACCAGGCAAAGGCCGATGTGGCAGCAGCGGGTGCAACTGTCGACGCCAAGAAGGCCGCACTCATAACGCAAGAATCGGTAATCGCGGCTGCTCAGGCGTCGGTTGATGTCGACCATGCCAACGAGACGTTCGCCGAACAGAACGACAAGCGCTATGCCCGCCTTGCGACGAATGGATACGCGCCCGTTCAAACAGCACAGCAAGCCGCTTCGCAGATCGCGGCGAACCGAGCCACCACGGCACGCGACATCGCATCGCTTGCGGCTGCGACGAAACGGCTCGACATCCTGAAAGCGGAGGTGGCGCAAGCCGCTGCGGCTCTGGCGCGCGACACCGCCGTCCGCCATCAGGCAGAACTCAACCTTTCCTATGCCAGCATCGTTGCGCCGATCGACGGCGTCGTCGGCAACCGCACCCTTCGGGTCGGCCAGTATGTGCAGGCGGGGACGCAGCTCATGACCGTTGTTCCGACCAAGGCCGCCTACATCGTGGCGAATTTCAAGGAAACGCAGTTGACGGATGTGCGGCCCGGACAGCCTGTCGACATCGATGTCGATATGTTCCCGGGCCACGTCTACCACGGCCGCGTCGAAAGCCTTGCACCCGCAAGTGGCCAGGAGTTTGCTCTGTTGCCCCCGGACAACGCCACGGGGAACTTCACGAAGGTTGTCCAACGCATCCCCGTTCGGATCGTGATCGATGCAGACGGCGCCGCCTCTGGAGACCTCCGTCCTGGAATGTCCGTGACGCCGAGCATCGACACGAAAAACGGCACCAACTAGCCGGCGCCGACGCTCGGCGCGAGGTCCAGGAGGACCGATCATGACCAATGTCACAACAGCGACGAGCGACGGGCCGATGCCCGTCGCAGAAAGCTCGCCGAAAGCTGGAACCAGGGAGTGGATTGCCGTCCTCGCAGGAATGATCGGGGCCTTCATGGCGATCCTCAACATCCAGATCACCAACGCGTCCTTGCTTGAGATCGAGGGAGGGATCGGTACGGGCGTCGACAACGGCGCATGGATTTCGACGTCGTATCTGATCGGCGAAATCATCGTCATCCCGCTCACTGCCTACTTCAGCAACGTCTTCTCGTTCAGACGATACATTCTGGTGAACACGGTCCTCTTTCCGCTGTTTTCCATGGCTTGTGCGTTCACGCACGACCTCAATTCGATGATTGTCATGCGAGGTCTGCAGGGCTTCGCCGGCGGCATCCTCATTCCCATGGCGTTCACTATGGTGCTGACCAAGCTGCCGAAGTCCCAGCAGCCGATCGGCCTTGCGATCTTCGCGCTTTCTGTGACCTTTGCGCCCGCGATCGGTCCCACCATCGGTGGTTACCTGACGGAAAACTATGGATGGCAAACCATCTTCTTCATCAACACCATCCCGAGCGCCATCATGGCGTTGGCGCTGGCGGCGACGCTCGAGAAGCAGCCGATGCGCCTGGGCCTCCTGCGCGAAGGAGACTGGGCAGGGATCGCGACGATGGCGATCGGTCTCGCCGCCCTGCAGACAGTTCTCGAGGAAGGCAACAAGGACGACTGGTTCTCGTCTCCCTTAATCGTGAAGTTGAGCGTGATCGCCTTCGTTTTCCTGGCAACTTTCATCTGGATCGAGTTGACCGTGGAAAAGCCGCTGGTAAAGCTGAGACTGCTCAGGCAGCGCAATTTCGGCATCGGTGTCGCAGTGAATGTTCTGGTGGGCGTAGCCTTGTTCGGGACCGTGTACATCCTTCCCCAATACCTGGGGCAGGTGCAGCACTACAATGCAGAGCAGATCGGAAACGTCCTTGCCTGGACGGGTCTGCCGCAACTCCTTCTCATTCCGCTCGTGCCGATGATGATGAAGCGGTTCGATGCCCGTTACATCGGTTTCCTAGGTATCAGCATCTTTGCGATTAGCTGCTTCATGAACGTCATGCTGTCTCCTGACAATGCTGGCGATCAGTTCTGGATTCCAAACATTGTCCGCGCCATCGGGCAGGCACTGGTGCTGACACCGATAACGGCGATTACGACAGGCGGCATCGCGCCAAGCGACGCGGCAGCGGCCTCCGGCCTGACGAACATGCTGCGCAATCTCGGGGGTGCAGTCGGCACGGCAACACTTGGAACTGTCCTGACCAAGCGGGAACAGTTCCATTCGAACGTCATCGGCCAGTCGATCACGGCATCTCGGGATGAGGTTCGACAGCGGCTGGACGTGCTCACTGGCTACTTTCAATCTCACGGCGTATCCGATCACGCCAAGGCGAGCGCACAGGCCGTCGTCGCACTCGGGCGCATCGTCAAGAGACAGGCATTGATCCTGGGTTTCAGCGACACCTTCGCCGTCATCGGGGTGGTTCTGGCTATCGCTGCCGTCTTGTTGCTGTTCACGAAGCGCTCCGCGCCCGGCGGTGGAGCAGGAGCTCACTGAACTCGCCGGGGATTGTGAGCGCATCGAAAGTCAGGGGAAGCGCTGAAGTTCATGGAAGGCAGCGCTCCTCCCATGGACAGCGCCCCTGAGAACTCGGGCAGAAGCGATCGGGTCCACGCCCATCCCATCAAGGGAGACGGACTAAAATACCTCCCGATTTCGGTACCGCTGCGCACCGGACGCACTAGTGCCCGCCAACAACATGGTTGTGATACCTGCATGATGCAACCTTAAAAGGGGTTGCGGGCGACGAAGTCGTTGAGCTCGTCCAAGCCGCTCTTGATGTCCGTGCGGGTGCCCGTAGTCTGCTCCTCTAGGATGATGCCCCAGCTGTCGGAGAAGTCAGGTCAGTGCGGGCTCTGCCAGAAGGCCATCGCGGTGCCCTTGCCCGTGTCGGCAAGAGCCTGGCCCAAGTCCTTAACCGGCTCCTGTGGGCGTGTCGGACCGCTCGTCCGATTTCATGAATACACCGAGCTGACGGCGCGCCATCGACACGGACCCGAGCACTTGAACCCGTATTCCAGCGCTATTCGTGTTTCTCCGGTCTTTGCGCCTGTACCGGCAAGAATGCTCCTACAGCGATCGTCACGGGCAACAGGAGCATTGCACTGCCGAAGACGAAAGCTCTGAAGGAAATCGGTCCAACCTGGCGTCAAGACGTTGCGATTGGGACTTTTGATGACCCCGAATGGGCGGCCTTTCTTGATAGTCCACTTGGTACTGTGAGGGGCCCTACCCGGGAGCTCGCGAAGGAGGCTTTGGCGCTTTTGGAGAGCCAGATTGACGGCATTGCGTTCGATCCGCGTGTCGTTTCGATCCACGCGGAAGTAATCGAACGCAATTCAAGCACAGGCGCCCACGCGACGGCCGGCCACAATGAATGATTGCCTTTATAGCCCTTTGCGGACCATATTGCATGGCATTCTCATCGCACATTGAAATCGTGATACGGTAGTGAATTATGAACAAAGTGGACGTTGTCAGAAAGCGGCTTGGAACCACCGATGAAACGGTCGGGGCAGATCCCGCACGCTTGGGAACGCGCCTGAAGCTTGCCCGCCAGACCCGCGGACTGACTCTGAAGGCGCTGTCGAAAGAAGCCAATTGTTCGGAAAGCCTCCTTTCCAAAATCGAGAATGGCAAGGCAACACCCTCCCTGCCGATGCTCCACCGGTTGGTAGAGGCGCTGGGCACAAATATCGGCTGGATGTTCGAGGAGTCGGACGGCGAAGAGGGGATCGTCTTCCGCTCGGGGACCCGCCCGCTGATCACGCTCGACCCGTTGCGGCGCGGCGAGGGTATTTCGCTTGAGCGCATCATTCCCTATTCGCCCGGGCATTTGCTCCAGTGCAACATTCACCACATTGAGAAAGACGGCGAAAGCGCCGGCCCTATCCAGCATGTCGGTGAAGAGGTGGGTTACGTCCTCGAAGGGGAAGTCGAACTGATCGTCGCAGAGCGCAGCTTCAGGCTGAGCCGTGGCGACGCCTTTGCCTTCGCGTCCGATCTGCCCCACCACTACCGCAATATTGGCACCGAGCGTGCCAGCGTTTTCTGGGTCAACACGCCAGCGACGTTCTGAGTCGATGACGGCGAGACGCAGGTTTTTGGCTCCTTAAATTCAAGAGACTTGACAAGAATTCAAGTATCTTGAATTATATCTAAAGCGCGCTCTAGCGCTTATGAGCCCGGCTACGGGCCTTTGCCGAAACAAGGGGAACCGAAATGCGCATTTCAAATCTACTCTCCGGCTGCGCTACAGCCGCTTTCATGACGTTTTCGCTGGGAGCAGCAGCATCAGCACAGGCAGAAACCTTCGCTCTGGTCACGATCAACCAGCAGGCGCTGTTCTTCAACCAGATCAACGATGGCGCACAGGCAGCTGCAAAGACCGCCGGTGCTGATCTTGTCATCTTCAACGCCAACAACGTTCCGAGCGCTCAAAATGACGCGATCGAGACGTACATCACCCAGAAAGTCGATGGCATCATTCTGGTCGCAATCGACGTCAACGGTGTGAAGCCCGCGATCACGGCCGCAAAGGCAGCCGGTATCCCGGTCATTGCCATCGATGCGCAGATTCCAGATGGCGACAACGTCGCTTTCGTCGGCGTTGACAACACCAAGGCCGGCGGCGACATCGGCAAGTTTTACTCCGACTACGTTAAAGCCAGCATGGATGGCAAGGCCAAGATAGGCGTGGTCGGTGCCTTGAATTCGTTCATCCAGAACCAGCGTCTCGACGGCTTCAAGGCTGCTGTGAAAGAAGGCGGTCAGGCAGTTGCTTTCCTCGACACGGTCGATGGACAGAACGTTCAGGACGTTGCACTCAGCGCCGCTGAGAACCTGATGACAGCGAACCCCGACATGACCACGCTTTACGCCACAGGGGAGCCTGCGCTGATTGGCGCGGTCTCGGCCGTCTCTAGCCAAGGCCGCACCGGCGACGTCAAGGTCTTCGGCTGGGATCTCACCAAGCAGGCCGTCCAGGGCATCGAGGACGGCTGGGTCACCGCTGTCGTCCAGCAGGATCCGGCGGGTGAAGGCAAGGCTGCCGTCGAAGCGCTGGTCAAGCTCAAGAAGGGCGAAACCGTTGAGCCGATCATCAACGTTCCCGTGACCATCGTCACAAAGGAGAACGTTGGGCAGTTCAAGGACATGTTCAAGTAAGCCTGTCTGATCCATCATCGGAGCGCGGGCTGGCCCCTGATGGCCTCCGCGCTCCTGTTCAGGACAACTGACGGAGCGTGTCGCTCCCTGCCAGGTGGAATCCATATGAGCGACGGCGAAACCTACCGGGTCAAAATGACCGGTGTATCGAAGCGTTACAATACCATTCAGACGTTGGACAACGTCAGTCTTCTTCTCAAGCCCGGCGAGGTCCTGGGGCTGGTTGGCGATAACGGCGCTGGCAAATCGACCTTGAGCAAGGTCTTATCCGGTGCGGTCATTCCCGATTCAGGGATAATCGAGATCGATGGCAAAACTGTTTCCTTTTCATCGCCCGCAGACGCTCGCGCGGCGCGAATTGAAATGGTCTACCAGGACCTTTCGCTCTGCGACACCGTTGATGTTGCGGGCAACCTGTTCCTGGGTCGCGAGCCACGCCGTCGGATATTCGGCATTCCGTTCCTCGACAACCGTCGTATGCATATTCAAACCCGCGACATGCTGGATCGGCTTGGGATCGTCATTGCCGATACGAAACTGAAGGTCGAGAACCTTTCCGGCGGTCAACGCCAGTCGATCGCCATCGGCCGCGCTGCATCTTTTGAACCGTCCGTCCTGATAATGGACGAACCGACTGCAGCCCTTGCCGTCGCCGAAGTCGAGGCGGTCCTTGAACTCATCCGCACGGTCAGCGCTCGCGGCGTCAGCGTCATCCTCATTACCCATCGTTTGCAGGACCTGTTCCTTGTCTGCGACAGGATTCAGGTCATGTACGAGGGCCGGAACGTCGCCGAGCGGATGATCGCGGAAACCAGCATCGAGGAAGTCGTCAATCTGATTGTCGGCCGCAAATTCACGGCCCGTTCTGCGAAAAACGGCCATGCCGCGGGAGCGCCCCAATGAATGTCACCTCTTCTCCTGCCAGCGGAGCAACGGCCGAGACCGTTTCGCGCGTTCGCAAGACAACGATCTGGGATACGCTGCTCGCCAATGGCAGCGTCGTGTCGATCGCACTGTTCTTTCTGGTCGTCTGTGTCGTGTTTTCCCTCATTACCGGCGCGTTTCTGACCGCTCCAAACCTGCTCAATATCATCCGCCAATCCGCACCCTTGTTGATCGTCGCGGGCGCGATGACTTTCGTCATCACCACCGGCGGCATCGATTTGTCTGTGGGCTCGGTGCTGGCGCTCGTCGCAACCCTGTCCGCGGTTCTTCTGCAGGCTGGAGTACCGTGGCCCATCGTCATCCTGGCGATGCTGGCGCTCGGCGGTACAATCGGTGCCATTCAAGGGTTCTTCGTTGCCTACGAGAGAATTCCGTCCTTCATTGTGACGCTGGCCGGCCTCTCCGTCATCCGTGGCCTCGCCTTGCTGATCACCGGCGGCTATTCGATCCCCATCGAACCCACGAGCTTCTTCACGGTGATCGGCCGCGCCTGGTTCCTGGGCGTCCCCGTCCCGGCACTGATCGCACTTGTCATTCTGGCGCTGGCGTATCTTGTCTTCAACCAGACACMGTTTGGGAGGTATGTGACAGGGATCGGCGCCAATGCCGAAGCGGTGCGCCGGGCAGGGGTCAACACGCGGTTGACGACATTGTTTGTGTATATTCTGTCCAGTTCGTCGGCGGCATTGGCCGGGATCATTCTTGCAGCGCGCCTCGGTTCCGGCTCTTCTAACTCCGGCCAAGGCTTCGAGCTGGAAGTGATCGCTGCGGTTGTGCTCGGCGGGACCAGCCTGTTCGGCGGGCGCGGCACTCTGATCGGGACCGTTCTCGGCGCGCTGACGGTCGCCGTGATCGCCAACGGATTGATCCTCGCACATATGTCGCCATTCCTGACGCCGATTGTGACCGGAACGATTATCCTGATTGCCGTCTGGCTGAACTTCCGGCTGTTTCGTGGGGCGGTGAGGGGTAAATAGTCATGGAGCAACTCTTCGACAGCACGCCGAAGGAGCGTGTGGAGATCGGCGTAAAGTCCGGATTTGTGATGACTGTCCTCGGTCCGGTGCCGGTCGGCGATATGGGCGTCACCCTCATGCACGAGCATATCTTCCTCGACGGCGCCAAATCCTGGAAGTGCCCTTGCCATCCAGATGAGAAAGCAATCGCCGAGCAACCCGTGAACATCGAGATTATCGGCGAATTGCGGATGAACCCCTATATGAACCGCGACAACGTCTCGCTCGACGACAGCGACCTTGCGCTGTCCGAACTCAGGCGGTTTCAGGCAATCGGTGGCCATACTGTAGTGGATGCGACCAACATCGGCATCGGCCGCGATCCGCAGAAGCTGGCGCGCATTGCCAAGATGTCTGGGCTGAAAATCGTCATGGGCACCGGCTTCTATCTGGAATTCAGCCATCCGGAATGGCTGAAGGCGATGGACGTCGATGCGGTGACCGAGTTCATCGTCAATGATATCGGCGGCGGCCCCACGCAGCCGGACATCATGGGCGGCATCATCGGCGAAGTCGGCGTCAGCAAGGATTTTACACCGGAAGAGCGCAAATCTCTGCGCGCTTCCGCACGAGCTGCGCGCATTACCGGCGTGCCTTTGACGATCCACCTTCCCGGTTGGGAGCGGCTGGCGCATCAGGTGCTCGATATCGTCGAAGAAGAGGGGGCCGCTCTCCGGCATACCGTGCTTTGCCATATGAACCCCAGCCACGACGATCTCGATTACCAGAAAAGCCTGGCCGCACGCGGGGCCTTTCTGGAATACGACATGATCGGCATGGACTACTACTATGCCGATCAGAACGCGCAGTCGCCTTCCGACGAACAGAATGCCCGCGCCATTCGCTCGCTGGTCGACCTGGGCTATGCCGACCGAATCCTGCTGTCGCAGGACGTATTCCTGAAAATCATGCTGACCCGCTTCGGTGGCTTCGGCTACGGCTTCATTCTCAAGCATTTCGTTCCACGTCTGAAACGCCACGGCGTCGATCAGGACACCATCGACCGAATGCTGATCGACAATCCGAGATCCGTCTTTTCCGCCGCCTGATCGCGCGGACATCCACACAGGGAGTTTCCATGTCCAAGAAAAAAGTCCTCCTCGCCGGAGAAAGCTGGGTATCCACAGCGACGCATATCAAGGGCTTCGACCAGTTTCCAACGGTCACATATCATACCGGCGCCGATGAACTGTTGAGCGCGCTCAAGGATAGCGCCTTCGACGTGAAATTCATGCCGGCGCATGAGGCGCAGCGTGATTTCCCCCAGTCCCTCGAGGCCCTGTCGGAGTATGAGGCTATCATCCTCTCCGACATCGGTGCCAACACGCTGTTGCTGCATCCAGATACCTGGATCCATTCGAAAACCACGCCGAACCGGCTACGCCTGCTGCGCGACTATGTCCGCAATGGCGGTGCGCTTTTGATGTTCGGGGGCTACTACAGCTTCCAGGGCATCAACGGCGGCGCGCGTTTTCACAAGACGCCGGTGGAAGACGTATTGCCGGTTTCCTGCTTGCCGTTCGACGACCGCGTTGAAGTGCCGGAGGGTTTTGCTCCCGTCGTCACCGGTCAACCAAGCCATCCGATCCTGAAGGATCTCGGTCGCGAATGGCCAATCCTGCTCGGTTACAACGAAGTCACAGTCAAGGACGGTGCAGAGGTGTTGGCAACGGTCTCGACGGACTATGGCTCGCAACCACTTCTCGTCACCGGAACCTATGGCAAGGGCCGTACGATCGCCTGGACGTCCGACGTCGGCCCGCATTGGCTGCCGTCCGACTTCATTGCCTGGAAGGGGTACAAGACCTTGTTCGAGCAGATGCTCGCTTGGGCAACGGCCAAGGGCTAATTCATGCGCGTTCATGTCGTCGGCAATGTCTGCATCGACACGACATTCCGTCTCACCCGCCTTCCGCGGCCGGGAGAGACGATGAATGCGACGGTCTATGCACAGGGTCTCGGCGGGAAAGGTGCCAATCAGGCAATCGCGGCAACCCGCACGGGATCGCCGGTGACGCTCTGGACTGCCATTGGTAGGGATGCCGATAGTCGCTGGATGCGGGACCGGCTCGCCGGCGTGATCCAGACACTGCGGCTGACGGAACTTGATCTTCCCGGCGATCGCTCGACGATCGCGGTCGATTCGGCAGGTGAGAACATCATTATAAGTGGGGTGCTTTGCGCGCAGGCATTCGACCCGCTGCGCCAGACGGACCTGCTGCAAGGACTGCAGTCTGGCGACGTCCTGGTGATGCAGGGAAATCTGCTCTACGAGGTGACGAGCCAGTTGACCCGGGCGGCTCACGAAAAAGGTGCGCTCATCGTCCTCAATGCCAGCCCGCTTGACCCCGAACACGGCCCGGATCTCGGCGCAGTGGATATTATTGTCGTCAATGAAGGAGAAGCCGAAAGCATCACCGAACTTGCCGATCCCCATCTTGCTGCGCGCAGGCTGCTGGCTCTCGGCGCCGGTGCCGCCGTCATTACGCTCGGATCCCGCGGTTGCCTGCTAATGACGTCTGCGGATGCGCATCCGATGAAAATCCCCGCACCGGAAACAACCGCGGTTGATACCAGCGGGGCGGGCGACGTCCTTTGCGGCATCTTTGCCGGGTACCTGGCACAGAAGAAGACGCCGGCAGTCGCACTTGGCGTCGCGGTTCGGGCGGCCGCACTTGCTGTCACGCGCCCCGGCACGCTCGAGTCCTGTCCGAGTGCAGAAGAAGTATCAGATCTCGTGAAAAACATAGAAACGGAAAGGCCATGACAAACGCTTCCAAACCGATCGGCAATAGCTCTGGAGACGCTCTGACTTCGCTTTTCGGCAGGACCAAGGTGGTAATTGGCGTCGTGCATCTTGCGCCGCTTCCAGGTACGCCGCGATACAATGGCGAGGCGGTCGAAGCCCTGTACCAACTGGGTCTCGACGATGCGCGCGCCTATCTCGAAGGCGGTTGCGACGGTGTGATCATAGAGAATCATGGCGATATCCCGTTCGCGAAACCGGACGACATTGGCCCCGAAACATCGGCCTATATGTCGGTCGTCTCGGATCGTATCCGACGCGAACTCGGCCGCCCGATCGGTATCAACGTGCTTGCCAATGCCGCGATCCCGGCCCTGGCGATTGCGAGCGCTGCGGGCGCTGGCTTTGTACGCGTCAACCAATGGGCGAATGCCTATGTCGCCAATGAGGGTTTCATCGAAGGCGAGGCTGCCCGCGCCAGCCGCTATCGGGCGAAGCTGCGCGCAAATGGTGTCAAGGTGTTCGCGGACGCTCACGTCAAACATGGCGCTCATGCGATCGTTTCAGACCGACCTGTCGAAGAGCAGGTCAAGGACCTCGTCTTCTTCGATGCAGATGCCGTCATCGCCACTGGCCAGCGCACCGGCCATGCTGCTGACCTCGGCTATATCAGAATGATCAAGGAGGCAGCAGGTCTTCCGACCCTGGTCGGCAGCGGGGTCACCTCGGAGAACGCGCGCGATATTCTCGACATTGTCGACGGCGTGATCGTTGCCAGTTCGCTGAAATATGACGGCGTCTGGTGGAACCAGGTCGAGCCGGCGCGCGTGAAGGCCTTCATCGCAGGGCTAAAAAAGTGACATCCCGCCAAGATGTCAACGGCGAGAGGCTCTTGCAGAGACTGAACGCCTTCGCGGTCATCGGAGGTACTGCGGCCGGCGGTGTCAACCGGCAGGCTCTGTCGGTCGAGGACCGCGAGGCGCGTGCATTGCTCGCCCGCATTGGCCGCGACCGCGGCTTTGCGGTGTATCAGGACAGTATGGCCAATCTGTTTGTCCGGCGCGGCGGCCGAGACAACGACAGGCCGGCGTTTCTGATAGGCAGCCATCTCGACAGCCAGCCGACCGGCGGCCGTTTCGATGGCGCGTTGGGGACACTGGCAGCGCTTGAAGCACTGGAAACACTGGAGGACGCGGGCGTTGAGACCGCTATCCCTGTGGAACTTGTTTGCTGGACGAATGAGGAAGGCAGCCGTTTCGCGCCCGGCGTGATGGGTTCGATGGCGTTCAGCGCGGGCCATATTCCGGAGGCTTGGCAATCCTTGCGCGGCACCGACGGCGCGTCCCTGATGGACGAATTGGCCGCCACTATCGCGGCGCTTCCCAATGCCAGCATGCGTCCGCTCGGCGTGCCCGTTGCCGGCTATCTGGAACTGCATATAGAACAGGGGCCAACACTGGAGCGCGAAGACATCCCCGTCGGCATCGTCGATGCCATTCAAGGCACGCGCTGGCTAGATATCACGATGACCGGGCAAGCTGCGCATGCCGGCACGACGCAACTCTCCTTTCGACGCGATCCGCTCGCCGCCGCCACCGCGGCGCTCAACGAATTCTACGCACTGATCATGCCGGAAGATTCGCG
Organism: Rhizobium sp. 05L419; assembly: GCF_056397845.1. Taxonomy (NCBI): domain Bacteria; kingdom Pseudomonadati; phylum Pseudomonadota; class Alphaproteobacteria; order Hyphomicrobiales; family Rhizobiaceae; genus Rhizobium; species Rhizobium sp. 05L419. The sequence goes on from NZ_JBFTOF010000041.1 coordinate 24,587, forward strand.
GGCGCGCTTCACGGTCGGTCGGATTGCCGTCGAGCCTGGCTCTGTCAATGCCATTCCAGGTCAGGTCGCCTTCAGCGTCGATCTTCGCCACCCGGACCAGGCCCGTCTGGACGAACTCGAAGCGTATGTAGCCACAACCTGCCAAGCCGCTGCCCAAGCCAATCACTGCGCGATCGGCATCCGCCGATCTTTTGACATGGCGCCTGTACAATTTTCACCGATACTGATCGCCGCTATTCGAAGCGCGGCCGAAAATCGGGCGTTTCCTAGTATGCTAATGCTCTCTGGCGCCTTCCACGATGCATTGTTTATGGCGCGCGTAGCGCCGGCGGCAATGATCTTTGTTCCTTGCCGCGACGGGCTTAGCCACAATGAAGCAGAGTTTGTAGAGCCGCGTCATTCCATAATCGGGGCTCAGATGCTGCTCGACTCAACGATGGAAGCACTCGCGCGGTTAAAATGACGGAATCGAAAGACGTGAGAGAGGCGATTTCACCTTCGCTTCCTCAATGTCGAACGAGGCAAGTGAGATGAGGCCTGTGCGGTAGCCATGGCTTTCCACTGCGCCATTCCCACGATCGCCCTCGATCTGACCTGCCGCGGGCTACCAGGCCGGAAACGGATCAGCCAGGTTACGCCAGTCCCGCGGATCCGAGCTGGCCAAGCAGTCATCCAACGCAGCGCGGACGCCGGTCTCGTCCATGCTCACACCGACAAATACGAGTTCCTGACGACGGTCGCCCCAAGCGCTGTCCCAGCGGGTCTGCAGATATTCCTGAAACTCCGGGTGCGGTGGCCAATCCTGCTGGGGAACGACTGCCCACCAAAGCCCCATGGGTTCGCAGCGACGCTGGACGCCGGCGGCCGACATAAGTCCCACATGCTGCGGACGGGTGGCAAGCCAGAAATGACCCTTGGCACGGAGCACCCCCGGCCAGGGCTTGTCGAGGAACGACCGAAACCGCGCTGGATCGAAAGGACGCCTTTCGCGATAAACGAAGCTCACGACGCCATACTCCTCGGTCTCCGGAACATGCGTGCCCGGACTATAAAGTTCCTTGTGCCAAAGGGGATGAGCGGATGCCTTTGCTTCATCGAATAGGCCGGTGTTGAGGACTGCTGGAAGAGGAACCTCACCGAAGTTCGTCTCTATCTGGCGCGCATCCGGGTTGAGTGCAGCAATGACCTTGCGGATTTCGCCGCGCGTTTGCTCGGTCGCATCCGTGACCTTGTTGATCACGACCACATCGGCAAATTCGATCTGATCGACCAAAAGGTCAATGAGCGTCCGCCTGTCTTCCCCGTCGCGCTCCAGGCCGCGATCGCGCAGCAGATCGGCGCTGCTATAGTCCGCCAACAGGCTTGCCGCATCGACGACAGTCACCATCGTGTCAAGCTTCGCGAAGTCGGACAGGGAAACCCCGTTTTCGTCACGAAAGGAAAAGGTCGCCGCAATGGGAAGCGGCTCTGCTATGCCTGTCCCTTCGATCAGCAGATAGTCGTATCGCCCTTCTTCGGCCAGCCGCCGCACTTCGGTCAGGAGGTCGTCGCGCAGGGTGCAGCATATGCAGCCGTTGCTGAGTTCAACGAGCGTCTCCGTCGTATGGGACAGATTGGCGCCACCGTCGCGAATGAGGCTTGCGTCTATGTTCACCTCACTCATGTCGTTGACGATGACTGCGACCCGCAAGCCCTCCCGATTCGCCAGCACGTGGCTGAGCAGCGTCGTCTTGCCGGCGCCCAGAAATCCGGCGAGCACGGTCACCGGTAGCCGATCTGCCATGTCCCCTGTTCCCCTCGTCGACATCCCTTGAAGGTAAGAACCAGCCGCTGCGCTGGCGGACCGACCGGCGCCACGGCAAGGATTTGTTTTCGTGCCGGCCCCATCCGATTGTTCAGGTCACGAGCTGGGGCCGGAAGACCACGTCGGCAAAGTAGTTGGCGGAAGCGAAAGTGTTGGTCGGGAACAGGCCGGTTGTGGCGGACCCGCCATAGGCATAGACACCATTGCCTCCGGCGGTGGCGCTCGACGGGGCTGTCAGCGCGCCATTGGTGACGGCACTGGTGAAGAAGTCGTCGGTCGCCACGTAGGCGCCGGTCGTGTGGTACGAGGCGACATAGGTGGTGTTGGCGGTAATGGAGACGGGCGTCGCCAGGGCCACCGTCTGCCAGCCACTTGCCGACGTGTTGGTGAAGGTGACGGTGGCAAGCTTGGTGCCGGTCGCAG
>NZ_JBFTOF010000042.1:0-26443 GCF_056397845.1 Rhizobium sp. 05L419
GTTCACCAGATGCTAAAGACGCTCGACCAAATTGGATTGATCCAAAAGCAACCAGGCCAGGCGCGCAGCATCCAACTGCTTGTCCCGCCTCAAGAACTGCCAATCCTCGGCATAGACAACCCGTCATAATCTCTGAGACGAAACACTAGTGCATGTTCACGGTGTTGGGACCAAACTCGGCGATCATGCCTTGAAACACCATCTCGATTGACGCGACCCACTTCGGAGGTTTTGTCATGCCGGTGTCAACATAGGGCGCGTGTGGGCTATCACATCCCTGGACGCCTTAAAAACGAAGGAAAGGAAACGCCATGCAACCGATGTCCCGCCGCGTGTTTATCGGTGCCCTTGCAACGGGTGCCGCTGTCAGTCTACTTCCGAAAGGTGCGCCCGCTACGAGCATCGTCAGGGCGAAGAACGTCGTTCTCGTCCACGGCCTGTTCGCCGACGGCTCCTGCTGGTCGGAGGTCATCCCCCGCCTTCAGGCAGAAGGTCTCAACGTGACCTCGGTTCAGAATCCGCTGACAACCCTTCCCGATGCAGTCGCGGCCGCCAAACGCGTTCTCGACCGCCAGGACGGTCCTACGGTTCTCGTCGGACACTCCTTCTCAGGGATGATTGTTACCGAGGCTGGCGTGCACCCGAACGTCTCATCGCTCGTCTATATCGCCGCACGTGCGCCTGACGCCGGAGAAGACTACACCGCGCTCGCCAAGACCTACCCGACGCCTCCGGCGTCTGCAGGCATCGTCTTCGATGGTGACGAAGGACGGCTCACCGAGCAGGCCTTCCTCCATGACTTCGCGGGCGATGTGCCAAAGGTGAAGGCCAAAGTTCTCTATGCGGTCCAGGAACCCTTCAACAAGGCCTTGCTCACGGGCAAGACGACCGAAGCGGCCTGGCGTTCGAAGCCGAGCTTCTACGCCGTATCGAAGAACGACCGCACCATCGATCCCGATCTCGAACGCTTCATGGCGAAGCGGATGGGCGCCAAAACCGTCGAACTCGACTCCAGCCACCTCTCGATGATTTCGCAGCCCAAGGCGGTCACCAACCTCATCCTTAAGGCCGCCGGTGTGCGCTCCTCGAACTAGGGCGGCGGGATGAGATGCACCTGATCAGGATTGCATGTCGAGACCAATGTCGAGGGTCGGCGCACTGTGGGTGCACCAGCCGACGGAGATCAGATCGACGCCTGAGGCCGCAATTGCAGCGGCTGTAGCAGGTGTCACTCGGCCTGAAGCCTCTGTAATGGCGCGACGATCGACGATGGCGACGGCCTCGCGCAATTGGGCCGGTGTCATGTTGTCGAGCAGCACCGCGTCAACGCCGATTTCCATGGCTTCGCGTAACTGCTCGAGCGTGTCGACTTCGACCTCGATCTTGACCATGTGGCCGACGCCTGCCCTGGCACGCCGGATCGCTTCGGCCACGCCGCCGGCAATCGCCACGTGATTGTCCTTGATCAGAACGGCGTCATAAAGCGCGAAGCGATGGTTCATGCCCCCTCCGGCGCGAACCGCATATTTCTCCAGCACCCTCAGACCCGGTGTCGTCTTGCGGGTGCAGGCGATCGACGCCTTGGTCCCCTTGACGGCACGGACGAGCTCGGCGGTCACTGTTGCGATGCCTGAAAGGTGTCCGAGGAAGTTCAACGCCGTGCGCTCGCCGGTCAGCAATCCGCGAGAGGGTCCGCTGATCGTGGCGATGACAGCGCCGGCATCGACGACCAGGCCATCCTCAAGGTGGCGCACGATCGTGATCGCGGGATCAACGAGCTGGAACGCCAGCACGGCAGCATCGAGGCCGGCAATGACGCCCTGCTGCCGTGCCACCATGACGAGAGATGACCGGTGATCCGCCGGAATGACCGCGGCGGAGGTGATGTCACCGGCGAGCCCCAGGTCTTCGGCAAGCGCATTGCGCACGAGCGGCTCGATGATCAGCCGCGGCAGGGGGGCAAAGGTCATGTCAGGCACTCCTGGCAAATGAATGGGACGTAGCACGCGCTATGTCGAGCGCAGCCGAAAGGGTCATCGTGCGTCGCTCGGCGCGAGCGCACTTCAACGGGAAATCGATGCGCGCGTGGGCGCCACGCGATTCGGTGCGCAGCATCGCGGAAACGGCGATCAAAAGAGCCACGACAGCAGGATCGGCACTCGGACCGTCTTCATCCGTCAACGGCAGCAAAGCGCCGATCGCGTCTTCAAGATGGGTTCCATGACGCAGGACGCCGAGATGGCGAGATACGATGGAGCGAACAATTGTCGTCTCTGCGGGTGGCCTGAGCCGGATTGCTTCGATCGCCTCGACCGAGGCCGCCCCCCTCGTCGTGATGCCGCCGATATCCTGCCCGGCGCGCATGCCCATGACCGCCGCCTCGAGCAAGGAGTTGCTGGCGAGCCGGTTGGCACCATGCAAACCGGTGGAAGCCGCCTCGCCCACGACCCAGAGGCCGGCCACCGAACTGCGTCCTCTAAGGTCCGTCGCCACGCCACCCATGTGGTAGTGCACAGCCGGGCGCACGGGGATGAGATCTTTCGCCGGGTCGATCTCCGCCTCCGCGCATAGGCGATGAATGGTGGGAAATCGCGAAGCAAATCGATCGCCAAGCGCCCGGCGGGCATCGAGAAAGACGCGCCGCCCATGCGACAGCTCCGCACTGATGGCGCGCGCAACGATGTCGCGGGGGGCGAGCTCGGCGCCGTCGACATCGGCCATGAAGCGTTCGCCTCTATCGTTGACGAGGACGGCCCCCTCGCCGCGCACGGCTTCGCTGACCAGCGCAAGCGGCCGGCGTGCAGAGCAGAGGCCTGTCGGATGGAACTGCACGAATTCCATATCGGCCAGCATCGCACCGGCCTTTGCGGCAAGTGCGATCCCATGGCCGAAGTTCGAGACGGGATTGGTCGTGGCGTCATAGAGACCACCGATGCCACCAGTTGCGAGCACAACACTCGAGGTCGCAATGACCGCCGTACCGGACGCCGTCGAAACCAAAAGCCCGCTGATCAAGGAGCCCTGCGTCAGCAGCGCACGGGCTTCGGCGCCTTCCAGCACTTTGATTGATGGCGTACGGGCGACCGCGCTCGCAAGCGCGCGAATGACGGCGGCACCGGATCCGTCGCCGGCGGCATGGACGATACGGCGTCGCGAATGCGCAGCCTCAAGGCCAAGCGACAGGCGCCCCTCCCCGTCGCAATCGAAATGAACGCCGGCCCGCTCAAGTGCTGCAATCGCCGCCGGGCCTTCCGCGATGATGGCTGCGGCGGCCTGTGTATCACACAATCCGTCGCCGGCAGCCAGTGTATCGGCCAGATGGATGTTGGTGCTGTCATCGCAGCCGACAGCAGCGGCGATACCGCCCTGTGCCCAAGCGCTCGATGTTTCTGCCCCGAGCGCCGCGCGCGTGACGATGACGACGCGCTGCGGCGCAAGCGTCAGCGCCGTCATCATGCCCGCCAGCCCGCTGCCGACAATAACAACGTGGCCGTCAAGCTCGCGAAGAACCGTGGTCATACCGAAAGCATCCTTTCGACGGCGCGGCGCGCCGCAACGGCAATTGCCGGATCAACCGTCACTTCATGGCGGTTTTCCTGCAGCGCGGCGCGGATATTGGCGAGCGTGATCCGCTTCATGTGCGGGCAGAGATTGCAGGGCCGGATGAACTCGACATCGGGATGATGCACGGCGACATTGTCGCTCATCGAGCATTCGGTCAAAAGCACCACCCGCGCCGGGCGCTGGTTTGCAACATAGTCGGACATGACTGCCGTCGAGCCGGCAAAATCGGCTTCCGCCACGACATCGGGTGGGCACTCTGGATGTGCGAGCACGATGACGCCGGGATGGTTTTCCCGTAGCTGGCGGACATCGTCTGCTGTGAAAAGCTCATGGACCTCACAATGACCGTGCCAGGCAAGAACTTCCACACTGGTCTCGCGGGCAATATTGCGTGCGAGATATTCGTCCGGGATCATCAGTACCCGCGGCACGCCGAGCGACTCCACCACCTGCTTGGCGTTGCCCGAGGTGCAGCAGATATCGGATGCGGCCTTCACCGCGGCCGAGGTGTTGACGTAGGTGATGATCGGCACACCCGGATGTGCCTGACGCAGGAGCGCGACATCCTCAGCGGTGATGGAATCGGCCAGCGAGCAGCCGGCTCCCATGTCTGGAATGAGGACCGTCTTTGCAGGGTTGAGCAGCTTTGCGGTCTCCGCCATGAAATGAACGCCGGCCAACACGATGACGTCGGCATCGACGTCGATTGCCTTGCGCGCCAGTGCCAGACTGTCGCCGACGATATCGGCAACTCCGTGGAAGATCTCTGGCGTCTGGTAGTTGTGCGCGAGAATGACCGCGTTGCGTTCCCGCTTTAGCCTGAGGATCGCGTCCACGTCGTCCTCGAACGACATCCACTCCGCTTTGGGAATGACACGGCTGACGCGCTCATAGAGCGATGACGCGGAAACGGGATGATTCATGGCCGACTCCTATTATGCTCTAGATGAGCATATCATGGGCAAATAGATATTCTCACCATGAGCATATGTCAATTGCGGGAGAGCGGCAATTTTGATCCGGCAAGCGCACGCTCCTCGAGTACGGCGTGGCGATAGCGAAACAGCTTGGCCGGCCGGCCCCCCGTTTCGCTCTCCGTCTCCCCGGTTTCCTCAACGAGTTCCTGCTGCTCGACGAGCCTTCGGAAATTCTGCTTGTGAAGCGTCAGGCCGGCCAGCGCCTCGACAGTGCGCTGCAGCGACAGCAGCGTGAAGCTGTCGGGCATCAATTCGAATACGACGGGACGATATTTGATCTTGGCRCGMAGCCKYGCAATSCCGGTTGCCAGAATRCGGCGGTGGTCGGCAAACATCGCGCGTCCGGGATTGATCTGTCCCGGTGCACCTGCTTCCGACACAAGGCCCGCCTCGTAAAGCAGCTCATAGCGCTGCAGCACCAAGTCCTCGTTCCAACGGTTATCGCCGAGACCAAATGCGAAGATCGCGCGACGCCGCCGCTCCTCGCGCCGGCCGGGTTCGCCATTTGCCCACGTCGTGAGGTGGGCAGAAATCTCCTCGAGGATCGGCGGCGGGCCGGCGCGTCGATCCTCCCACGGAAAATACTCGTACCAGCCGTGCCAGCCGGGGCGGCCGGCGCCGGGTGCCGCCTGTTCGCGCACGAGGCCGAGATAGCTGATTGAAATTGTCCTGCCGCCAAGAATCTCATTGTTGCGGTCGCGATCGGCGAAGGTGTAGAGTTGCTCCAGGTAGCCGACCGGATGGGCCGTCTGCTCCTGAACCCACTCCCTGAGCCCGCTTTGCAGGGTCCGGTGCCCCATCTCGAAAGGCCCCGAAGGCAGGGCATCGCCGGAGCGGATCGTCATGACGCGCGGCTCATCTCCCGTCGCGGCGGCGAGAACGGCAATCAGTTCGGCATGTGCAAATCCAATCGTCAAGAAGGCGCGAATCCTGTTGTTGTCGAACAGACAATCTCTGACACAGGCGGCGGGAAGACGAAAGCTTAGCCTTCGGGCAGAGACGTTTCCAGAGGCTTTCAGATCCTCTGGCATGCAAGCCGAAGGCAACACCAGGCAGACGGAATTTCCTGTGGTCGCCGACAAAACCAATCTTGACCATGTTACGTAGCAGGAATCGATCTATGGTTGTTTTAGAAACTTTGCGGAATCGGCAGATTGCGCAATTCGGTTCCAGCTGGAAGTGAAGGTGAACAGGCCCATGCGCGATCTGGAAGAAAAATCGATCGGCACAATTGATCCGTTCAAATATCTTGGTTAGGTTGCTGTATAGCATAATTATCGCGCCACAACCGGCGTGGAAAGGATAAGGCCATGAAAGACGGTCCTCATACAGTCGACGTGCACGTCGGAAAAACGATCCGCATCAAGCGCCTGATGCGCAAGGTGTCCCAGACCGAACTGGGTGATCGCGTCGGCGTCACGTTCCAGCAGATCCAGAAGTACGAAAAAGGTTCCAACCGCGTTTCAGCGAGCATGCTGGTGGAAATCGCCGGTGCGCTGGATGTCGACGTCCGTTCGTTCTTCGAAGATCTGAACCCACTTGGCACTGCCAACGACAATCCGACGCCGACCGAAGAATTCGTCGTCTCTCGCGATGGCGTGCTCCTGAATGCCGCTTTTCTTTCCATCAAGAACGAGCAGGTCCGCAAAAAGATCGTAAAGCTCGTGCAGGCAATTGCCGGCATGGATCAGGTAGATACCGAAGCTGCTGAATAAGGCAGCTTCGAAACACCGCCGCTAGTGGCAATCGAGGACAACCAGATTGTCCCTGGCGTCCTTCATCGCCAGCTTCGTCTTTGTCCCGACCAGTTTCTCGAGATTGACGTCAAGCTCGCGCTCCGGATCGATGCCATCCCAGTCGATGACCACCTGCAACAGGGCCATGTTGGCCAGGTGCGTCAGATTGTGAAGCTTGAGCTTCTCCGCTTCGTCCTTCGCGGCCGAAAGAAGGCGGAATATCCTGGCATACTCGCTGCCCGTACCTTCGTCGCTCGTCTGAATGTTCATGTGACCGCCTCTATGATATCACTCCAAACACTGCTCTGGAGCTTCAGTCCCAATGGCATCATTCAGGCTCGGCGTTATTTGAGCGTTACAGGCGTGACGGCGTTCGACACTTCCGCCCGAAGGGTCTCCCAGTGCGACGTCGCAGCAAAGCCCCAGCGACACTCGACCTCCGCAAAGGTGCCTTCGTTCAGGTAACGCAGGACGCACTGCGCGTCAGCGCGCTTGCGTTCGATCTTGTTCGACCGGATCAGGCGAAGGAGCTCTGCGGCGCGTGATTTGCTTGCGAAGGCGCACCGCTCGACCGCCCGCGGATAGGTTCGCTCGGAAAAATGCAGCGCACGGCCGGCGAGCAGCAACATCTTGTACTCACCTGCAGACAAAACTCCACGCCGGCGCAAGGCATCGATCGTCGGTTCATAGTCCACCCACGGAATCGACAGCGGCAGCCACCCAAGCGCCTCGGGCGCATGCACAAGGGCGACCGCCTCGTCGTCGAGCAGACGCCCATCGACGTAGTCGTTGAAGATGGTTCCGAGACCAATCATGCCAAAGGCCGCGCATTCGGCAGCCCGCAATGCGCCCATGCTGGCGCCACCGGCCACCACGACGTTCTTCTGCAGCGCGTAGAGGATCTCCTTGTGCCATACGGAGGGCACTTCGCCAAAATAGCCATCGACAATGCCGATCGCCAGCGCACCATCCTGCACTGCCTGGAGGATATCGCCGCGCGCCGCAGGAGGCCGGAATTCGACCGATGGGTGGGTCGTTTTCAGCCTGGAGAGATCGGCGCCGAAGCTCGGGCCGGCAAAGATCACTTTCATGAGAGGGCTCCCTGCATGGCGCCGACAGCGCGCAACCCAAGTTGGATGAATTCGCCGCTCACATCGACCTCCAAGCCAGGCACGATGACCCGGACGACCGAGACCGGTAGACGCGGATGGGGCAGCGGCACTGCGACGACCTGCTCAATGCCCCTGGCTTGAAGCCTCTCGATGATATGGCGGATATTCTCCTGAATGCTGCGCTCGGCCGGTTCGATGGCAAAGCTCGGTGCCTTTGGTGCTTCGTCGCACAGATCGATGAGTTGCTGCATCGGCCCGTCGCCGTCTAGCCGCTGGTAGAGCCGCGGCGAGAAATCGTCGCGACTTCCGGCGATGGCAGTGAGACGGCTCTGCGCCGCCTCCGTGATAGCACGCAGCGCAGCGCGCACCGGGTCCGGATGGCAACCGCAGCCGCCGCAGACGTTGGTCCATCGGGCGTCAACGCGGTCTCCGAGGTTGCCCGGAATGATGACGGCGAGAAAGCTCGGAACGCCAATGTCGGTCGTCATGTCGAGGAGCAAGAGGCGCATACCCGCACGGGTGATCCGATCGACGACAATGTCCACGATCGGATCGCCGAACGCCGTTGGATCGATGCGACAACCGCGCAGCTGATCGTAGGGGCGCAGCTGCATCAATGCCCAGGCGTCGCGTTCAACCAGCTCGCAAAGGCCGTGCAATACGGCCTCCGCCGGTCGATTTCCCGAAGCCAGGCCGTCGCTCGACTGTTCAAATCCGGAGGGCCTTGCGCCACGGTGATCGAGACCGACAAGCGACCAAGGAACGAAAACCGGTCTATTGGAGACGATGTCGATCCCTTCGCCCCAGGCAATCGGGGCCGGATCGATATCTGAGGGCACACAGCGCGCGACGGAATCGAGATCGATGATCGACGCCCGCTCCGCCTTCATTCCGTCCACTGTTGCAACGATCATATCCTGGGGCTGCATCTCGGCGATACGCGTTTCCACCGCCTCCATGGCAGCGGACGTCATCGCCGCTTCCTCGTCAATGCCCTTCCCCTGAAAGACGGAGAGCGTGTAGCTGTTCGGTCGCGTGGCAAAGGCAACGGGAATTTCAAGCACGTCGAGTGCCGTGAGAAGACCCACGCGTGTAATGCCGAGTTCGGCGAAGTGCGGCCTGATCGCCGCGAGTGTCTGCCCAGGCGTCAGTGAGCGGTCGTGATAGGCATTGATCCCCGCCGATGACAGGCTGAGATCCTCGACCAAATCCCTGAGTGCGGTCTGGACAGACATTCGCATCACCTCAGCGGAACTTCAGCGCGTGGACGATGCTCGCCGTGGCGTTCGTGTCGAACTGAACGGCGTCCTGCTTAAGGGCTGCCTGGGCTGCTGCCGAAAGACGGACGGTCGAGGATGTCTGCTTGATCTCTGTCGTGCTCATTCTTCTATCTCCTGCTGGAAGCAGCGCTTGGCTGCGGACAGAAGCAGGATGAACCCGTCGCGTTATTCAGGCGTGACTGGGATTGGGCGTTGGCGGTCGCCCGGGATGCACAAGGTGTAACGCTTCAGGACAAACCGGCCATGCGAAGCCCGTCGATCAGCTGGCGCGTGTCGTCGGGATTTCGGTCGGGCACGAACTGCCAGACGTCGTCGGTGCGGAAATCGGGAAAATTCTCAAGGACGATCGCGGCATAGCGAGCCGCTGACTTCAGATCGCCGTTCTTGGCGTGGGCGGCAGCAAGCAACCGCGACGCCGCGGGGCGTTCCTTGACGCGGTCCAGAACTTCGATTGCCTTGGCATAGTTCTCCTGGACGAAGTGGATTCCGCCGAGGTTCCAATAGTAGTAGTCCGGCGGAAGCGGATTGAGCTTCATCGCTGCAGCGCTGAGTTCAAGTGCTCGCTCGCTCTGCCCGTCATGCAAAAGCGCATCGGCATAATCGGCCAGGATATCGGCGTCATTCGGGTTGAGCATCTGCGCCTCGGCGAAAAAGTCGAGACTGTCTGCAAATCGCCGGCGATAAAGGGCCACAAAACCGAGTTCACGCATCGCACGACCGCTGTTTGGGTCACTGTCGCGCGCGAGCCACGCAGACCGGTCAGCCTCCTCCAGAAGTTCGGTATCCTTCATTCCGCGCACGAGCCATTCCATCCCCAGTACGCGCGCCATCCCGGCGTGAGCGGACGAGAACCTGTCATGCCGGGCCAACGCCGACTTGAACCACTTGCGCGCCTGACGCAGATGCTGGAGGTCGGTTTTGGAAACAAAACGCTTTCCCTCGAGGTAGAGACGATAGGCGGACGGGTTGACGTCAGACATCATGTCCACAAGTTCCCGGCGCTCGATCGTATCGGCAAGCGTCATGACGATGCGGCGCGCGAGCTGGCTGAACGACTGGTTGACCTTCTGCATCGTGAGCGGCAGATCGATCGCCCAAAGCACTTCGGCAGTCGACGTCCTGGTCAATCGGCAGGTCGCGTAGATGTCGTCTTCCCGACCATGGATCGTCACGTAGACGGTGTAGTCGAAACGCAAGTCCTGGGGCGGCGGCTCACCCCCCGCAAGGCTCCGGTTCAGGATTTCGATGCTCGTATGGGCCGCGATGACCTTGAAGCCCCTTTGCTGGCTCAACCCGATCGTCACATCCTCCAGCAGGGCCCGGCCGACGCGCTGCAAAAGGGGATCAGACAGCATCGTCTCTGGTGGCAGGATGAGGACCCGGGGCTGGCCGAGCGCATCCGAGGCGCCACGGCTGAGCGGTGCCTCCGCCGCAGCAAGCGTCACCGGTGCGACGATGCCGAGCTCCCTGGCAAGAGCTTGGGTCACCGTATCCGGTTCGGATCCGTATTCAGCCTTCAATTCATTGCGGCATCGAAAATACGCCTGTCGCGCGGCGGCAACGTCACCGGCATCGGCATGGGCACGCATTAAAGCCCGGCAGGCAACCTCATGCGCGGGATCCGTCTCAACGAGCAGCCCGGCGAGCAGGAGAATGTCGCCGAACGTGCGCTTCTCGCGCGCCTCCAGAAGCGCGATGATATGCGAATCGCGGCGCTCGGCGATGCGCCGGCGCTCCATGGTCACCCACTCGTCGGCTTCCATGGTCGGAGCGCGGAAGCCTTCGAGAAGCTCGCCCTGCAACAGGTACCAATCGGGCCGCGCAAGCGGCTTTCCGGCGTCGCGCAGCAAGAGGACATCGGCACTCCAGTGGTGAGTATCAAACGCAACATGCGTGTTGGTCGTCTTGAGGAGACGCGGAAGGTCATGCGGGATGCTCCGGTCGATGCGGGCCAGGAGTTGGCGCAGGCTGCCGGCCCGTTGCTTTGATTCCTCGGATTGCCAAAGGATGCCGCGAATGGTCTCGCGCTCCATCGACAATTGCGGCGACGCAACAAGGAACGCCAGCAGCGCATAAGCCTTTTCCGGCAGCACTATCTCGCTGCCGTTCGCGAAAAGCGTAGGCTTTCCGAGCAAACGAAGCAAAGGAGCGTGGTGGCTAGCCAGCGATTTCACAGACAACTCGCGATTGGATAATCCGGCCCCGATTATAGAGGCAAACCAAGCCAACGCAAAAGGAATGTGCTGGTGCGGTTGAATTTTTCAACCGCCGGATGCTTCGCTCACAGGTGCACTTCGCAACCTAGCCCTTGTGGGCGAAAAACCATTTCGGTCATCAGGCGACAACATGTCGACCGCAACAAATAGCGCCGGTCTTTCGACCGGCGCTACCGCATTTGCGCAATCAGTTGTTGATTAGGCCGCAGCCGAGGCGGAGCCCGCGATCGGAACTTCCGAAATCGTCTTCAGGACCTGCGAAGCGATCTGGTAGGGGTCGCCCTGAGAGTTCGGGCGGCGATCTTCCAGGTAGCCCTTGTAGTCGTTTTTGACGAACGAGTGCGGTACGCGGATCGAGGCGCCACGGTCTGCAACGCCGTAGGAGAACTTGTTCCACGGAGCAGTTTCATGCTTGCCCGTCAGGCGTTTGTCGTTGTCAGGCCCGTAGACGGCAATGTGATCCATCAGGTTCTTGTCGAACTGCGCCATCAGCGCTTCGAAATATTCCTTGCCGCCGACTTCGCGCATGTACTTGGTCGAGAAGTTGCAATGCATGCCCGAGCCGTTCCAGTCGGTGTCGCCGAGGGGCTTGCAATGATATTCGATGTCGATGCCGTATTTTTCGGTCAGGCGCTGCAGCAGGTAGCGAGCCATCCAGATTTCGTCGGCAGCGCGCTTGGAGCCCTTTCCAAAGATCTGGAATTCCCACTGGCCCTTGGCCACTTCGGCGTTGATGCCTTCGTGGTTGATGCCGGCAGCAAGGCAGAGGTCGAGGTGCTCTTCAACGATTTCGCGGGCGATATCGCCGACGTTCGAATAGCCGACGCCGGTGTAGTACGGACCCTGCGGAGCCGGGTAACCCTGCTCGGGGAAGCCGAGCGGGCGGCCGTTCTGGTAGAAGAAATATTCCTGCTCGAAACCGAACCAGGTGCCTTCATCGTCGAGAATGGTGGCGCGCGAATTCGAGGGATGCGGCGTGACGCCATCCGGCATCATGACTTCGCACATGACGAGAACGCCATTGCTGCGAGCCGGATCGGGATAGAGGGCAACCGGCTTCAGCACGCAGTCAGAGCTGCGGCCTTCAGCCTGCATCGTCGAGCTGCCATCGAAACCCCAGAGCGGGAGCTGCTCGAGTGTCGGAAATACGTCGAATTCCTTGATCTGCGTCTTGCCGCGAAGATTTGGTACCGGTGTGTACCCGTCGAGCCAAATGTACTCGAGCTTATACTTGGTCATTTGCGAGTCTCTCAAACAAAGGTGTGAGCAAATCCTCAAGCGAACCCGACTGCCGAAGCACCCGTGCCCGCAAAGGGATGCGTCTCTATATGCATGCGGCGTGCCAGTTGGGCGAGGCCATATAAAATGCGGGTCGAGGCCGACTGTTTTGTCAGTGGCAAAAACCAATCCGTACCCGCCGTTCCATGGGGGTATTTGCCGCTGAACTCACTGCGGGTTCAATCGGTTACAGTGGCTGGCCAGGCCACGCGATCTTTCGGGACGCAGAGCTGCAAACCTGGATTCTCAAAACGATACTTTTTCCACACGCCTGAGTGTGTGATTAATATATATGCATATGACTAACATTTGGACGTGATGGAATTCTGATATAAAGGTGATCAATTCAGTCGTGCCTATTAATCCAACAAATATTGCACTTTTTTCAATCAAATCGCGCAATCTCTGTGCACCCGTGTTATGCTCGCTTCAATGTTCTCGATCGGGACTCAATTAGGAGGCATGACATGGTCATTGGTGTGCATCACGAGTCAGCGAAAATATTCGCGTTTCCAGCGAAACGCTTCTCGTCTGCAGGAATGAGGCAGAAAGCGGATATTGCGGAAGATATTGGTCCTTGTGTCTACGACAGTTGCTGGTACCACGAAGATGCGATGAAGGAAGAGGCCGCCACGCCTTCGACGCCAAAATTTACGCCGCGGCTCGTGGATTGATTGCGCACCCGGTGCGTTGCGCCAGCCGCCAGCACAACTCAAGCAGATTGCGAACGATCGATGACCTTGGCGGATCTGCCTTGGACGTCTCATCCCGTTGAGCACGTCGCTGAAGCCGGTTGAAGTGTCACCGGCCTTGCGTCATGCGCCTGCGCACGTCATGACAGACGTGGACGATCGGGATTTTCAGAAGACGCATGACAAAAAAAGAGATCGCAATCATCGGCGGGGGCCCCTCAGGGCTGATGGCGGCCGAGCAATTGTCGACAACCGGCCATATCGTCACGGTTTATGAAGCGATGCCCACGGTCGCACGCAAGTTCCTGCTTGCCGGAAAATCGGGCCTCAACATCACGCATTCCGAGAATTTTGATCATTTCTCCACGCGGTTTGGCACGGCAGCACCGCGGCTTCGCAGCGCGCTCGACGCTTTTAAACCCGAAGACGTTCGCGCCTGGGCAGCCGGATTGGAAACCGAGACGTTCGTCGGGTCATCAGGGCGAGTGTTCCCGGTGGCCATGAAGGCGTCGCCGCTCCTGCGTGCCTGGTTGAAGCGCCTGCAAGCGCAGGGCGTAAAGATCCTGACGCGGCATCGCTGGMGCGGCTTTTCCGATGACGGATATCTGTTCGAGACGCCTGACGGCGGTGCAAGGACCATCCGGTGCGACGCTGCGTTGCTGGCGCTCGGCGGCGAGAGCTGGCCGCGGCTCGGCTCGGATGGGCGATGGGTCCCCTGGCTCAGGGACAAACAGATCTCCATCCATGACTTTCAGCCGGCCAATTGCGGCTTCGACGTCGAATGGAGCCGGGTTTTCCGCCAGCGCTACGCCGGCGCCCCGGTCAAGTCAGTGACTGGGCGATCAAGCGCCGGCACATTTCCGGGCGAGTTCGTCATTACCGAGCACGGTATAGAAGGCAGCCTCGTCTACGTCCATGCCGCCGCACTGCGTGAAGCGCTCGTTGCCGGAAAGGTTGCGTATCTGGACATTGACCTTGTGCCCGATCGTTCGCAAGAGCGGATCGAGCGCGACCTTGCCAGGCAGAATCCGAAGACAAGCGTGTCCAACCGACTGCGCAAGGGAGCAGGTATCGATGGCGTCAAGGCAAACCTTTTGCGCGAGCTTGGCAGCGATGCCGATCTGCACCAGCCACAGCGTCTGGCAAAGCTGATCAAGGCCCTGCCCGTCCCGGTTTTGAGAACCCGCCCGATCGCCGAGGCGATCTCCTCGGCGGGCGGCGTTGGCTGGGAGGGGATCGATGACAACTATATGCTGAAGGCCCGCCCCGGCCTCTTCATCGCCGGCGAGATGATCGATTGGGAAGCCCCGACAGGCGGGTACCTGCTCACCGCCTGCTTTGCCACCGGCCGCGCAGCAGCAAGGGGGATCGACGCCTGGATTGGGCGATGACCTCGCTCATGGGTTCGGCGGAAACGCGAGTAGGTTAGTCCGCAACCCTGTCGCTCGCGACCTCCTCCTCCGCCGGACGTTTGATCCGGAACCACGCAAGATAGAGTGCCGGCAGGAACAACAATGTCAGCACCGTCCCAACGACGATGCCCCCCATCATCGCGTAGGCCATCGGCCCCCAAAACACCTCACGCGAAATCGGGATGAGCGCAAGGCTCGCCGCTGCCGCAGTCAGCAGGATCGGTCGCATTCGGTGCTGTGTCGCTTGCCGCACGGCATCCCAGGGATGCCGTCCCTCATGCCGCAATTCCTCGATCTGGACCACGAGTATAACCGAGTTTCGGATCAGAATGCCGATCAGCGCGAGAACGCCGAGGATCGCCACAAACCCCATCGGCGCGCCGCTTGACAGAAGCGCGATCACCACGCCGATCAAAGCCAGGGGGGCGACCGCAAACACCAGAAACAGCCGTGAGAAGCTCTGCAGCTGGATCATCAGGATTGTCGCCATCGCAAAAAGCATCATCGGAACGACTGCGATGATCGGCGCCTGGCTCTTTTCGCTTTGCTCGACCGTCCCGCCGACCTCGATGCTGAACCTTGCAGGCAGCCCGGACGAAAACGCCTCAACGTCAGGCGCAAGCTCATTGACGACGGTGGCAGGCTGCTTGCTGTCAACGACACCAGCCTTGATGGTGATGGTCGGCAAACGGTCCCTGCGCCAGATCTTCGGTGGTTCCGTCTCGTAGCGGAAGTGTGCAATCGCGGCCAACGGCACCGAATTGCCATTGCTCGTGCGCAGTTGCAGATCGCGCAAGGTCTCGATCGAACGCCGCTCTGATTCCTCAGCCCGCGCCAGCACATTGATCAGATAAATGTCATCGCGGACCTGGGTGACCGATGCGCCGCCGACGATACCGTTCAGGGCCGATGCGATATCTTCGGATGTGACGCCCAGTTGCCGGGCCTTGTCTTGAAGGACGTCGACCTTCACCACACGGGCCGGTTCGTTCCAGTCATAGACGATGTCGCCTAGCGAACGGTTCTTGCCGAGAACGCCTCCAAGCTCGAGTGCGAACTGCCGTACCTGTTCGATGTCCGGACCGCTGATGCGATATTGCACAGGCCGTCCGACAGGCGGACCAATGTCGAGCAGTTTGACGTAGGCGTCAGTGCCCACGAACGTCTTGGTGAGATAATCCTGCAGATCGGCGCGCAGCTTGTCGCGAACCTCCAGGCTCTTCGTAACGATGACGATCTGTCCGAAAGACGCTGCGGGAGGCTGCACATCGAACGACAGGACGAAGCGTTGCGCGCCCTGCCCGACATAGGTCGACCAGCGTTCGATGTCGGGATTGCCCTCAAGCTTATCCTTTTCGAACTTTGCCATTTGCCGATCGGTCTCGCTGATGGACGCGTTGTTCGGAAGCGAGAAATCGACGATCAGCTCCAATCGGTCGGACGAGGGAAAAAACTGCTCCTGGACAAAACGCATGCCGTAAACGGAGATAGCGAAGGCGATCACGGTGAGCGCGATCGTGATCCACCTGAACCGCATGCAAAGATCAAGCAATCGGGCAAACGACCTTGCGAACCAGCCGGTGGTCTCATGGTGCTGCCTCATCGCCGCGGGCAGTATCGTCACCCCCAAAAGCGGTGCAAAGACGACAGCGACGATCCATGACACGATCAGCGAAACGGCGATCACGACGAAGAGCGAGAAGGTGAATTCGCCTGCAGCACTGCTGTTTAGGCCAACCGGCATGAAGCTTGCCACGGTTACGAGTGTTCCGGTCAGCATCGGGAAGGCCGTATGCGAATAGACGTAAGTTGCAGCCTTCGTCAGGGGATCCCCGGCTTCCAGCCGCGCCACCATCATTTCGACCGCGATCATCGCATCATCGACCAGAAGCCCGAGTGCTATGATCAGTGCGCCAAGCGAAATGCGCTGCAGGGAAATGCCGTCATACTCCATGAATACGAATGTGATGGCGAGCGTTAGAGGTATGGAAAGAGCAACCACCAGCCCCGCCCGCATGCCGAGGCTGACAAAGCTCACGATCAGGACGATCACGACTGCCTCGAACAGCGCCTTGGTGAACCCCGACACCGCCTCCTCGACGATGCGGGGCTGATCCGACACCAGATGCGGCTCGACACCGATGGGGAGGGTTGCCACGACCTTGCGCAGTTCCACCTGCAATGCCTTGCCGAAGTCCAGGAGATTTGCACCTTGCTTCATGCCGATGGCAAGCGCGATGGCCGGTTGCCCGTTGAAGCGGAACAGCGACGTCGGTGGATCCGTATAACCTCGACTGATCTTGGCAATATCACTCAATCGGAAGAACCGATTATTGACCTGCAGATTGACGCCTCTCAGGCTGTTTTCCGAGGTAAACTGGCCGCTCACCCGCAAACTGACCCTCTCGCCCTCTGCCTGCAGAACGCCGGAAGGGGCAATCGCGTTCTGGGACTGCAGCGTACTCAGCACGTCGGCTTGACTGATCCCGAGTGCGGCGAGCTGGCGGGTTGAAAATTCGAGGAAGATGACCTCGTCCTGCGCCCCGACAAGGTCGACCTTGCCGACATTGGGAACCGTCAGAATGTCGCGGCGGACATCCTCGACGTAGTCTCGCAATTGACGCTGCGAAAACCCGTCCGAAGTGAAGGCGTAGATGTTCCCGAACACGTCGCCAAAGCGATCGTTGAAGGTTGGAGTGAGGACGCCGGAGGGAAACTGGGCGCTGATGTCACCGACCATGTTTCTGACCGTTAACCAGATTGCGGGCACGTCGCGAGCCTTGGTCGTATCCTTCAGATAAACAAAGACGAGCGTCTGGCCGGGCGTCGTGATGCTGTTGGTGTAATCGAGTGAGTCCAGCTCCTCGAGCTTCCGCTCGATACGCTCGGTCACCTGGCGGGTCGTCTCCTCAGCCGAAGCGCCGGGCCACTGCGCGGAAATCGTCATCGTCTTGATCGTGAAATTCGGATCTTCTTCGCGCCCGAGGTTCAGGTAAGAAAATACGCCGAGCAAAGCAAAGGCGATCATGAAATACCAGATCATCGAGCGATGCTCGAGCGCCCAGTCCGAAAGATTGAACGCCTTCATGAGCGTGCACCACCCTCTATCGTCACGTTCTGCCCCTCTTTGAGACTATGCACACCTGCAAGAACGACACGCGTTCCAGGTTCGAGGCCGGACAGGACCTCGACGCGCCCGGCGCCCATTTGACGGGTCTTGACTTCCTGGGACCGGACAGCACCGCCGTTGTTGTCGACGATCCAGATCAGGGTCTTGCCGTCCCGCTCCAGAAGCGCGGCGTCTGGCAAGAACAGCTTCGCGACCGTCCCGACGTCCTGAACCGCCGTGATCGTCGTACCGATCCGAAACGCATCCGGGGGGGCCTCTAGCGCAATCTTGATCCGGCGCGTGCGCGTTGCTGCGTCGGCGGTCGGTGCCACTTCCCGTACCTTTCCTGCCGCCTTGATCTCAGGGTCGATCTGCAGGAGGACCGAAAACGGGGTGCCAATCGCCGGCACCAATGCACCCTCGGGTATGTCGACGACAGCATCCCGTTCCTCCGGACGTGCCACTGTTACAACGGCTTCTCCCGCCGACACCACCTGCCCCACCTCCACGGAGGTGGCTGTCACCACGCCGTCAAAGGTGGCCAGTATCTCGGCGTAGGACAGATCCTGGTTTGCCTTGTCGAGAGCGGTTTGCGCCTGGACCACGGCCGACTGGGCGTTCTGCGTCGCCTGCACGCTGCTTTCCAGGTTGGACTTCGTCGCCGTTCCGGATTGGAATGTGGACCTAGCCCGTTGTTCCACCGATGTCGCGTTGGCAAGCTGTGCCTTGGCATTGGCAAGCTGGGCTTGCGCAGACCCGACGGCCAGTTGCAGCGATGTCGGGTCAAGCGCCGCAAGGCGCTGCCCCTTCGTCACGATATCGCCGGTATTGACATCGCGCGCGACCATCAAACCGGCGACACGGAAGCCGAGCGGTGTTTCGGTTTTCGGTGAAACGATCCCAGCAAAGGTCGGCGCCGGCAGAGGAGCCAGTTCGATGACCCTTGAAAAAACCGGACGGATCGGTGGACCAGCCTCTTCCTTCTTGTCGCTGCAGGCCGACAGACATCCAAGGGTGGTCAGAAGCACGATGGTCAGGAAATAGGATCCGGTCATCAGCCCTGTTCTCCTAAGATGCGCACCTTCTGTCCCGGACGAAGCATTTTCCCGCCGTCGACAACGACCGTGTCACCGGGGGAAAGACCTCCAGATATGATGACCCTTCCGGTTTCATAGTTTGCGATCTTCACCGGCCCCAGACTAACGGTCGCATCCCCCTGGTCGACAATCCATACTGCAGGCTTGCCGTCGACGGAAGAAAGTGCCGTCCACGGCAAGACGATCATCGGCGCAGGCTCCGACTGCGCAAAGCCCGTGACCGGCGCACCGAGCGTCATTTCAGGCGGGGTATCGTCCAGGGTGATTTTCACACGCACGGTGCCGCTCGCCGTATCGACGGTCGGAGATACTTCGGTGATCTTTCCATAGGTTTTGATCTTCGGATCGCTGACCAGTGCGATCTCGATGCGTGGCGCTGCCTGCTTGGTTTGCAGCAACCCCTCGTAAATATAGAAAACCGCATCTCTGGGACCGTCCTGGGCAAGCGTGAAAGCTGTCTGAGCCGCCTGCACGACCTGCCCGTCCTCAACGTTGCGGGCTGTTATGATGCCGTCGGCGTCGACGCGAAGTTCCGTGTAGCCAAGGGCGTCCCTGGCCGTTCCCAACTGGGCCTTGGCATTGTCCAGTGATCCCTGTGACGTCTTTAGCGCCGTTGCTGCCTGATCATAGGCCTCGCGGGTGGTCGAGCCGCTCGCAAGCAAGGTCTTGCGTCTTTCAAATTCGGCCGACGCCTGGGCAAGATCTGCCTGCGCAGCAACAAGGGCGGCCTCGGCGGCCTCGACATCGGCTTTTTGCTGCCTCGGATCAACGCGCGCTATGACTTGACCGGCCGTGACGTGCGATCCCACATCTGCGGTCCATTCCGTCACCTTGCCGCCGACGCGAAACGACAGGTTGGATTGTATATGAGCAACGATCTCGCCCGTCAGCTTGATGCTGAAGCGATAGTCGGAGAAGGCGACATTGATGGCACGCACCGGAACTTCCAGTTCGGCGATCTGATGCTCCTCCTTCTGGCACCCTGCCAGAGCAAAGCATAGAAGAAACAAGGCGATCGTCTTGCTGAACATGAAAGGAGTTCCCCGGATCCCATGATTGATGGAACGCCATCGGTGCATCATCCCCGATGGCGCGAAGCACATTCTGCGTGAAGACGAAAATGCGGACTGATGATCGCGCAAAGCTCCTGCTCGTCCCTCCGGCAATGAAATTGGAAGTTCATCCCACCGTCTGCAAGCGTCGAAGTATCGGTTGCCTTGCACCGGTCCGACGATTGCGGCCGGTGCAGGCATCTAAGACAAATCAAGAATGTAGAGCGATTTCGGGTGGAGGCAATTTGTCCCGAACGACAATATTGCCGATCCTCAAACATCATTTCCAGATGGTGAGTGAACCCACCTAGCGCCTGATCTGAAATGTGTGCTCTTCGCCCGGGAAGCGGCCGGCGCGCACCTCCTCGGCATAGCTTTCAGCCGCTTTTGAAACGAGCGGACTGAGATCTGCAAAGCGTTTGACGAACCGCGGCTTGAAGTCGTTGAAAAGTCCGAGCATGTCGTCCGACACCAGAACCTGCCCGTCGCAGGCGGGCGACGCACCGATGCCGATTGTCGGAACCGAGACCGAGGCGGTGATCTCGCGGGCAAGCGGTTCGACCGTGCCTTCGACGACGATTGCAAACGCACCGGCCTCGGCAACGGCTGCGGCATCGCGACGGATCTTGTCCGCTTCTTGGCTCGAGTGACCGAGCGACCGAAAGCCGCCAGCCGTGTTGACCAGTTGCGGCATCAGGCCAACATGGCCGAATACAGGAACGCCCCTGGCTGTCAGGAAAGCGATTGTCTCGGCCAGTTCCTCGCCGCCCTCAAGCTTGACGCCGTCGCATCCACTCTCCTGCAGAACGCGGACGGCACTTCGAAATGCCTGCTCCTTCGATTCCTGATAGCTCCCGAACGGCAGATCGACGATGACGCAGGCGTGTGAAGCCGCGCGCATCACGGCGCGTCCGTGTGCCACCATCATGTCGAGGGTGACGCCGACAGTCGTCTCCATTCCGTAGAGCACCATGCCCAGCGAATCGCCAACCAGCAGCAGATCACAATGGGGATCGAGCAGCCGCGCGATCGGCGTCGTATAGGCCGTGAGGCACACGACCCGTTCCTTGCCTTTCATTGACCGGATGGCGGTCGTCGTCAGCCGTTTCTGCTTGCCGTGAGTGCTCATTATGCGGCCCTCGGCTGAGCGGAGCGTCTGAGGCCGATGACGCGGTTGTCAAGCAGCCGGGTCGTCCCGATCCGTACGAAGAGGGCGACAAGCACAGGTCCAGATTGCAGGACCTTCAGCACCTCAAGGGTTTCAGGATGCCTGACGGCAACCACGTCGGCGGTCGCAAGCGGCTCGGCTTGGATGAACCGGGTCAGGATCGTCTCAAGCGCTGCCGCGTCATCGAGGCCATCGGCGTAAAGCCGCTCAGCCTCCGCAAGCGCCTTCGGAACGATCACCGCCGCCGCCCGTTCCGTGGCGCTGAGATAGACGTTGCGCGAGGAGCATGCGAGACCGTCGGCCTCACGCACCGTCGGCACGGCCACGACCCGGACGGGCTGCGCAAGATCCTCCACCATACGCTTGATCAAAGCGACCTGCTGGTAGTCCTTCTCGCCGAAATAGGCAGCATCGGGCTGAACGAGATTGAAGAGCTTTGTAACAACAGTCGCAACGCCGGCAAAGTGTCCCGGCCGCACCGCACCCTCCAGCTGATTGCCGAGGACGGGAACATCAACGACCGTCTGCATCGGGCGCGGATACATGTCGGTCACCTCAGGCGCAAACAGTACGTCCACACCTGCCTCGGCGAGAAGGGCGCGGTCGCGTTCGAAATCCCGAGGGTATCTTGCCAGATCCTCGTTGACACCGAACTGCAGCGGATTGACAAAGATCGAGACCACAGTCACGTCGTTTTCCGACGCGGCGCGCGACACCAGTTCCATGTGACCGACGTGCAGGAAGCCCATGGTCGGCACAAACCCAACGCTCTTCCCATTGCGCCGAAACGTCGCAAGATGATCACGTAGGTCTACGGTCGATCTGATAACGCGCATGAAACCCTCCTCCAGCATCCCTTGACCGGCAGCGCCGGCCCGGGAAGGTGGCGGATAGAACTCGATTTGTCGAAAAGCGTCAACGCAAGCACTCTTATTATATCGATTAAGCAGGCGGTAGGACACGCAATATTTTGATCGCGCGGCCCCAGACCAAAGCGGTCTCGATCTGCTCGTCATTCGAACGGTGAGTAACGCATTCTTTTTGTCCAAACTCTGCCGCAGTGATGGTAGAAGGAAGACGTTGATGAACGAATGCCCTTCACGGGTGTCACGACGATGTCCGACAACAGCGGAGGGACGGTGACCAATCCTTACGAGATTCTCGGTGTCCGACGGGACGCGAGCGATGACCAGATCAAGTCGGCCTATCGGCGACGCGCCAAGACCACCCATCCCGATTCCGGCGGCGCGCCGGACGCATTCAGCCGCGTCCAGAAGGCCTATGAGTTGCTCCTGGATCCCGTCCGCAGAAAGGTCTTCGACGATACGGGCTATGATGTCGAGCTTGCGGATCCGGTCGATCTCCAGGCCCTTATCGTGATCGAGAAACTGGTCAACGAACTCACGCTCGATGAGCGCGAGCCCGGTAGCTTCGATCCACTCGCCCGCATGCGCTCCGACCTTTCGGAGGAAATGCGCAAGTCCCGTTTCAGCAAACGCGAATTGGAGCGTCACTCCGCGCGCATCGAACATCATCTGGAACGGCTGGACAAGCGTCCGTCGACCGACATTCTCGGATCCATGCTGCGCGCCCGTATCAAGGCAATCGCAAGCGCGATCAACGAGACGGAGGCGAAGATCAAGGCAAGCGAGCGCGCCTGCGAAATGCTCTATGACTACGCCTACGAGGTTGATGTGCAGGAGAGCGAGGAAGGCCTGATCCCCGCGGCAGCAGCCACGTCGGCTGTCTCCTCCAAACGCGAAGAGCGGCCGTTGTGGGTCGTGCCGGCCGCCGCGCAGGAAGTCTAGGACAGGAAGTCCGGATGGGTCAGCGCGTGCGAGATTACGCGGCGCGCTGCTCCGTTCCCTGGATGGCGGCAAGCTTCCAATCGGCCCCTGGCTTGCGCACGAATGTCCAGACTTCCGTGGTTTCGGTCGGCTCGCGGTTGTCGCCGCTGATCAACCGCCCACCACTGCGCTCGACCATTGAATCGATCGAAGAGTAGCGCATGGCAAGGGTTGCATAGTCTGCGCCGTCTTCCTGCCACGACTCAGCAATGTCACCCTGCAGAAGCTTCACATCCGAAACTTGATTGCGAACTCCGTTGGTGGCGTTTTCACCAAGCTCCTCGGCGAGATAGGACATCGCTTCGGGCGTCGTCAGACGGCGCAGCGTCCCGTAGTCCTCGCGGCCGTAGGCGGTCTGGACTTCGGTCAGCAACGTCTCAAAGCTGTCGAGATCACGCTGTTTCAGCCCGAGTTCGTCTTTCGGCTTCTGCGATTGCGGTACTCCGAAACCGGCTGCAGAACCGATCGACGGGATCCGGAACGACGAGGTTCCGTTCGTAGCCGACGCGTTTCCGTTTGAAGCCATTGAGTGGGCACCGCTTGGCGCAGTCGCTCCATACGACGGTTGCCGCCTGTTGGCGAAGTAGCGTACCGCAAAGGAGATTGCCATTGCGATCAGGGCGAACTGCAGCAGCATGCCGAGGAAACCGAAGCCGCCGCCGAAGCCGTGGCCAAGAAGCATGCCGAGGAGACCACCGGCGACGAGGCCACCGATCATCGATCGGCCGAAGCCGCCGAAGAGACCAGGACGCTGCGCGCCAGCAGGTTGCTGTCCGGCATAGGGAGCATTGGTTTGCGGTTTGGGCGTCATCGAGCGCTCGATCGGAGCAGCCGGTGCGGGCGCTGTGCGCGTGACTGGCGGCGCCTGGAACGTGCGTGTCCCCCGGCTGCCGAAGCCGAAGCCTCCGGCGCGCCGCGCGTCAGCCTCGCCGATCGAGGCAAACACGGTGACGCCCGTCAGGGCGGCAATCGCCGCAACCTTGGCAAAACGCGAAACGGCACTCGGCATTCAAGCTCTCCTGTGTGGTAACCAACCGATCTCGGTACCTATATAGGTGCCTTTTTCCGCGTTTGAAGCACCTGGGCTTCATTGGCAGACATCGACCCATGTTGCATTGGTCAATTCCACCAGTCGCTCCGTCGATATGCGCACGGCCGAATGGGTGGATCCGGCGGCGGGAACGACCACATCGAACCTCCGCAAAGAGACGTCGCAGTAGATGGGCAGAGGCGACGGAAGCCCGAAAGGGCAGACGCCGCCGACAGGATGGCTCGTCACCTCGACCACCTCGTCAGCGCCCAGCATGCGGGCCTTTGAACCGAACGTTTCCTTGAACTTCCGGTTGTCGAGCCGCGCAAGGCCACCGGCAACGACCAGCATCGGTTCATCGCCGACCCGCAAGCAGATCGTCTTGGCGATCTGTGCTGGATCGACACCATGTGCCTCTGCGGCGAGCGCCACCGTGGACGAGCTTTCGGCGGTTTCAATAATCTCGATGTCGGGAGCGGATGCGCTGAAAAATGCGCGGACGGTTTCTAGGCTCATAACCGAAGGCTATCGCAACTGCGGGGTGAATTGAAGTGCCAATCGTCAGCGGTTGGTCTCGATCAGTCTGACATCGCTTTCCTGGCACAGCTGCCTGATCGACGGCGTCACGCACCGGTCGGTGATAAAGGTGTGCACCTGCGACAGCTGCCCGATCCTGACCGGCGCCGTGCGCTCGAACTTGGTGGAATCAGCCACCAGCACGACATGTCGGGCATTGGCGATGATGGCCTGTGCGACTTTCACCTCGCGAAAGTCATAGTCGAGCAATGCACCGTCTTCATCGATTGCGGAGGCGCCGATGACCGCATAGTCGACCTTGAACTGCCTGATGAAATCGACGGCCGCCTCGCCGACGATGCCGCCGTCGGAGGAACGAACGACCCCGCCCGCGATGACCACTTCGATCGCCGGCAGAAGTCTCAATCTGTTGGCGACGTTGATGTTGTTGGTGATCACCATCAACTCGTGATGGTTGGCGAGAGCTTCCCCGACCGCCTCCGTCGTCGTGCCGATATTGATGAACAGCGAGGCATTGTTGGGAATGAGGCTGGCGGCGGCAACGCCGATCGCCTGCTTTTCGGCGGCCGCGATCTGGCGACGCGCCTCGTATTTTACGTTCTCCGTACCGCTGGGGAAGGTCGCGCCACCATGCACACGGGTCAGGATCTGCGCGTCGCAAAGGTCGTTCAGATCCTTGCGGATGGTCTGCGGCGTGACAGAGAAATGGGTGGCCAACTCGTCGACGAAAACACGGCCATTCGTCTTGGCCATATCGACTATGTCAGTTTGACGATCGCTCAGGAACATGGTGCCACGACTTTCACTTCTGTTTCGTTTGGCCGACGGACCAATGCATACCAGAGCGTGAGATCACACGCAAAGTGGCTTCAAGGCATCTGCCTTGGCGTGCGACCGCCTGCCCAAGCAAAACGCTTGCGTCGTGACGGATGGCGCCCTGGCTGTCGGCGATCTCAGCCGTCGCAGCATCGACGCTGGCGGGTGCAAGCCCCAAAGGACGCTCGCATGGGGCGTCTAGCGAGCGGCGCATCTCTACGGAAACACCCAATCCAGGTCTTGTTCCGACCACAGTCGGCTCATAGGACCGTGTCGCCGACCTTCCCACGCGTCCCAAGCTCCGCATTGCAGCCGCAGACGATCGTGTCCCCGGAGGTGGTGTAGGTCGCGGCGGAGGCCGTGCTTTCCGACATAGAGCCGGAGGATATCAGCGTGCCACAGCGGGCAGACTGATTTGGGGATCATCGCTCATTTGCGCCATGGTCTCAAGGGTCATGTACCTGGCCCCATGTAGGCGAGCACATCGTCTTCAGCGTTGTCCATAATGGTGGCGAGCTTTGGAACTTTCGGTCTGATCTGATCGGCGACGCTACGCCATTGAGCGCTTGCTGCCTCCGGGGTCTCCTGAGCAAAAGCCGTTGCGATAAAGGCGGATACGACACGCCTGCCGCTCTTTCCGGCATGTGCCAGGACGTTCCTCATGAAGTGAACCCGGCATCTTTGCCAGGTGGCGCTGAGAACTTTGGCGACGGCAGCCTTGAGCCCTTCATGAGCATCGGAGACCACGAGCTTCACACCCCGCAGTCCTCGGCGTGTCAGCCTGCGCAGGAACTCCGTCCAGATCGGCTCGGCCTCCGACGTGCCGACCTCCATACCCAGGACCTCGCGCCGACCGTCGCTGTTGACGCCGACGGCGATGATGACGGCAACAGAGACAATGCGCCCGCCACGGCGGACTTTCAGATAGGTGGCATCGATCCAGATGTATGGCCAGTCACCTTCGATTGGACGGTCGAGGAACGCCTTCACCTTGACGTCGATCTCCTCACACAGCCGAGATACCTGGCTCTTCGAAATCCCCGACATACCCATGGCTTTGACGAGATCATCAACCGAGCGCGTCGAAATGCCCTGGATGTAAGCCTCCTGGATAACAGCCGTCAGAGCCTTCTCCGCCATCCGACGCGGCTCGAGAAAGCTCGGGAAATAGCTTCCCTTGCGCAGCTTTGGAATGCGAAGC
This sequence comes from Rhizobium sp. 05L419, assembly GCF_056397845.1. NCBI lineage: Bacteria > Pseudomonadati > Pseudomonadota > Alphaproteobacteria > Hyphomicrobiales > Rhizobiaceae > Rhizobium > Rhizobium sp. 05L419. The sequence continues at coordinate 26,125 of NZ_JBFTOF010000042.1, forward strand.
TCGACCGTACCGGCCCGCGTCTCCCAGTCTCGGTCGCGGTAGCCATTGCGTTGAGCAAGCCGCATCGGGTTCTTCTCGCCGAAGTCAGCACCGGTGGCTCCGCCGACCTCCAGCTCCATCAATCGCTCGGCGGCAAAGCCGATCATCTCACGCAATAAATCTGCATCAGCGCTCTTCTCAACAAGCGAGCGCACGTCCATCATGTCATTGGTCATCGGTGGTCTTTCCGTCAGGTTGGTCTTCAACAACCCGACCCTAGCGGAAAACACTGATGGCCACCTTACTCCTCAGAACCTACACCACTCGGCGGGGCACGATC
>NZ_JBFTOF010000043.1:0-22626 GCF_056397845.1 Rhizobium sp. 05L419
CATTGCGCGCTTAATCGTCTTCAGGCGGTTGATCTGACCTTCCGCCTGACCATTGCTCCAAGGCAAGTCGATGGCGTTACAGACGGCGTCGATATCGCGGCGAAGAACGCGGGCAAAACGGGCCAGGGAGGCGAGCCCGGAGTGAATGGCATCATCGATCCATTCTTCGAGTTTCGCCGAAGCTCGGCCACGAAATATACCGCGAAATCGCATGGAAAAGCTGCGCAAAACAGCAAACGTCTGTGATCCTTGTTTGAGGGCATCCACTTTCCGCACCTGATTGATGGTCAGCGCGCCGCGGAGGGCGACTGATGCGGCACTCTTGAGAAAAAGAGCAGTTGTATTGCGAGGCTACAGTCGCGACATCGTGGCGGCCGACAACGCGGAGACGATCGTCGCCATCACATCCCAAGCTCTTACAGCGCTCTTCCAAGTTCCCGTCCCCTGGCGGCGGACGCCATCGAATTTAATGAGCATTGCTTCGCCAGCATCGCGTACCAGTTTATCGCCGCTTTCGACTTTCGTGGGAGAATTCTGGATCGGGCTCTTGATCTTCTTGGCGGCGTTGGCCGAGCGCTGAGCAAGTTCGCGGACTTCTTGCGCGTCTTTCCTGCATCGCCGACGCGGGCAGCTTCCACGCCTGCGTTCAGCGCGAGAAGGTTCGGATCGTCAGCCTCACGATGCAGAAAAAGTCTTCGGCTACGATGCCAAGAACGGTGATGCTTCTGCTGGCGTCTCCTCGCACGGCGAGAGCGGAACCAGAGAGGGAAGGCGTGGCTATGACAACGTCGGATCGGGCTCCCATCTCGACGAGCATTGTCTGCCACTGGTCGAGGGATCGGTTTCGCTGCGTTGGCCTCTGAATGGTCGCAGCTTCGATTTGCCGAGCATCCTGCCGTAGCGGCCGCGCGACCTCGTCGGGCAGCTGTAGTTGGATGTGTGGCTGCCAAGTCAGAACTCGGTTGGTATAGTTCGACTGCACGCTGGCGAGCATCGCTGCCATGAAGATGATGACGCCGACACCGACGGTAATTCCTCCAAGGATGAATGTCGTCTGCATCCACCCTCGGCCAGGAACCGCGATGCGGCGATCCATCCAAATGTCAGCCAGCTCTTCATGAGCGCACCGGACGGATACGCTGCCCGGCGCGGACGCCCGACGCGATAGGCACCAGCAGATCTCCCTCAAGCAAGCCGCTCGGCACCGATCCGGTCACCCGCGCGCAGGCCGATCGTTTCCGTCGCAACCGGTCCATCTTTAGCCGCAGGAGCCTCGAACGATCAGGGTGCAAGGCAGTTTTGCGACGATAATGAGATCAGCATCGCCTCTCGAAAGAGCGGGAATTGCCGTTCCCGCCTGGTGTCCAAGCTCCCTCAATTCCCCATCCATCGTTGTTAACGGCGCGCGCGTCTGGTTCCACGTGACCTCCCAATTATCGAAGCACGGCAAAATCGCGAGGGAGATACTGAGATCCTTGAATGCCTCGATCACGCCGGGGGCGATCTCGTCGCTATTGACTTACCCGCAAGCCGAAATCACCCCATGGAAGAAGCGCTACCGATTTCAATCATGCCGGACGAATGCGGTAGTGAAACTGCCCATCGAAAAGCAGGCCGATAGGGTTTCAGCCCAGCTGGAAGAACTCGCTCGATCGCGCACCACGCGAGATCTCGCCTCAATTCCTTCGAGCGGCCGCTACGGCGTCGTCCACGCTGTAGTTTGATCGTCGAAGGAGGTCCTCCCCACCACCGAGTGTGAGCATGTCCTTGACGGCGTCGTGCATGCGGGCATAACGCACGGCCCCGCTTTGCTTTTGCATGTTGGCGTCGAATTCGAGGAGAGCGTCGAGCGCTGTGGTGTCAAGCTCGAAGGTCTCCTCCAGGCTCACGATGACCGTATTCCGGACAGGGCTGGCCAGAATGCGGCGATTGATTGCTGCAAAAATCGGCTCGGCATTTCCGAAAAAAAGCGGCTGGGCCGGGCGCAAGATCAAAACATCTGGAAGTTCGACCGCATCAGGATGCCGCTTGGCGTCTACGAAGTCGTGACTGTCACCAAGTCGACCGAGCTGCATGATGCTTGGAGCAGAGAGGCGCCGCAGAAAGACGGCGAAAGAAAGCGCGATTGCAACCAGCACCCCGTTGAGAACACCCAGAAACAGCACGCCGGCCGTCGCCGCAAGCGCAAGGGCAACATCTCGCTTCAGCTTCCATAGTCGGTAGAGCGGGGCCGGATCCAGCGCATGCAGAAGCGCGACGATGATGATGGCTGCAAGGGCAGGCTGGGGAATGTAGGCGAACCATCCTGACGCCGCGAAGCTGAAGATTGTAAGCCCGAAAGCCGCGATTGCTGTTGCCAGCTTGGTTTGCGGGTCGGCCGCTTCATTTGCGGCTCCAGCGGAAAATCCAGCGCCGACCGGCATCCCCTGAAAGGCAGCGCTTGCCAGATTGGCCAAGCCAAGCGTCCTGAGCTCCCGGTTGGCGTCGACAGTTTCTCCGTGACGAAGCGACAGTCCGCGAACGGTCCCCCACGACTCGGCGAAGAGAATGAGCACCAGAGGCGGAGCAAAGCGCACAGCCTGAGACAGGTCGTCGAACGAAACCGCCGTAATGCTTGCCCAGTTGCTTGATAGGTCAATCGCTCCGACGACGGCGACACCTCGCTGTTGCAGATCGAGCGCGATGGACGCAAAAATTGCAGTGATTATGACGGTCAGGCTTCCAGGTAGCTGAGGTACTCGGCGCGCAATGATCAGCAGTGCCAGTGCGATGATGCCGACCGACAGGCTGAAAGCGTTCCAATGGGCTGGTTGGCTCACGATGAGCCAAACGGCATCAAACGGTCCGACTGATGGTTCGGCGATGCCAAACAAGACTGGAAACTGCTTCGAGGTGATCAGGATCGCCAATCCGAATGCGAACCCTCTCAGCACCGGTCTTGAGATTATGGTCGCCAGGGCGCCAAGTTTCAGCAGGCCGGCCGCGAGGAACAGGATGCCGACGAAAAACACGACCACCGCGACGAGCAGCATCTTCTGCCCAGACCCAGGACCAAGCGCCAGGAGCATCGAGGCCAGGATGACGGCGGATGAGGAGGTGGGTGAGATGATTGCGAAGCGACTTTGGCCGAAAAGAGCATAGACGGCGCACCCCGCCATTGCGGCGAAAAGGGCGTGCTGAGGCGGAACGCCGGCTATTCCCGCATAGGCAATTGCTTCCGGCAGCATGAGGCCGGCCACTGAAATGCCCGCAACCAGATCGCGCCCAACAATCTTCCGCGTCAAAATGGCCAGTCTCACCCTCCCTTGCTTTAATTCTGAGTCGTATTCGTCCGTTAACAATCAAACCCAGAGCCACGCAGCACTGTGTTTCGACAAACCGATATCTACGCGGATAAAGGTTGATCAAGCATCAGCACCGGATCGTGAGATCTGGCCCGACATCCCCCAACTAACGGCCAACTCCGGCGCGGTTGCTGCAGGCAAGCCAGCGGAGCGGCGAATTGGCGGGAATTCGTCCAGAATAATCGTCTCGCGCTCAAGTAGCAAGGCCGCGCCAGCGTTCAGATCCTTCATCCGCGCTGGAAGCAATGCCTTGGCTTCCTCGAAGGCGCCATCGATCATTTCGCGGACGGCAATACCCACCTACTTGGCGTCACCGAATTCGGCCCACCCCTGTCTCAGCAACCCGATCGTTTCCTCGTCGGTAAGCTGGTGGAAATCCTTATAGAATGAGCCAACACCCTGGAAATTCCCGGCCGGATACGAGCAGACGACCACGTCTGCAAACCGACGCATCTCGGCGAGCGCTTCTTCCGGCGCAACCGGAATGGCGAGGATGATATTGGCGGCGCCCTGGCCTCTCATCGCAATGAGCGCGGCTTTCGCCGTAGCTCCCGTGGCCAGACCATCATCAACGACGATGGCAGTGTGTCCCATCGGTTCCACGCGCGCGCGATCACCGAGGTAAAGCGCACGGCGGCGTTCGAGCTCAGCAAGTTCGCGCTGTCGCGCGCGTTCAAGATAGACATCGTCGGCACCACTCGCCAGCCGCACATCTTCGTTGATTACCGTCTGCGGGCTTTCGCCATCCACGACGGCGCCAAGCGCTACCTCCGGCGAACCCGGCGCGCCGATCTTGCGGACGAAAACGAGATCGAGCGGAGCATGCAGGGCACGCGAGATTTCCAAAGCGACAGGCACGCCACCGCGTGGCAAGGCGTAGACCACGGGACGATCAAGCGACCGCGTGCCGAGCCTCCTCGCCAACTGACGGCCTGCATCCGCCCTGTCCAGAAATTCAAATTGCCATTGAACCATCGAAACAGAATATGTGGCTCCTGATTTGCTGCATTGACCAACATCAAACGACTACCGAGCATTAAGATGCGGTCGCAGCGGCCCCGATTGTATGGCAAGGCCATCCAGCGTGGACCTAAACTCTTGCACACACGGAACATTTTAGGCTGACGCCGTTGACGATGTGCGTGGCCATCGTCACACGCGCTCCGCGAGCGAGTTCGGCCTCGACCTTAGGAGTTCCCGGCGGTCGTCTTCACGGCATCCTTCGAGGTTCTTTTTCTCCTTGCATCGCACGTCATTTCGCCTTTGACGGTTTCACCGATAGCGAGATTTGCGCATCAGCGCCGCCGCTTTGGCCAACGACGCAGTCATGTATTGCTCATTAGGAGCAGCGTGATGGCCACTGATCGCTGTAACGAACTCCTTCGGGAAGGCGCGACGGTGATGGCAGCAATCCAAGGCTTAAAGCAGCGCGGACCAAGCGGAATCGTAGTGGGAGTGCCAGCCGCCGCTGACCACCCCAGAAGCGGCCGTAAGCCGGCCCAAGCGCTCGGCGCAACTCCGATGACTGCACGAAGCCGCACAGTCGAGACTGAGAGATGACCGCTTTTCGCTGACCAGCAACTTTGACCTATGTCGGCAGCACTTGCCGGCTGAGCTCGGGCGGCATGGTCGGTTTGCGCACGGCGATGGCCGGATTTGGGTGCGGAGGAAACACGGCTCTAGGTTGCCGCCTCAAGTTGAGCCGCAGCCTCGAACATCATCTCGTTCATCAACGCTCTTAGGCTCGCCTCGTCAGCATTCTGCCCCGCCTCGATCAAGTCGACGAAAACTTTTTGCAGCAGTGCGCTATCCCCGGCTTCAACAGCGGAAGTACGTCTAACCTCCTCGATATATGCGTCGAGATCATTTCGCCCGAGCTTTTCGGCGGCCCAGGTTGCAAACAACCTGTCGCGGCGCGCGCGTGTGTGCGGAAGCCTCTGAAAGTCTTTTATATATTTGTCTTCTATGGCTCTTCGCCATGCATCGCTTATGGCCATCTGGGGACTCCTCTCTTTTCCGTGTTCGTTTCAATAGTTCGAGTGTTTCGAAAGATAAGACTGCTCAGCCGAAATATGAGACTGCTCAGAGGCAATCGGTCGCCCGATGGAGAACGCGATGCTCCGTGATGCTGACGCAGAACGTCGCTATACCCGATTGCGCAATGGTCTTGCCGACGCAAGCATTCAAAACAAGGCTTTCGCGACATGCTGCTGTTGGTGGCTTGCAGCCTCGACCAGGAATTGCCCCATTTTTCGCGTAGGCCCTTCTTATCGATCGCTACCTTGGCGGGTTTCGAGACCGTCTGGAAGACGCCGCCCGTCCTTCCGGCGAGTTTTCTAGCCCATGCCGCAAGCAACTTGTCTCGCCGTGCGCGCTGACAAGATCCGCCACTGTAACGGGTGATTGATCGGATTTGATATGAATGTCGAGCTTTCCCGTCTGCAGCGATATCGCGCATCGCCGGCCTTAAGGACGACCGGGTCGAGATCTTCGACCAGACGTTCTCTACGAAGCAAGTTCATCATTCGATGTCACCTCCAGGCGCGGACTGCCAAAACTGACGATACCACTCTAGCACGGTAGAGGAGCGAGATCGCCACTTCCTGGCCCAGCAGCCTGTGACCATCTATCTTGCAAAAACGTCCGCAATTCGTCAGGGGTGATCTTGCCGTCATGGTTGGCGTCGACGGCGGTGAAAATCCGTTTGTGTATCTTTATCATCTCATCGAATGAGATCGCGCCGTCTCCATCGGTATCAACAACGGCAAACATGATCTTCATCATATGACCGCGCATGGGCCCCATCATGGGCATTTCCTCATTCATCCAGGACTGCATCATGTTGTTGCGGCCCATCGCGCCGGGCATCATCTTCGACAAATCGGGTGGGACTGATCGTCCGACTGCGCAACGTCTGACCTCGTCTGGGCCGAAGCGATCCGTGCGCGAGTACGGTCGACGTGCTCGTTCCATCGCCGACCATTTCGCCGGTTTTCTAGGCAGCGGCGCGCAGCATGCGGGCGCCGAGATTTTCCTCGGGATCCTTGAGATCGAATTCCTTGGCGATCGTCACGCCGTCATTGCAGACGACAGGAGAGCCCCATTTCTTCTCGATCAGAACGGATTTTGACCGTGGTCCGAGCGTGATTCGAACCGCATCGGCAAGCCGGGTTGCGCCCTGGAGGACCTTGCCCCGGGCCGCCGCATGGAAAAGAACTTGTTTGTGCGACATCTATTTCTCCCGAAGTGGTCATCCGTTCATTCGCCAAACTGCTTGCTATCAATTGTCTTGGATTTGGACTCAGACCCGATCCTCACAGGTTTCATTGCGATCGATCAAAGAGCGGTGCTGGACATATCCGGATGGTCCTGAGATCTCGCGTTTAGGCCTTTCTCCCCGATGCGATGCAGGATCTCATTGACGATCCTTTCCGCAGGCTGCGTGGCGTCGAGGCGCGGCCAGGCGACGTCGCCCGAATCATGAGAGAGCTGGTGTGCCAGGATGTCGACGGTCGCGTCGGACGGACTGCCGACCCGCGCTTCAACGCGCTGCAACAGCAATGCAGCATCCGCTTCGAGCCAGAAGGCCGAGAAGGGATGACGGTCTTCTCCGGCCGCTTTCTCGATCATCCGCCGGTGGCCCGGTTTGTCGAAGACAGCATCGGCTACTGCCGAACCGCCTTCCGCAAGGATGAGACGGGCGCGCCAGGCCATCTCCTGATAGACCTTCGCGGAAATCTCGGGCCGGTATGCCGCCTGCGGCAGACGCGTCTCCGCCGGAACGCCGTGCATCGCCTTGCGGATGCGGTCGCTTTCGACGATGCGCGCTCCCGGCGCGAGGCCGATGCGAGGCGCCAGCGCTTCCGCAAGCGTCGTCTTTCCGGATCCGCTGAGGCCGCCGATGACCACGAGGCGTCCCGGCACCGGCTGCAACAGGGACCGGGCAAGCCGGAAATAGGAACGCGCCTCGCCAGCCAGCGTCGGCGCGCGGTCGCCGGCGTCTTCCGCATGGGTGGCAATCACATGCGCCCGCACGGCGGCACGCACGGCCATGAAGAAGGGCAGCGCAGCAAAGCCGTCCTCCTCGTCCGTCTCGTCGAGATAGCGGTTCATTACGAGATTTGCGAATTCGAGATGCCCGCGATGCCAGAGATCCATCAGCAGGAAGGCAAGGTCGTAGAGAATGTCGGTCGTAGCGATCTGGTCGTTGAACTCGATGCAGTCGAACAGGCATGGCTCGCCATCGTGGAGGAAGATGTTGCGCAGGTGCAGGTCGCCATGACAACGCCGAACCTTGCCTGCCTGCTCCCGCTGGTCCAGCACCCCGGCATGTTGCGCAAGGCGCCGGTCGAAAGCTGCCGTCAATTCGCCGACCTCGTCGGCCGAAAAGACATGGCTGGTCGCAAAGCCGGCCTCGTTGACATTCAGGATGGCGGCCATATTGGCCGCGCCTCCGCTGCTGCGGATCACCGGGGCGAAGCGATGAAAGCGGACGACCGCCCTCGCAAGCGAGGTCACCATCGACGGCGTCAGTCCACCTGACGTGGCGATATGGTCGAGCAACATCGCCTGATCGAAACGCCGCATCTCCACAAGGGCGTCGAGCAACCGCCCCTGGCCGTCTAGCGCGAGATTGCCGTCCTTTTCCCGCGTGACAGTCCTAACGCCGAGATAGATGCCAGGTGCTGTCGGTGTATTCAGCTCCACCTCCTTCCGGCACGCTGCCAGCCTTATCTCGGCGGAAGAGAAATCGGCATAAGGCAGCTTCACGGCGCGCTTCAACTTGTAGGCCCGCTCGCCTGCCAGAAAAATCCGCGAGATATGCGTCTCGATCATTTCGACGGGCACCGCATTCCTGGACACCGCGTCCTTCAGAAAGGAAATGGTTGCCGACTGGTCCTCAGTGATCATCTGCAAACCTTTCAATTGCCGTGACGCACATTAGCAACATTCTTCACGACTACGCATTGACCCGCATCAATGATCGGATCGCCGTGGCAGAGTAAAGAATCGAGATGATGCAGCTAGGGAGCGGCGACCGACGAAGTTTTGGACGGGATTAGCCAAGCAAAGGGAACGGCTGCCTCTCGTCCATTTGCGCTATATCAATGAAACATCCCTCACAGTAGTCCACAAGCTATCGAGCTCGGCGGACGGAGGACAACGGTGGAAACGAGGACGAGACATCACGGCCGCTACGAGGCCTATATCAGTGCCGCGCGATCGACGCCGCCGATGCGTAYTGCAATCATTCATCCGTGTTCTGCCGATACACTCTGCTCAGCCGTGGATCTTAAAAGGCAGGAAATTCTTGATCCGGTGCTCGTCGGCCCGGAATCCAGGATCAGGGCCGTTGCCGAAGAGGCTGGGGTGTCGCTCCAGAGCTTTGAAATTGAGCCGGTTGAGCACAGCCATGCAGCGGCAGCCCGCGGCGTCGAGCTTGCTTCGACGGGCAGTGTCGAGGCGTTGATGAAGGGCAGCCTGCATACAGACGAGCTTCTTTCTGCAATTGTGAGGTCACCGCAGCTCAGGACCGAACGGCATATGAGCCATGTCTTCGTTATGGATATTCCAGCCTACGACAAGCTCCTTGTCGTGACTGATGCCGCGATTAGCATTCAACCTGACCTCGACGAGAAAAGGGACATTTGCCAGAATGCCGTCGATTTTCTGCGTCGCCTCGGGATCGAAAAGCCGAGGGTCGCGATACTCGCCGCCGTAGAGACAGTCAACAGCAAGATGCCGGCGACGCTCGATGCAGCCGCATTGACGGTCATGGCAACTCGCGGGCAGATCGAAGGTGCGTTGGTCGACGGTCCCCTTGGATTCGACAACGCAATCAGCATAGAGGCGGCACACAAGAAGGGAATCGAGTCGCCCGTGGCGGGGAGGGCCGATATCTTGCTGGTGCCGGATCTGGAGGCAGGTAACATCCTCGCAAAGCAACTCATTTATTTTGCCGAGGCTGATGCTGCTGGTCTAGTTCTCGGTGCCCGCGTTCCTATCATACTGACAAGCCGATCCGATCCAACCAAGGTTCGTATCGCATCTGCGGCGCTAGCGAAGCTTTTCGTCAAGGCAACCGCCGAGACTTCTCCAAGCACCATATTAGTGTCTCCTCGGTGCGCTGATATTCGCCGCTCTCCCACGTGAAGAGAAAAGGGCGTGCCCTTCCCTTGAGCGGAAGACGGTCGTCTAATAGCGAGATTTGCAAATACCATTAGGTGCGGGAGGTTGTTTGCTTCGCTGGACGGTCCTTCCAATGTACGTTTCGCTCGCTCCGAGCAAACTCGTGGTGCAAGGTCTTAACTGTGCCGGCCAGGGGGATAGACGCGCTTGTGGTTCCAGCGATGTCCCCGGACATTGCGCAGGTAAAGAAAACACAGGCCGAAGCCCCAGCTCTTCTTCGCCCTCGTCAGCCCGATCAGGAGATCGGCGATCTGCTCGTTCTCCTCGTTCAGCTTGGCGCTGTAACGATGACAGGTCTCGCTGACACCAAAGGTGCGGCAGGCCAGCGCAATGCTGACCCCGTGCAACGCCACAGCTTTCCCGGCCATCCCTTGGTCGATAGGCAAATGCTCGCATCTGCCGTAAGGCTCTCGGCGTTGAGATGACCGCGTCATTTTTTTCCAAGGGCCTCTTTCAGCAGTTCGGCCTGCATGCTCATCTCCGCATACATCTTCTTGAGCCGACGGTTCTCATCCTCCAGGGCCTTCATCTGGCTGATCATCGACGCGTCCATGCCGCCATACTTGGCTCGCCATTTATAAAAGGACGCTGTGCTCATCCCGTGCTCCCGGCATAGCTCGGGCACAGGAACACCGCCTTCTGCCTGGCGCAGGATCGCAAGGATTTGGGGTTCGCTAAATCTGCTCGTCTTCATCAAAATCTCCTCGATCATATTTGCCGAGAAAATTCTACTTTTGAACCCGATTAATTTGCGGGGGGATTACCACACCTTTCGCAAGCAAAAGCTTCTGGTTGAATATAAACTGCCCCCGGTGGACACCATCAGTGACGCTGATCACAACGAATTGCACGCCGCGTCGGGGGATCTGGCGGTATGACCAGATTCGCCCGTGATCCTCTTTATCGTCGCCACCGATTTCCAGCGGACGTGATTGCCCATGCCGTTTGGCTCTATTTCCGGTTTCCGCTCAGGCTGCGAATGGTCGAGGATATGCTGGCAGCCCGCGGCGTCATCGTCTCTCACCAGACCGTAAGGCTCTGGGCGGAGAAGTTTGGCAGGCATTTCGCCAATAGTATCCGGAAGCGATCAGCCGGCAGGCTCGGCAACAAATGGCACCTCGAAGAGGTTGTCATCACGATCGCCGGCAAGAAACACTGGCTTGGGCGCGCCGTCGATCAGGCCGGTTTTATTCTCGACGTCTTGGGGCAGAGCCGCCGCAATACCAAAGCTGCAAAACGTTTGATGCGAAAGCTACTGAAAGGACAAGGCCGTTCGCCACGTGTGATGATCACCGACAAGCTTCGATCCTACGGTGCGGCGAAGCGGGAAATCATGCCCGGCGTCGAACATCGCTCGCACAAGSGCCTGAACAATCGGGCAGAAAACTCCCATCAGCCTATCCGAAGGCGTGAGAGGATCATGAAACGCTTCAAGTCAGCAAGGCATCTTCAACACTTCGTTTCCATCCACGACCCGATCGCCAACCTCTTTTACATTCCCCGCCACGACATTCCATCCACACACCATCGCCAACTGCGAGCCGCAGCCCTGGATGCCTGGCGCCAACTCGCACGCCTTCACGCCGCATGAAGCAAAGCCGCACCCCAAAATATTGTCTTCGCGGCGTTAAGTTTACGGTGCCGCGCCGATAATTGCGCCGCCGCCGAATGCCGTGGGTGCGTTGCGCGATTGAGGTGCGGCAGTCGTTTCGTGTGTCATCGATATCGCCAGATGGAAATACCGACGTTGTAGCGATTTGCTTTGTCGCACGCCAGTCAAGTGATCGCCGCGCCGCGAGCTAATGCTTCATTATCAGGGGAAGCGTAGCATGCGACAACAGATGACGGGTGACGCGACCGAGCAGCAGTTCCAGGAAATAGCCGTGCTTGAATGCGCCGATCAGCAGGCAGGTCGCCTTCACAGATGTCGCGAAATCGAGGATGGCTTCCGCGACAGACCGGCTTCCAGAGCTTATTGCGACGACGTCGCCCTTGAGCCCAAGCTGGTCAAGCAGCTCCCTCGCGGTGAACTGGTAGCTTCCATCCGGCTTGTCGTTGACGCAGAGAACCGTCAGCCGATCGGCCGCGGCCAGCCAGCGTCGGGCGGCGACGACCGCACGCTGCGCATGATCATGCGGCTTCCAACCGATCACCACATGCCCCAGCAGATCTCCCGCGTAGGGACTGGGAGGCGGCGCAAGGACGAGCTTGTGTTCATTGAAGAGAAGGTCGTGAAACGCATCGCGGGCATCCATGTTGCCATGGCAAGGGGCGATGACGAGTGCCGTCTCATGGCATTCGCGCGTCACGCAGCGATTAAGATCGCCGCGGCAGTCGTCGAGGAGAAGACGGTCTCGATCGGGTTTGCCCCGCTTCCAATCCTCGAACGCCCGGTTGACCCGCTCCAATCGCTGCGCCGGGGAGCCTTCGTCCAGGTCTCGCAGCATCTGCAGGTCGATCTCCTCCGCCGCCGCGATCATCCTTTGCGAATCAGCGCCGACATGGGCGGCGGCCATGGTGCCGTGGATGGCACGAGCGGCATCGTCGGCGATATCCAGGCAAAGCCGCGCGGTTGCCGGATCCGGCAACAAGGCGAGAACGTCGGCATGGATGGTCACCTCGTGGACAGGGTCTTTGAGGAGGGTGCCCACCTCTGGCGACGGCGGTTTTTGTGTGTTGTCATTCGAGCGCGCTTCGATCATGTCGGACCTCCTTCCACGACGCTCCAGCATCGCTCTTGGTCGACAGAATTTTACTCTACTCCCGCGTCGAATGGCTCGCAACGCCGGCGGCGGCGCTCGATTGTTCAAGGTCAGCCCGGCAATTGCCGGGCGGCGGCGTCCGCCGTCGCGAAAATGTCTTTATAGAGATCCTCACCAAAGCTCGGCCGCAACGGCTCCGCCTCAATGAGCGTGACGCTGCGGCTTCCGTCGTCCTGACGTTCAGCGCGCAGGAACGCCACATCGGGCCTGCCGTCTTCGGCGAAGCCGTCGGCCAACTCGAACATGCGGGTGACGAAGAACATGCGCGCGGTCATCGAGCAACGTGCCAACGATTTGCCGGCAATCTCCGTGCCTTCCCGCTCGTTGGTCGCCGCGAAGGATTCGTTGAGCAGCAGCAATGCGTCGCTGCCATAATGGTTCATGATTTCGCTCATGCGGCTCAACTCCTCATCGAGCTTGCCGCTGTCCTCCTCGCGCTTGTGGTGGGTCAGCACGCTGGAGCAGAGACTTGCCTTGAAGGCCCTGGCCGGCACGAACATGCCTACCTGCATCATCAACTGTGCCAGGCCGACGCTTGAACCCAGGTTCAATGAGAGGCAGACGTCGTAGAGACGCTCGAATTGACATTGCTTGTGGCTTGATCAAGGGGAGCCGGGAGAGCGGACGGTGCGCCGAGTCTGTCGAGCCGCTCGTGCAAATTGAGGCATCCGACATAGAAGGCCAGTTCCAGCCGCAGCATGTCGAAGAAGCTGTTGATGTGGTCGACCGCGTGGGCGGTCGCGTTGGCGACAAGGTCCAGCCTGCGATCGCTGAGATCGGCCAATGCCCGCGAGCCGCTTTCGTCGCGCGGAGACAGCGTGAAAGTCAGGCCTTCCTGTCCCCAGACGAACAGTTTCTCGTACCAGAGGCGTGTGTCGGGCAGCGGCTCGCGAAGTGTGTAGCCGGGTTCCCTTGATTCCTCGGCCCAGCTCGGCGCTGATCAGCACGCCGGTTCTGAAGGTCAGCCTTTCGAGATGTCTGCCGACCGATGCCGGGTAGCCGTCGTCGAGCTCGCGTCTCAGCATGGCGAAAAGAGTGCGCAGGCCCTCAGACCGAAAGGTTGCTGAATGCCTGTCAGCGACTTTTTTGAGAATTGCCCGTCGTTCCATCAGCACCTGCAGTTTGTCGACGGCTTGGTGGAGCGTGGCCGACGGCTGGTTCCCGAACCAGTACCAGCTCGACTTCGCCTTGGGGCTCATTGAACTTTAGTCTGGCCGAAATTTGCACCCGGCACAGGAAGGGCTCGAAAGCCTCTAAAGTCGCCATCACCGCTAGGCGGGAACCTTCGGATCTGACTAGCCTTCGGGCTCCGGTGCATTTGGCTCCTCCTCGTCGGGATAACCTGCCTCCAGAAACTCTTCGGCTTCGAGATAGGCGTAGGCTTCGGGCCTGAGATCAACCTCCAGGATATGCACTGCACACCTCCCGGAATATTCCCTTATCGGTTCGGCATATGAATAGCTTGCCCAGGGGAAGAGCTTGATCATGACCTCATGGAGACTGTGGGCGCGCAGGTGATAGTCGATCTGCTCATCCGGTTCTTCCTCCGGGCCTTCGCCGAAATAGATGCGCAGATTGCTGAAGATCGCAGTTGCATCGCTCCACTCGTCCCATACAATAAAAGTTATCTCGTCCCGAACTTCTTCCATCAATTGCCGATCAAGCGCAAAGGCGAAGCGCATCAGGGACTCTGGATCGGAAGGCACGGCTTCCTCGAAACAAAGCCTGGCGGATGCATTCAGCGTGTTATCTGCCGGAACGGTGATCGACCATTTGCCGTCGGCTTGCGCGCATCGCTCCGTCTCAATAAGTTGCCACAGCATCAGCCCGGATTCAGGGTCGGCCAGGATCACGCAGACCGTCAATGCGTGCCTCCTCCAGTAGTCCAAGTGGCCCTTCTCTCCGTGATGGCGGTAGCCGCCGTTTTCCGTTCGGGACGGCATCGGCCTGATCTGCAGCGGCAGATATCTGCCCGTGGGCCAACCGCCGTCGAGGATTTCGGCTCGTGCATCGATGCCGATGCTCGTATCCTGCAAACGGCGGAAGGACCATTTGAAGTCCCGGACGAATACTTTCTCGATCGCTTCGATTGCGGCGCGCGTTACTAGATCCGTCTGGTCGTGGGTTCTTTTCCCATGGCGCAGCCGCCGTGGTGGTATTGGCGGCAGGATCCAATGTCGAACAGCCGAAGAGAACCTCAAGGCTGCTTGGAGCCAGGTTCCAATCGCGATCAGCCCTGCGCCGAGAAGTCGAAGCATTGCAAGATTGCCGTTACGAAACGCGGCCTCCCTTGTTCGCCTGCTCAAGCAGCGCGAGCAGACCTTTGAGGATGTCCGTCGGAGACGGCGGGCAGCCCGGAATATGGACGTCCACCGGCACAACCGTCGAAACTCCGCCGAGGACCGCATAGCTGCCGGCAAAGCAGCCGCCGTCGCGGGCGCAGCTGCCGAGCGCGACCACCCATTTGGGATCGGGCGTGGCATCATAGGTCCGCAGCAGTGCCTCACCCATGTTCCTGGTCACCGGTCCCGTCACCATCAGGACGTCGGCATGCCGGGGGGATGCAACGAAACGGATACCGAAACGCTCGACATCATAGAAGGCATTGCTGAGCGCGTGCATTTCGAGTTCGCAGCCGTTGCAGGATCCGGCATCGACGGCGCGGATCGACAGGCTGTGACCGAGCCGGCTGCGGGCAACCTTGTCGATCGAGGTCGCGAGCTCCTCCATCGCGGCGTCGGAGACGCCTGGAGGCGGTTCGGTTAGCGGCGGTCGGATCAGACTTCCAAAAAGGAGCTTGCGCATGGTGGCCTGCCTTCAAAGATCATGGCCGGAATAGGAGCAGTTGAACGACTTGTTGCAGAGGGGGAAATCGGCGACGATATTCCCCTCGATGGCAGCCTCCAGGAGCGGCCACTGGAACCACGAAGGATCGCGCAGATGGCAGCGTTCTATCCTGTTTGCGGAAAGCCGAAGCCAGATCAGCACGTCGCCCCGAAAACCTTCAACGACCGCCATGCCTTCCCGCGCCTCGGCGTTTTCTGGAACTTCGATCCGCACTCGCCCTGCCGGGATCCGGTCCAACATCTGCTCGACCAGGGACAGACTGTTCTCCACCTCCCGGATGCGGATCCAGATGCGCGCATTCACGTCTCCTTCGCTGAATACCGGCACGTCGAAGGCAAGCTCGTCATAGGGCGAATAGCGCAAGTTTCGCCGCGCGTCGAAATCGCGGCCGGACGCGCGCCCGACATAACCGCCTGCACCATATTGGCGGGCAAGCTTGGCAACGACGCGCCCAGTCCCGACCGTCCGGTCCTGCAGCGACGCGGTATTATCGTAGAGCTCCACCAAAGCCGGAAACCTGCGGCGGATTTCCGCCACCAAACCGCGCAAGGCGGAGATGCCGTTGTCTTCGAGATCGACGGAAACGCCGCCGGGGATGATGCGATCGCGCATCAGTCGGTGTCCGAAGGCAACGTCTGCGGCCCGCAGCACCCGCTCACGCAACACACCGCAATGGGCCAACATCAGCGAGAAGGCCGCGTCGTTGCAGATGGCGCCGATATCGCCGAGATGGTTGGCAAGCCGTTCGAGTTCGGCCATCAGCGCCCGCAGCCAGACCGCACGCGAGGGGATTTCCATCCCAAGCGCCGCTTCCACGGCTCGTGAGAACGCGTAGGCATAGGCGACCGTGCTGTCTCCGGATGTCCGGCCGGCAAGCTGAGCCGCCTTGCCGAGTTCAACGCCCGCGATCAGCGTCTCGATCCCCTTGTGGACATAGCCCAGTCGTTCCTCGAGGCGCACGACGGTCTCCCCATTGGCCGTGAACCGGAAATGTCCCGGTTCGATGATGCCGGCGTGGACGGGGCCAACCGGAATCTGATGCAGGCTTTCTCCCTTCGCCTGCAGAAACGCGTAGGGCACGGTCTCCGAACTTCGAGATACCGTCTGCCCAAGCGGAAAGCGAATATCCCAGCGCCCGTGGTCGAGCCAGGGCCGGGTATCCGGCAGGCCCTGCGGTTCGAGGCCGGTGAGATCGCGGATCGTCCGCTCCAATCGAAGCGCGGGGGGATGATGTCCTGCGATGGAGGGATAAGTGCGCTCCAGCTCATTGAGGCTCACGACGCCGACCGAGGCATCGGACGGATCGAGCAACGCCATATGGACGGCGTCCCGCTCGCCCCAGAGGCCAAGCAGGATCAGATGCCCGTCCCGAAGCGCCTCGGCCACGGCAATCCAGGCAGACACGTCAACAACAACGCGCGGCCAGGGTTGGTGTGCCGGGGCGGAATGGCTTGCCTTCATGACATTGCTCAGCATCGGCATACCCAATCTCCCCAATCATCGCAGAAGGTTGGCGATATGCTGGAACCAGGCGACCAGCGGTGGCGGCAGGTAGATGCCGGCGCCGAGCACCAGCGCTAGATGCGCATACATCGGAATGTAGGATGCCTCGCCCGGAGCGAAACTGCCCCGCGGCTGGCCGAAGGCCACGCCGGTCAGCCGCAGAAGCAGGGCCCCGAATGCCACCAGGAGCCCGAAAACGAGCGGGATTGCGAGCAGCGGATGCGTGGCGAAGGTGGAGCTGACGATCAGGAACTCGCTCATGAAGATCCCCATTGGCGGCAGACCGGTGATGGCGACGACGCCGGCGAGCAATCCCCAGCCCAGAGCCGGATGCGTCTCGGTCAGGCCCCGGATGGCGGAAAGTCTTTGGGTTCCCTTGATCTGAGCAACATGGCCGACGGCGAAGAAGATCGCCGATTTGGTGAGCGAGTGCATGACCATGTGCAACAGCCCGGCAAAATTGGCGAGCGGCCCGCCAAGGCCGAAGGCGAAGACGATGATGCCCATGTGCTCGATCGAGGAATAGGCAAACAGGCGTTTGATATCGCGGCGGCGGTAGAGCATGAAAGCCGCAAAGATCAGCGACGTGAGTCCCATTGTCATCATCAGCGGTCCGGCGGCGATCGCCTCGGGACTGACGGAAAGCAGAATCTTGAAGCGAAGGACGGCATAGAGCGCGACGTTCAGCAGAAGGCCGGAAAGCACTGCCGAGATTGGCGTCGGCCCCTCGGCATGCGCATCCGGCAGCCAGGCATGCAGCGGTGCAAGGCCAACCTTGGTGCCATAGCCGAGCAACAGGAAAACGAAGGCGACGTTGAGGAGCGCCGGATCGAAGGCTGCGGCATGCTCGACCAGGATGGTCCAGACCATGGCGTCATAACCTTCGCCGACCACCGGTTGTGCGGCGAGATAGACAAGAATGGTGCCGAAGAGCGCAAAGGCGATACCGACACTTCCGAGGATGAAATATTTCCAGGCAGCTTCAAGCGCCTCGTGTGTGCGATAGATGCCGACCATCAGCACCGTCGTCAGCGTTGCAAGCTCGACCGCCACCCACATCAGCCCGATATTGTTCGAGACGAAGGCGAGGTTCATGCCGAACATCATGATCTGATACATGGCATGATAGAAACGCAGGTTCGCCGGCGTCAGCCGCCCCGTATCGAGTTCGTGCGCGATATAGCTCGCGCTGAATATGCTGGTGGTGAACCCGACGAAGGCATTGAGGACGATGAAGACGATGTTGAGATCGTCGACGAGTAGATATTGTCCCGGCTCGGGCCGTTCGGTGACGAACAGGGAAAGGGCGGCGAGCAGCGTCAGCAGGGTTGCAAGCACATTGAGCCGCGCCGTGATCCTGTAGCCGGGCAAAAGAGCCAGAAGTGCCGCCGCCACGACCGGGATCAGCAGGACCGCCGCCACTGCATCGAAGGCGAGCGAAGGGGATGGCGTGCTCACTTCCGCCTCCTCCCCCTGAAATCGTCGAGTGCCCTGACGTCGACGGTGTCGAAGCGTTCCCGGATGCGGAACAGAAAGACGCCGATGACGATGAAGGCGATCAGGATCGAGAAGGCCACGCTGATCTCGACGACGAGCGGCATGCCCTTGGCGCCGGTCGCGGCAAGCACCAGCCCATTCTCGAGTGACATGAAGCCGACGACCTGGCTGACCGCATTGCGGCGCGTGACCATGATCAGCAATCCGAGCAACAGAACAGAGAGGGCGAAGGCGAGATCTTCGCGGGCAAGCGGATCGGCCTGCGGTGTGACGCGCAGCATGACCACGATCGAAAGCGCGACGAGCCCGATCCCAGCCAGCATGGTGGAACCGATCCCGACGACCGTCTCGATCTCGCGATGGATGCCGAGTTGGCGGATCATACGATGGAGCACCACCGGAATGACGATGGCCTTGAAGATGAGGGCGATGGCCGCGGTCACGTAGAGATGCGGCGCATCTTGCACGAAAGCCTGCCAGGCGACCGACAGCGTCAGCACCAGCGAGTGCAGCGCGAACATGTTGAGCAGGGCGTAGAGACGATCCTGGTAGAGCATCATCATGCTCACCAGCACCAGCCCGCCGGCGAGCATGTGAGCGATGTCGAAAACCGGACCATTCATCACAGGCTCCTCGAAACGAACCGCAGGAGGGTGGCAAGCAGGGCAAGCATGAGCGCAGCGCCCAGGAATTCCGGCACACGGAAAACCCGCATCTTGGCAACCGAGGTTTCGAACAGGGCAAGAAGCGCGCCTGCGATCGCGAGCTTGGCGAGATAGGCGATGAACCCCGTCAGATAGGCGGCCGGTCCCGCTTCGGCGGCCGCAAGCTTCCACGGCACGAATATGCAGGCGATCAGCGAAATGTAGAGGAGCAGCTTGAGCGATGCTGCCAATTCGATCATCGCGAGATGCCGCCCGGAATACTCGAGCACCATGGCCTCATGCACCATGGTAAGTTCCAGATGGGTCGCCGGATTGTCGACCGGAATCCGGGCATTCTCAGCAATCGCCACCATGACAAGGGCGACGAGTGCGATCGCAAGGGAAACCCGCAAACCCACGACGGGTGAGCTCATGAATGCGGCGATGGTCGAAAGCTGCGTCGAGCCGGCAACCAGGGCCAGCGCGAAGATGATGAGCAGCATCGAAGGTTCTGCAAGCGTCGCGATCATCGCCTCGCGGCTTGAACCGATGCCCCCGAAGCTGGTGCCGACATCCATGCCGGCGAGCGCCAGAAAGAACCGCGCGCTGCCCAGAAGGGCGATGATCGCGATCAGGTCGGCCGTCCAACTGAAGATCAGGCCGGTCGCGAATGTCGGGATGACGGCGGTCGCCACCCAGGTCGAGGCGAAGATCATGTAAGGTGCCACCCTGAACAGCCAGGAGGCGTTCTCCGCAACTACGGCCTCCTTGCGAAACAGCCGCAGGAGATCGCGATAAGGCTGGATCAGCGAAGGGCCCTGCCGGCGCAACAGCCGCGCCTTGACCTTGCGTATGAGACCCGTCAGCAGCGGCGCGAGCAGCACGACAAGCGCCATTTGGCAAGCCTGAACGAGAAGAGCGGAGATCATGACCATAGCGCCAGCACCAGAAGCAGGAGAACAAGCGCAAGGAAGACTAGGCTCAGATAGCGCCGGATCGAGAGGAATTGCAGGCGGTTGAGCTTCTCGGCGGCGAACCCGATGGCGCCCGCGATCGGCAAATAGAGCCCCTCCCAGATCAGGTCGTGTTGCTCGACCGAGAAGGTGGCCGGCCTGAGATCGCCGGGGGCGGGCATGTCGACCCGTTCGCGGGCACGCATGGCGAGTGTGCCGAAGACGCGCCTGACGGGCTGGGCAAAACTGCTCGCCGTGTATTGTGTCGAGGGGCTGTTTTCGGGAAAACCGCAGTCCCAGGCGGCAGAACGACGAAGCCCCCGCGAGGCGTAGCGATGGACAATATAGATCGTCGCAGAGGCCGAGACGGTGATGAAGAGGAAGATCAGCAGGCCGTTATAGGAACTGCGGCTTTCAGCGATCGGTACGATC
The DNA here is from genome assembly GCF_056397845.1 of Rhizobium sp. 05L419. Classification (NCBI taxonomy): domain Bacteria; kingdom Pseudomonadati; phylum Pseudomonadota; class Alphaproteobacteria; order Hyphomicrobiales; family Rhizobiaceae; genus Rhizobium; species Rhizobium sp. 05L419. The sequence continues at coordinate 20,172 of NZ_JBFTOF010000043.1, forward strand.
GACAGCCACGGGATGTCCATCTGCACCGGCATCCGATCGCCGACCAAGGAAAGCACTACGGGGGAGGCACCGTCGATGACGATTCCCGGCAGGATGCCGGCAAGCAGGCACAAGCTCGCGAGCACGCACATCGCGCCAAGCGAGAAACGATCCACTTCCGCGACCTCGCTCGCCGCAGTGGTCCGGGGGCGGCCGAGAAACGTGATGCCGAAGGCCTTGATGAAGCAGGCGGCCGCCAGCGCAGCCGACAGGGCCAGCAGGCCGCCGACGGCCGGCACGGCCATCTTCAGCGCCCATTGCGGCAGATCGGGGCTTTGCAATATCGCTTGGAAGGCCAGCCATTCGGAGGCGAATCCATTGAACGGCGGCAAGGCGGAGATCGCAACGCAGCCGACAAGGAAGGCGAAGCTGGTGACGGGCATGCGATGGATGAGGCCGCCGAGCTTCTCCATGTCCCGCTCGCCGGTTGAGGTCAGCACGGCACCCGCGCCGAAGAACAGGAGGCTCTTGAAGAGCGAATGGTTGAAGACGTGGAACAAGGCCGCAGTCAGAGCCAGCGCCGCCGCCAGGCCCATGCCGTTTGCCTTGAACGCCAGTGCCAGGCCGAGGCTGACAAAAATGACGCCGATATTCTCGATCGTGCTGTAGGCGAGCAGGCGTTTGAGGTCGCGTTCCATCAAGGCATGTAGGATGCCGAGCGCTGCCGTCACAGCGCCCAACAGCAGAACGATGAGCCCCGACCACCACATCGGCGCCCCGAGGAGGTCGAAGGTTACTCGGATGAAGCCGTATATCGCAATTTTCGTCATGACGCCGCTCATCAGCGCTGAGACGTGGCTCGGTGCGGCGGGATGGGCCAGAGGCAGCCAGACATGCAAGGGCACGAGCCCAGCCTTGGAACCGGCGCCAAGTAGCAGGAGGATCAGGACCAGGCCTGCCGTGAGCGGTGCATGTTCAGCCGCGCGAATCGTGGCAAAGCCGTAGGAGCCCTCGGGTCCGGCAAGCAGGCCGAAGGCAAGCAGCAGAGCCAGCGTCCCGAAGCTTGCCATCACGATATAGAGATAACCCGCCCGGCGGTTGTCGGCATTGCGGTGGTGCGCCATCACCAGTGCCCACGAGGCGAGCGACATGAATTCCCACGAGATCAGGAAAGTGAACGCATCGTCGGCCAGCAGTACCAGATTCATGCCGGCGATGAAGGCAGGGAAAAACGGCAGTACCCGGTGCGGTGCGTGTTCGTGCCGGCCGTAACCGAGACCGTAGAGGCTGGAAAGCAGGCTGCCGAGATTGGTCACGAGGAGAAAGAAGGACGAGAGCGCGTCGAGCCGGAAATGAGCGCCGAGCCACGGCAGGCCGATGGGAAGGACGAGGGTCGGCACTTCGACGATAGATGTCGCCAGATGCATCAGGCTGGTTGCGAAAGCAATGGCCGAGGGCAGGAGGCACAGACCGTAGATTGCCGGAGTCGCCCGGTGCGACCGCCCCATCAAAACCCCGAGCGCCCCCGTCAGCAAGAACATGGCAACGCATGACAGGATGACGAAGAGGGGCGTCATGAACGCGACCTCGCCTTACTTCCGGGGGCGGATGACGTTTCTGTCCTGTCTTCGAGCGGTTTGGCTCTTGTTTTCAGTCGGACCCCTCGTCCGCCGTCCCTACTGGCAGCCCCCTCGTTGATGAGTTCGATCCCCGCACTCTCCAGAGCGGCTAGCAACCGCATCAGCGACTCCACGTTGCCTCGAACGACGCCGACGCTTGCTTCCATACGCTGGATCGTGGGAACCGAAATTCCCGCCCGCTCGGCCAGTTGGCGCTGATCGATGCCGAGGAGGGCTCTTGCAGCCCGCATCTGAGCTGCAGTGATCACGATTGACCATCGCCTATCTTGCATGAGCCCTGACATCTGCAGCATACAATATATTTAGTGATGTCTCAAATTAGAATTTCGATGTACTTGATGCAGGTCCTTACTCGCTGAGATTTCGAATTGGAGAGTCAGGAAATCGTCGTCCTCGACCAAAGAAGCGGCGGCGTCCGAGGGGACCATGCAAAAGCTGGCTTACCGATGACGCTCCTTTATATGGTCTTCGCCGGCCTTTGGTTGTGGTTTGGCGGGTTCATGCCCCTCTAGGCGCGGTCTTACCTCGGTCTACGAGTCTTTGGGATCGTGTCCCGGGAGGTGGTGTAGGTCGCGGCTGGTGGCCGTGCTTTCCGACATAGGGCCGGAGGGATATCAGCGTGCCACAGCGGGCAGACTGATTTGSGGATCATCGCTCATTTGCGCCATGGTCTCAAGKGTCAKGTAYCTGGCSCGTTGGACGGCCCATTCRTCATTCTGTTCGAGCAGCARTGCRCCSACSAGRCGGACRATGGCWTCGTCGTTYGGAAAGATGCCGACGACCTCSGTKCGKCGCTTGATTTCGCCGTTGAGACGYTCGATTGGGTTCGTCGAATG